>NZ_JBKEBL010000126.1:0-10632 GCF_047973135.1 Paracoccus sp. (in: a-proteobacteria)
GTCAGTGCCCGATGCAACCCCGACATATCCGCGTAAGAAAGACAGACCCATGAGCGACAAGAACCGCGTCTATATCTTTGACACCACCCTGCGCGACGGCGAACAATCGCCCGGTGCGACCATGTCCCATTCCGAAAAGCTGGAAATAGCCTCCATGCTGGACGAGATGGGCGTGGACATCATCGAGGCGGGCTTTCGCATCGCGTCCGAGGGCGATTTCGCCGCCGTGTCAGAAATCGCCAAACGCGCGCAGAACAGCGTGATCTGCGGGCTGGCCCGCGCGCAATTCCCCGATATCGACCGCTGCTGGGAGGCGGTAAAACACGCCCGCCGCCCGCGTATTCATACCTTCATCGGCACCTCGCCCCTGCATCGCGCCATTCCCAATCTGGACATGGACCAGATGGCCGAGCGGATCGAACAGACCGTGACCCATGCCCGCAACCTGTGCGACAATGTGCAATGGTCGCCCATGGATGCCACACGGACCGAACATGATTACCTGTGCCGGGTGGTCGAGATCGCGATCAAATGCGGTGCCACGACGATCAACATCCCCGACACGGTGGGTTATACCGCGCCGCGCGAAAGCGCCGATCTGATCCGCATGCTGCTGGAACGTGTGCCCGGAGCGGATGAAGTGATCTTTGCCACCCATTGCCACAACGATCTTGGCATGGCGACGGCGAACAGTCTGGCCGCAGTCGAGGCCGGGGCGCGGCAGATCGAATGCACGATCAACGGCCTGGGTGAACGCGCCGGCAACACCGCGCTGGAAGAGGTGGTGATGGCCCTGCGCGTGCGCCATGACATCATGCCCTATGACACCGAGATCGACACGACCAAGATCATGGGCCTTTCGCGCCGCGTGGCCCAGGTCTCGGGCTTTCCGGTGCAGTTCAACAAGGCGGTGGTCGGCAAAAACGCCTTTCTGCACGAATCGGGCATCCATCAGGACGGCGTCCTGAAGAATGTCGAGACATTCGAGATCATGAAGCCTGCCGATATCGGCCTGAACGAAACCAATATCGCCATGGGAAAGCATTCGGGCCGCGCCGCCCTGCGGTCAAAGCTGGCGGATCTGGGATACGAGGTCGGCGACAATCAACTGAAGGACATCTTTGTCCGCTTCAAGGCTTTGGCCGACCGCAAGAAAGAGGTTTATGACGAGGATATCGTCGCGCTGGTACAGGACACCGCCGCCAATACCGAGGACGATCACCTGCAAGTGAAGCACCTGCGTGTGGTCTGCGGAAGCGACGGGCAATCCGCCGATCTGACGATGATTGTCGATGGCGAGGAAAAGACCGTCCATGCCACGGGCGACGGGCCCGTCGATGCCTGTTTCAAAGCCGTGAAACAGATTTTTCCGCATGACGCACGGCTGAAACTGTATCAGGTTCATGCCGTGACCCAAGGAACCGATGCACAGGCCACAGTCAGCGTGCGCATGGAAGAAGAGGGCCGCATCGTCAACGGTCAGGCTGCCGATACCGACACGATCCTTGCCAGCGTCAAGGCCTATGTCGGCGCGCTGAACCATCTGATCGTGCGGCGCGCACAAAAGGGCCGCGATGACAAGCAGATCAGCATGTATTCGCACTAAGCGGGACAGGACGGCCCGGATTTACGGGCCGTTCGCCTTTTGCGGCGTGGTTTGGTGCCGCAAAATTGCCCATAAATGCCACCTGACCGCGATCAACCGGCCGTATCGGGCCTTTCGCCGTGGCATTTCCTCTTTTATATGGGCAACGCCACGCTGCGGGCGATTCCATGCGGCGGACGGGATTGTTGAACGCACAGAAACGGGCAGGCCGGGATCAACCGGCGCGAAAGGAATACGGGCATGGCATTCGGCGGTTTGTTTTCGACCGACATCGCAATCGACCTCGGCACGGCCAACACGCTGATCTATGTCAAGGGCAAGGGCATCATCCTGAACGAGCCTTCGGTCGTCGCCTATCACGTCAAGGATGGTAAGCGGCAGGTGCTGGCGGTGGGCGAGGATGCCAAGCTGATGCTGGGCCGCACGCCGGGCAGCATCGAGGCGATCCGCCCGATGCGCGAAGGCGTCATCGCCGATTTCGACAGCGCCGAGCAGATGATCAAGCACTTTATCAAGAAAGTGTTCAAGCGGACCAGCTTTTCCAAGCCCAAGGTCATCGTCTGCGTGCCCCATGGCGCGACTCCGGTTGAAAAGCGCGCGATCCGCCAGTCGGTCCTGTCCGCAGGCGCGCGCAAGGCCGGGCTGATCGCCGAACCCATCGCGGCGGCCATTGGCGCGGGCATGCCGATTACCGAACCCACCGGCAGCATGGTGGTCGATATCGGCGGCGGCACAACCGAGGTCGCGGTGCTGTCGCTGGGCGATGTCGTCTATGCACGATCCGTCCGCATCGGTGGCGACCGGATGGACGAGGCGATCATCAACTATCTGCGCCGCAACCAGAACCTGCTGATCGGTGATTCCACGGCGGAACGGATCAAGACCAATATCGGCACCGCGCGCATGCCCGATGACGGGCGGGGGGCCACGCTGATGGTGCGCGGGCGCGATCTGCTGAACGGCATCCCCAAGGAAATCGAGATCAGCCAGGCGATGATCGCCGAGGCGCTGACCGAACCCATGCAGGCCATCAGCGAGGCAGTGATGGTCGCGCTTGAGGCCACGCCCCCCGATCTGGCCGCCGACATCGTGGATCGCGGTGTGATCCTGACCGGCGGCGGGGCGATGCTGGGCGATCTGGATTTGGCGCTGCGTGAACAGACCGGGCTGTCGATCACATTGGCCGATCAACCAATGAGCTGTGTCGCGCTGGGTACCGGCAAGGCGCTGGAATTTGAAAAGCAGCTTCGCCACGTTATCGACTACGAAAGCTGAGACTGCCCGTGCAGAGGGCCTGAATGGCACCCAAGGGACCAGATTTTGCAACCCCTATCCGGCGCGTTCTGATCGCGCTGATGGCGATTGTGCTGATGGCGCTGTTCCTGTTCTGGCGCATCGACAGCCCGCGGGCCGAACGGATGCGCATGGCGATGATCGACCGGATCGTTCCCAGCTTTGAATGGGCGCTGGTGCCTGTCGCCAAGGTCAGCCAGATGATCTCGGGGTTTCAGTCCTATGCGCGGATCTATGAACAGAATCAGGAATTGCGGCGCGAGTTGCAGAAGATGTCGGCCTGGAAAGAGGCCGCCGTGCAGCTTGAGCAGGAAAATTCCAAGCTGCTGGCGCAGAACAATGTCCGTATCGATCCGGCACTGACCAGCGTGACGGGGATGGTGATGGCCGACAGCGGCTCGGCCTTCCGGCAGGCGGTGCTGCTGAATGTCGGCGCGCGCGACGGAATCGTCGATGGCTGGGCCACGATGGACGGGCTGGGGCTGGTGGGCCGGATTTCCGGCGTCGGGCAGCGGACCAGCCGTGTCGTGCTGCTGACCGACCCGTCCTCGCGCATTCCGGTCACGGTACAGCCCTCGGGCCTGCACGCGCTGCTGACCGGCGATAACAGCCAGCTTCCGTTTCTGGATTTCATCGAGAACCCGGACGATGTCCGCCCCGGCGACCGCGTCGTGACCTCGGGCGATGGCGGCGTCTTTCCGCCCGCCCTGCTGGTCGGGCAGGTCGCGCAGCGCGCCGATGGCCGGTTGCGGCTGCGAATGGCGGCAGATTACGGTCGGCTGGAGTTTCTGCGCGTGCTGCGGTCGCACCCGGCGGAAACGCTGACCGATTCCGGTGCACTGGTCACGGCGGGCGATCATGGGTTCATCGGCCCGTTGCTGCCAGAATCGCCGGTTGAGGCTGCACAGGGCAGCGATCCCCTGTCCACCGGGACGGAACCGTGATGGCGACGCCCGCAAGGCAGATCGTGACCGGCGCGGGCCTGTTTCTGTTGTGCGAACTGTGCCTGCTGTTCCTGCGCATCCTGCCGTTGTCCTCGGGGATGACAGCATGGCCCGGCCCGGATCTGGGCCTGTGCCTGATGTTCGCCTGGGTTCTGCGCCGCCCCGAACGCCTGCCTGCGCTGGTCATTGTCGCGATGTTCCTGCTGGAAGATGTGCTGCTGTTGCGCCCGCTGGGGCTGTGGACCGCCATCGTGCTGCTGGCCAGCGAGGCTGCACGCTTGCGTGAGGCGCGTTGGCGCGATCAGTCGTTCATGCTTGAATGGTTGCGCGTCGCGATCCTGACCGGAGCGATGATGCTGGCCTATCGTCTGGTGCTGTTTCTGTTTCTGTCGCCCATTCCGGCGCTTGGGCAGATCCTGCTGCAATATATGGCCACCATCGCTTGCTATCCTCTGGTTGTGTTCGGGGCGCGCTGGCTGGTCGGGTTGCGCCCGATCAACGTCGCCGAAGCCGAAAGCATGAGATACAGCCGATGAAAAAGACCACGCGCGATATTCAGGAAAGCACCCGCCGCGTCGGGCGGCGTGTGCTGCTGCTGGGCGGGATCCAATTTGGCGTGGTCATGGCACTTGGGCTGCGGCTGCGGTCGATGCAGCTTGATCACGCCGATGAATACCGGATGCTGTCTGATGGTAATTCGATCAAGATCCGGCTGTTGCCGCCCGCGCGGGGGTTGCTTCATGACCGCAACGGGCTGCTGATTGCCGGGAACGAACAGAATTATCGTGTCACCCTGACCCGCGAAGAGGCGGGCGGCGATGTCGAACCCGTGCTGCGCCGCCTGTCGCGGCTGATCCCGATCAGCGATGAGCGGATGGCTGAACTGCTGGACGAGTTTTCCCGGCGCAGCGCCATCACGCCGATCATCCTGGCCGACCGTCTCAGTTGGGATCAGTTTGGCTCGATTGCCGTGAACGCGCCCGCGCTGCCTGGCGTCACCCCCGAAAGCGGCCTGTCGCGCGCCTATCCGCGTGCGGGCGATCTGGCGCATGTGTTGGGCTATGTCGGGCCGGTTTCGGATTACGATCTGTCCAAGATCGAGGAACCGGACCCGGTTCTGATGCTGCCGGAATTTCAGCTTGGCAAGGTTGGGGTCGAGGCCAAGCTGGAGGATCTGCTGCGCGGCAAGGCCGGGGCCCGGCGGGTCGAGGTGAACAGTGCCGGGCGCGAGATGCGCGAGCTCAGCCGGCAAGAGGGGCAACAGGGCGCGACCGTGCAGCTTACGCTGGATGCGCGCGTGCAGAACTATGCGGCGCAGCGCCTTGGCGAGGAAAGTGCCGCCGCCGTCGTCATGGATGTGCAGACGGGCGAACTGATCGCCATCTGTTCCTCGCCCAGCTTTGACCCCAACAAATTCGTGCGCGGGATTTCCTCGGTCGATTACAAGGCGCTGATGAACCATGATCACCGCCCCCTGGCCGACAAGACCGTGCAGGGCGTCTATCCTCCCGGTTCGACCTTCAAGATGGTGACGCTGCTGGCCGGGCTGGAATCGGGGCTGATCAATGGCGGGTCGCGGTTCTATTGCCCCGGCTATACCGAAGTAGGGGGCCGCCGCTTTCACTGCTGGCGGCGCGGCGGGCATGGCACGGTGGATCCGGTCCGCAGCCTGGAACAAAGCTGCGATGTGTTTTATTACGAACTGGCGCAGCGCGTCGGCATCGACCGGATCGGGGCGATGGCGCGCAAGCTGGGCATCGGCGTGCGCCACGATTTGCCGATGTCCGCCGTGGCCGAGGGGATCGCGCCCGACCGGGCCTGGAAAAAGGCCCGCTATGATCAGGACTGGCAGATCGGCGACAGTCTGAACGCCTCGATCGGACAGGGCTATGTGCTGGCCTCGCCTCTGCAACTGGCGGTGATGACGGCGCGCATCGCCTCGGGCAAGGCGGTCGGGCCGCGTCTGGTCCGCGCCATAGACGGCGCTCAGCAGCCCGCGCCCGATTTCCCCGATCTGGACATCAACCCGCTGAACCTGCGCATCGCGCGGCAGGGAATGGATGCGGTGATGAATGGCGGCAGCGGCACCGCGTCGCGTTCGCGCATCATTGCCGAGGAATGGCGCATGGCGGGTAAGACAGGCACCAGCCAGGTCCGCAACATTACCGCCGCCGAACGCGCGCGCGGGGTGATCCGCAACGACCAACTGCCGTGGAACCGGCGCGATCACGCGCTGTTCGTCTGCTATGCCCCGGTGGATGCGCCGCGCTATGCAGTCTCGGTCGTGGTCGAGCATGGCGGCGGGGGCTCGACGGCGGCGGCGCCGATTGCCCGTGACATCCTGCTGTTCGCGCTGGCGGGCGGGTTACCGCCGCTGGATGCCGTGCCATCGGGCGAACGCGCCGCGATGGAAGAACGCCACAACGCCATGCACCTGCTGCGATCCGAATCAGGCGGCCCCGGCCGCGTCCGCACCTGAAAGGGGGGCAATGTCCTATCTCGATTATCAGGTCGCGCAGACCCCGTCGGGCTGGCGCAAGATTTTCTATCTGAGCTGGCCGCTGGTCTTTCTGCTGGCGGCGGTGGCGGCGATCGGGTTCCTGATGCTGTATTCCGTCGCCGGAGGCCGGATCGAGACCTGGGCGCAGCCGCAGATGTACCGCTTTGCCGTGGGCATGGTGGCGATGATCGGGCTGGCCTTTGTGCCAATGTGGTTCTGGCGCGGGATTGCGGTCTTTGCCTATGTCGCCTGCCTGCTGCTGCTGGTCGCGGTAGAGCTGGTCGGAGATGTCGGCATGGGCGCGCAGCGCTGGATCGACCTTGGCCCGATCAAGATCCAGCCTTCGGAACTGATGAAGATCGCGCTCGTCCTGCTGCTGGCCGCCTATTACGAATGGCTGGACGTCAAGCGCGTCTCGCGACTGCAATGGGTGCTGGTCCCGGTGCTGCTGATCCTGACGCCGACCGCGCTGGTGCTGACGCAGCCCGACCTGGGGACATCACTGATGCTTGTCGCGGGCGGCGGGATTGTGATGTTCGCGGCGGGCGTTTCGCTGTGGTATTTCGGCGCGGTGATCGCGATGGTGGCGGGGCTGGTCTATGCCGTGATGGCAAGCCGGGGAACCGACTGGCAATTGCTGAAGGATTACCAGTTCCGCCGCATCGACACCTTCCTGGATCCTTCGGTCGATCCTCTGGGGGCGGGGTACAACATCACACAGGCGCAGATCGCGCTTGGATCGGGCGGCTGGTCGGGGCGCGGTTTCATGCAGGGCACGCAGTCGCGGCTGAATTTTCTGCCCGAAAAGCAGACCGATTTCATCTTTACCGTGCTGGCCGAGGAATTCGGCTTTGTCGGCGCGATGTCGCTGCTAACCCTCTATACGCTGATCATCGGTTTTTGCCTGTATTCCGCGATCAGCAATCGCGACCGGTTCGGGTCGCTGCTGACCATCGGGATCAGCGGCACGTTCTTTGTCTATTTCGCGATCAACATGGGGATGGTGATGGGAATGCTTCCGGTTGTCGGTTCTCCGCTGCCGCTGGTCAGCTATGGCGGGACGGCAATGATGATCCTGCTGATGGGCTTTGGCATGGTCCAGTCGGCCCATGTCCACCGGCCAAGGTGATCGGGATGCGGGTGCTTTTCGCTGCCCCCGGCGCGATGTGGGACCGCTGGTCCGCCGCCCTGACCGCCGCCTGCCCCGAGATGCAGTTGACGCGGGACGGCGATCCCGCCGGGTTTGTCGGCATCATCTATGCCCCCGGCGGCAAGATCGAGGATCTGTCGCCCTATGTGAATGCCCGGCTGGTTCAAAGCCTGTGGGCGGGGGTCGAAAGGATTGTGACCAACCCGACATTGCACCAGCCGCTTGCTCGCATGGTCGATCCTGGGCTGACGCGGGGGATGGCCGAATATTGCACTGGCTGGGTGATGCGGGCGCATCTGGGTATGGATGGCTATGCGCAGGATGGCGTCTGGCGCAATGACAGGGTGCCGCTGCTGGCGCCCGACCGCCGGGTGACGATCCTTGGCATGGGTGAACTGGGCCGGGCGGTGGCCGCGATGCTGAGCGGGATCGGCTTTGATCTGGCGGGCTTCAGCGCCTCGGGGAAAGCCGTTCCGGGCGTAAGTGTCTATGCGGGCGATCAGCTTGAGGCCGCGCTGGAAAGGGCCGACATTCTTGTCAACCTGCTGCCCGATACGCCCGCGACGCGCGGCCTGCTGGATGCGGCGCGGCTGGCAATGCTGCCGCGCGGGGCATGGATCATCAATCCGGGCCGGGGCACGCTGATCGATGATCAGGCGTTGATTGCGGCGCTGGATCGCGGGCAAGCGGGCCATGCCGTTCTGGATGTTTTCCGGGCCGAGCCCTTGCCCCCGGACCATCCCTTCTGGGCGCATCCCGGTGTGACCGTCACGCCGCATATCGCCGCCGAGACCCGGCCCGAGACCGCAGCGGCGGTCGTCGCCGAGAACCTGCGCCGCGCCATGTCGGGGCGGCCTGTCCTGCATCTTGTCGATCGCTGCAGGGGTTACTGATATAGCTGATGCTGCGCCAATTTGATGATCAAATTGGCTTTCGTCAGCTATACAATGTTCGTACCGATTGGATTGCCATGGGTCAGCCTTCAAGGCGGTTGGTCGAAGCCGTTGGGCCGCTATCCGGCGATGCCGGGGGGGGCGCGGCGGCGGCCTCTCGGACGCGGGCGATCCGTGCGGCCATCTTCTTTTCGCGGCGATGGTGATAGGCGCGGATGACCGGCACTGTCAGGTAATGGCAAATGACGCCCGCGATAAGGCCCCAGATCAGCCCGCCGATCAGATAGGGCAGAAACACCTGTTCAAAAAACTGGTCCAGATGCCCCCAATGCGCCACGCGCGGACCGAAAGGCGCAAGGATGTTGTTCCACAACTCTTCGGTGGCGCGGGCAAATTCGCCAAAGATCATCTGTGGTCCCAGATCGCCATGCTGGCCAAGGATCAGGCGTCCGGTTGTCAGTGACAGTACCGCGACGAAGGGCAGGGTGACGGGGTTGATGGCAAAGGTCGCCAGCAACGCGGCCAGCACATTCGCCCCTATCGCCCAGGCCACCACCCCCGCCAGAATGAAATGAAGCCCGAACAAGGGCGTGAACGAGGCGGCGATTCCGGCCCCGACGCCGCGCCCGATTCGGTGAGGCTTGTCCGGCAGGCGGCGCAGCCGGTGCAGAACATATGTTACCGCGCGCCGCCAGCCGCCGCGAGGATAGATCATGTCGCTGGCCATCTGGCCGTAACTGCGGGGCTTGCGCCTCTTGAACAACGTCTCAACTTCCTCAAGACGGCCCGTGAGGGTCCGCCTATGGTTTCAGTGCCTGATCGCGGACCCGGTAAACCTGCGCCACGTCGCTCTCCGCCTCAAGCGCGGTCAGCAGCGCGTGCAGGTGTTCCCTGTCCCGTAACTCGACCTCTACCTCGATCCGGTAAAAATCCGGTTTACGCTCGATGAACTCAAGGTTCGAAATAGTCGCCCCCGGTGCGCCAGTCAAGGTGCATATCCGGCCAAGTACCCCCGCGTCGTGGCGGATCGTCAGGCTGAGCCGCGTCGCATAGACGGCGGGATGACGGCCCACCCGCCCGTGCAGATCCCCCCATCGGTCAGGGCGGGCCTCGAACTCGGCCAGAACGGGGCAGTCGATGGCGTGGATGACCAGGCCCTTGCCGCGATAGGTGATGCCGACAATGCGTTCGCCGGGCAGGGGGCTGCAACAGGGGGCGCGGCTGAAGGCGGCGTCGGCCTCCAGCCCTGCGATGGGGCGGCGGCCGTCAAGCTCGTCCTGCGGCTGGTCGGCCAGTTCCGGATACAGGGTATCCAGAACCTCTTTGGCAGAATTTTCGGCGCAGCCGATCCGGGCCAGCAATTCGTCGGCATCGCCGAGGCCCATCTGCCGGGCGGCGGTGCGCAGCGCCTTGTCAGTCGGCTTGCGGCCAACATGTTCAAAGCTGACGCGCACCAGTTCGCGCCCCAGCCGGATATAACGGTCGCGATCCTCTTCGCGCAGGCTGCGCCGGATCGCGGCCTTGGCGCGGCCCGTAACCGCGATGTCCAGCCATGTCGCCTGCGGCTTTTGTCCCGAAGCGGCGATGATATCGACCGACTGACCATTCTTCAGCCGCGTCCACAGGGGCACGCGGATGCCATCGACCTTGGCACCGACGCAGGAATTTCCCAGGCGCGTATGGATCGCATAGGCGAAATCCAGCGGTGTCGCGCCGCGCGGCAACTGGATCACGTCGCCCTTTGGCGTGAAGCAAAAGACCTGATCCTGATACATCTCAAGCTTGACATGTTCCAGAAACTCGTCGTGATCCTCTTCGCCGAAGCGGTCGGTCAGGGTCTCGATCCAGGCGCCCGGATCGACGGCAAAGGGGTTCCGCGCCCGCACCCCGTCGCGATAGGCCCAATGCGCGGCAACGCCCGCCTCGGCGACCTCGTGCATCTGTCGGGTGCGAATCTGAACCTCGACCCGTTTGCCGTCGCGGCCCGACACGGTGGTGTGGATGGATCGATAGCCGTTCGATTTCGGCTGGCTGATATAGTCCTTTAAGCGCCCCGGCACCGAGCGCCAGCGGTGATGGATGACCCCAAGCGCGCGATAGCAATCGGCCTCGGAGCGTGTGATGATGCGAAAGCCCTAGATGTCGGACAGCCGCGAAAAGGCAAGCTGCTTTTCCTGCATCATGCGCCAGATCGAAAAGGGTTTTTTCGCGAGGCCAAAGACATCGAAGTCCACATCCGCCATTTA
>NZ_JBKEBL010000116.1:0-39977 GCF_047973135.1 Paracoccus sp. (in: a-proteobacteria)
AGCACATCGTGTTCCCGGAAATCAACTTCGACAAGGTCGACGAAGTTCTGGGGATGGACATCATCATCTGCACCACCGCGAAGACCGACGCGGAAGCGAAATCGCTTTTGAAGGCATTCAACATGCCGTTCAACAGCTGATCGCGGAGGGAAGAAGATATGGCAAAGAAATCGATGGTCGAGCGCGAGAAGAAGCGCGAGCGTCTGGTTCAGAAATACGCCGCCAAGCGCGCCGCCCTGAACGAGGTCATCAAGGATCAGTCCCGCCCCATGGAAGAGCGTTTCAAGGCCACGCTGAAGCTGGCCGAACTGCCGCGCAATTCCTCGGCCACGCGTCTGCATAACCGGTGCCAGTTGACCGGTCGTCCGCACGCGTATTACCGCAAACTGAAACTGTCGCGGATCATGCTGCGCGAGCTTGGCTCGAACGGTCAGATTCCCGGCCTGGTCAAGTCAAGCTGGTAAGGGGGCGACAATGAACATGAACGATCCTCTCGGCGATATGCTGACCCGCATCCGCAATGCGCAGATGCGCGGCAAATCGACCGTGCGCACCCCGGCCTCCAAGCTTCGCGGCTGGGTGCTGGATGTGCTGAAAAACGAAGGTTACATCCGCGGCTATGAGGAAGTGACCACCGAATCCGGTCATAAGGAACTGGAAATCGGCCTGAAATATCACGATGGCGCCCCGGTGATCCGGGAATTGTCGCGCGTGTCGAAACCCGGTCGCCGCGTCTATGCCGGTGCCCGCGAAATCCCGCAGGTCCGTCAGGGTCTGGGTGTCTCGATCGTTTCGACCCCGAAAGGCGTCATGTCGGATGCAGCGGCTCGTAACGCCAATGTTGGCGGCGAAGTCCTCTGCACCGTGTTCTAAGGAGGGCAGCAGATGTCTCGGATTGGTAAAAAGCCGGTCGAACTGCCCAAGGGCGTGACGGCCGAGATCAAGGGGCAGACCATCGAGGTCAAGGGCCCCAAGGGTACCCGCAGCTTCACCGCGACGGATGACGTTGATCTGGTGCTGGAAGAGGGTGCCGTCCATGTCAAGCCGCGCGGCCTGTCCAAGCGCGCGCGCCAGCAATGGGGGATGACCCGCTCGATGATCGAAAACCTGACGATCGGTGTATCGGAAGGCTTCAAAAAAGAGCTGGAAATCCAGGGTGTCGGTTTCCGGGCGCAGATGCAGGGCAAGACCCTGAAACTGGCGCTTGGTTTCTCGCATGACGTGAATTTCGAAGCACCCGAAGGTGTGACGATCACGGCCCCCAAACAGACTGAAATCGTTGTGGAAGGCATCGACCAGCAGCTTGTCGGTCAGGTTGCCGCGAATATCCGCGAGTGGCGGCGCCCCGAACCCTATAAGGGCCAGGGTATCCGCTACAAGGGCGAGTTCGTTTTCCGCAAGGAAGGCAAGAAGAAGTAAGGGGCGCGAGAAATGGCACTGAAAAAGCAAGAGCTGTTCCAGAAGCGCCGTCTGCGCGTGCGGAACAAATTGCGGGCGATGTCGAATGGCCGTCCGCGTCTGTCGGTTCACCGTTCGTCCAAGAACATCTCGGTTCAGATCATCGACGATCTGAAGGGCGTGACCCTGGCCTCGGCCAGTTCGCTGGAGAAGGATCTGGGCGTCGTGGGCAAGAACAATGTCGATGCCGCTGCCAGGATCGGCGCGGCGATTGCCGAGCGGGCGAAGAAGCTGGGCGTCGAAGAGGTCGTGTTCGACCGTGGCGGGTTTCTGTTCCACGGCAAGATCAAGGCACTGGCCGACGCAGCCCGCGAAGGCGGACTGAAGTTCTGATGACTGAGGGTGGCGGCGACGCCACCCCGATGATCCGGGGGCCGGTCTTGTCCGGCCCACCTGGATCGGCGATAACGGTGCGGGCTGCGCACCACGTAAAAAGGAATGCCTGATGGCAGAACGTGACAACCGCAGGGGTCGCCGCGAAGATCGCGAGGAAACCCCGGAATTCGCTGATCGCCTTGTGGCGATCAACCGTGTGTCCAAGACCGTCAAGGGCGGCAAGCGTTTCGGCTTTGCGGCCCTGGTCGTCGTCGGCGATCAACGCGGTCGCGTCGGTTTCGGCAAGGGCAAGGCCAAAGAGGTGCCCGAGGCGATCCGCAAGGCGACCGAGCAGGCCAAGCGTGCGATGATCCGCGTGCCGCTGCGCGATGGCCGTACGCTGCACCACGACATCGAAGGCCGTCATGGCGCAGGCAAGGTGATCATGCGCACAGCCGTTCCCGGGACCGGCATCATCGCCGGCGGCCCGATGCGCGCCGTGTTCGAGATGCTGGGCGTTCAGGACGTTGTGGCCAAGTCGCAAGGCTCGCAAAACCCCTATAACATGATCCGCGCCACGCTGGACGGTCTGAAAAAGGAAGCCAGCCCCCGCTCGGTCGCGCAGCGTCGCGGCAAGAAGGTGGCCGACATCTTGCCCTCGAACGACAAGCCGGCTGAACCCGCCGCTGCCGAAGCGTAAGGAGACAGGGACATGGCAAAAACCATCGTCGTCAAGCAGATCGGCTCGCCGATCCGCCGCCCCGCTATCCAGCGCGAGACTCTGAAGGGTCTGGGCCTGAACAAGATGCACCGCACCCGCGAATTGCAGGATACCCCGGCGATCCGCGGCATGGTCAACAAGATTCCGCATCTTGTGACGATCATCGAAGAACGCGGCTGATCCGTCAGCAGCGAAAAAAGCCCCGATCAGATGATCGGGGCTTTTTCGTTTCGCCGGAGCCCGGCTTACTGCGCCGCAGGTCCGACGCTGGCCAGATAGGCCGCCAGATCGGCCTGATTCTTGTTCAGCTTGAAGGTCATCTTGGTCTTGGCCTTGGGATCGCCGGTATGTTCCTCCAGCCAGTCATTCGGGTTGGTCATGTATTTCGCCAGTTCTTCCTCGGTCCAGACCAGATCGGGGTTCATTTCCTTGGCTTCCAGAATTCCGGCCCCGTATTTGAAGCCGTCCTCGGCCGCAACATGCCGCCCGACCACGCCGTAAAGGTTCGGACCGGTCTTGCCACCTTTCACGATGTCCTCGCCTTCGGGCGACTGGATCATGTGGCAAGCTTTACACTTCTTGAACTCTTTTTCGCCGGTAGCGGCGTCTTGGGCGATGGCGGGCATCACGAAAGCGGCGCTGAGAACGGCGCCGATGATCGCGTATTTCATTGCTTGCTCCTCACTTTGGTCCTGTAGGTCTCGAATCTGTCAGCCGGTGGTATAGGAACCAGTTCTGCATATGACCATTAGTAAGAACGTCGCACCTTACACCCCCCGGAATCCAGAGTTTTTTGCCGACCCGTCGCAAATTTGATGCGGATCGCGTCATTTCCGGATCTGTGTTCAGCGGGATCAGCGGCGTAGAAACGGACGATCACGCGCCGCGTTGCCGTGTCAGCCTGTGAGGTCAAGAATGGCATCCGCCCGGAACCGACATAAGCCCCCCTTATCCATTGCGCGGCCCGAGGCCGCGCGGCGGTTGGCCGCCGTGGGGGGCGCTCAGATCGATCTGACGAATATCGGCAATCACCTTGAAAGCATCGCCTTTGCCCTTGCCCGGCACGTTCCGGCGGATGATGTCGGACGGCTGATCGAGCTGGCGGCGGGGGTGCAAAGCCTGCGCCTGAACGAGTTGCAGGATCGAGGCTAGGGCAGGTCCGGGCCGAAGATTTCGTCAAAACGACTGCGCAGCGCGACGTCCAGATCGGCCATCGTGACCGGAAGGCCCAGATCGACCAGGCTGGTGATGCCATGCCCGCTGATTCCGCAGGGCACGATGCCGCCGTAATGGCCAAGATCGGGTTCGACATTGATCGAGATGCCGTGAAAGCTGACCCAACGGCGCAGCTTGATTCCGATGGCGGCGATCTTGTCCTCGCGAGGGGTGCCGTCGGGCAGGGCGGGCTTTTCGGGCCGTGCCACCCAGACGCCGACCCGCCCCTCGCGGATTTCGCCGGTGATGCCAAATTCGGCCAGCGCGGCGATGACCCAATGTTCCAGTTGCTGCACAAAGGCCCGCACATCGCGCCCGCGCCGGTTCAGGTTCAGCATGACATAGACGATTCGCTGCCCCGGCCCGTGATAAGTGTATTGCCCGCCGCGTCCGGCGGCGTGAACCGGAAAGCGCGCATCCAGCAGGTCGGTGGGCCTTGCGCTGGTGCCGGCAGTGTACAGGGGGGGATGTTCGACCAGCCAGATCGCCTCATCCGCCGTATCCGCATGGATTGCAGCGACACGCGCCTCCATGAAAGCCACGGCCTCATCATAGCCTGTCAGGCCCGAACTGCTGATCCATTCCACCATATCCGCGATGTGACGCCGCGCGGCGGCAAGGTCAAGCGGGCAGTTCGGAAAATGCGGCTGGCGGCTACAAGAAAGCTCTTTTCAATCTCCGGTCGCTCGGCTATGACGCGCCTCACTGCCCCGAATGCGGTCGTGGCGGAATTGGTAGACGCGCAGCGTTGAGGTCGCTGTTCCTTAACCGGAGTGGAAGTTCGAGTCTTCTCGACCGCACCAACAATTTTCCTGAATTTCGTATTTTATTGGTATTTCAGACGGAAATCCGGGAAAACTGTTGTTTTTCGTTTCCCGAAGTGACGATTTCTTGTCATTTTTGCCAGTATGCGCGATCCGGTTACGCATTTATTACGCGCGAACGCAGAGGATCATGTATAGCGTCGATCAGAAAGTTGCCGACCGGCAGTTTTCGGACCGAAGTTGCACGGCAAGGCATGCGGAAATCAAAGGCTTTCCCGATACGTATGGCAGCGAGGTGTGGGCCGCGCGGCTGGAATACCTGCTTCTCAACGCTGAAGAAATTCGCGGGCAGGGTACGCTTGCTGATATAGCCTGACGACTTTCTTCTGACTATGTTGTCAGGCTATAGCCATTTGATTTCACGCTGATGCTGCGCCAATTTGATGATCAAATTGGCTTCCGTCAGCTATACCATGGACCGGTATGCCCGTGAGATCACCGGCCAAGCGCGGCGCAGGATGATTCAAAGAACCGCAGGGACTGCCGGGCAGTGACGTCTTCTACTGTTGGCCGCCAGAGATGGAGGAGGCGATCGTGGAAGGACGGATGTTGCGGGATGCATCGGGCGAACTGGCCATGGCCTATTGTCGGGCCAGGCTGGAGGCAGTGGCGGGTGCAAGATCGGCGATCAGGCGCTGCCAGCCGCGGCGGGTGGTTTCGGCGGCGTTGGGCGGGGCTATGCCGACGATGGGCGCGGCGGCAAGTCGCGTGATGGTTTTTGACCAGCAGGCCGAGGTCAGTGTTGGCACCCTGATCGCGCCCAGGGGCGTGAAATCCCGCAGCCCATCCACGCTTGAGACCAGCAGCGGGCGGCGGGCGGTCAGGGCCTCAAGCGCGACCAGACCGAAGGGCTCCCACCGGGACGGCATGGCAATGGCGTCGCAGCGGGCCATCGCGGCGGCGGGATCGGGGGTAAAGTCGGAAAACAGGATGCGCGGGTCGCCCGCCGCGATCTGGTGCAGCCTGTCCCGTTCCGGCCCGTCGCCGATCAGCTCCAGCCGCAAATCGTCGGATGGCGTGTTGCGAAACGCCGTGATCAGCAGGTCAAAGCCCTTCTGCACGTTGAACCGCCCGATGGCACCGATCCGACGCACCGGACCGGCGGGTGGCTTCAGCGCGCTGAAACGCGAAAGATCGACGCAGGGATGAATCATCGCCAGCGCGTCGGGCTTGACCAGATCGCGCATCGCCAGCCAGTCGCGCTGCGCCTTGCTGACTGCGACCACGCGGTCGAACAGCGCATAGGCCCATTGCAGCAGGATATGGAACCGTCGCGGGCTGGGGACATTCGAGGCCACGAAACCCGCGCTATAGCTGTGTTCGACATGAACCAGCGGCGTGCCGGGATACAGCGCGCGCAGGCTCATCAGGCCACCAAGGCCGCGCCACGAGATCGTCAGATGCGACACGATGATGTCGGCGTCGATCCGTCTGGCGGCGGGACGGGTGCGGGGAACCTGAATGATCTGGTGCCGGGCAAGGTTGCCCATACCGGCATCGTTGGCCAGAAAATCCAGATAGCGGGTGACGCCGCCGGGATTGGCGTCGTCAATCAGATGCGCGATCCGCAGCATGTCTGGTCCTTTCGCGGGTTCACATATGGCGTGCGATCAGGCGGCGCAGCACCGTCACGATATTCGGACCCAGCGCGGCAAGGCCAAGGGCGGCGGCAAGGGTGGTCACGGTCTTGAGAGGCTCTTCCCAGACCGGCCGGGCCGAGGATTTCAGCATCGCCCCCAGATAGCGCATCGCATCGGCCCCGTTCCCCGAGGTGACGGCGCGGCGCGCGAGATAGCGCATCTGATAGGCGCGGGCCGCAGGCAGGTGGCGGGCCATGAACACCGGCGCGCGCTGTGACAGCTTGTCCACCAGTTGCTCCCACGAGGCATATTGCCGCCCGGTCTGTGCCGACAGCCCGTTGCCCGCGACCCGGTAAAGCGTCAGCAACCCCGGCACGCCCTCGACCTGCCAGCCGGTCGTCAGTGCCAGCCGCAGCCAGCATTCGATGTCCTCTGACTGCCGAAAATTTTCGTCGAACCACCAGTCGCGCGTGGTTTCATGCAGCGGTCGCCAGGCAATGTCGTCCAGCGCGGCGCGGCGCAGCACCGCAGCCGATCCGTTGCCGACCGGATTGCGGCGAAAAATCTGTGCAGCGGTCACGTTTTTCAGGCGCGGTTTCTGGGCAATGCGCAGCGGCTGGCCCTTTTCGTCGATCAGCAGCGATCCGGAATAGCTGAGCCCGACCTGCGGGCTGGCCTCAAGATGGGCGACATGGGCGGACAGCTTGCTGGGCCGCCACAGGTCGTCGGCGTCGCAAAATCCGATGAAGGCGCCGCGTGCATTGGCGATGCCGGTATTTCGCGCGCCCGCCAATCCGCGATTTTGCTGCCGTACCAGCCGGATGCGCGGGTGGCCATGGGCGCGGACCACGGCCGCTGTCTCGTCGGTCGAGCCGTCATCGACCACCACGACCTCGTAATCGGGAAATGTCTGGGCGCAAAGGCTGTCCAGTGTCGGCACGATGGTGGCGGTTGCGTTATAGGCGGGCACGATGATCGAGGCGCGGGGCGTGTGACCGGCGTTCAGCATGCGAACAGCCTTCGGCGCAAGGCTGTGGGCAACAGCGGTGCGATCAGGGCTGCGGCAAAGGTCAGCACACCGCGCGTCCCGCCCGAGAAAAAGCCCCTTGTGCTGGTCATCATGCCAGCGATGACATAGCGCATGGCGGTAAAGCCGGGTGCCCCGACGCGCAGCGCGCGCCGCGCGAGATAGCGCAGATAGATCGCCTCGGCCCGGTCATCCGGCACGTAACCATACAGCATGGCAGTGAACAATGCGGCCTGCCGACTGGTATACATGGCGATCAGGTCCGACGACAGCCCCGAGGTACTGGTGCGGTAAAAGACCAGCGTTTCATCGATTCCCATGATCCGGTGCCCCTGCGCAACCAGCCGGATCAGCCATTCAAGATCTTCGTTGAACACAAGATTCTCGTCGAACCCGCCGACCTTGCGGAATGCACCCGCGCGGATGACCACGTTCGACATCGTGCAGACCGGGTTTTCCGACAACAGCATGGCGACGCTCAGCAGCCCCTGCGGCACGGTGGAAAGCGATCTGGAACGCGTCTCGCTGAAGAACTGCACGCGGGCATAGGCTCCGTCGATTCCCTTGTCCCGCATCAGCGCCGCCATGATCGACAGCTTTTGCGGCACCCACAGATCGTCGGCGTCACAAAAGGCAAAAATTTCGCCCCGCGCCTCGGTCAGGGCCAGATTGCGGGCCGCGCTGGGGCCTTTGCCGGGGTTGCGTATCACGCGGATGCGCGCATCGCCGGCGGCTGCGCGGGCAAGGATCGACGACGTCTCATCGGTCGAGCCGTCGTCGATGCACAGCAGCTCCCAGTCGGTGAAGGTTTGGACGGACAGGGTCAGCAGTGTTTCGGGCAGGGTCGCCGCGGCGTTGAAGCAGGGCAGGATGATGGAAAAGAGAGGCATGTCAGGCGGTCTTTGGCAAGGAATTGCGGAACACCCCGGCCAGCGTGGGAATTGCTGCGGCAAGCTGGGTGATGGTCGAGGTCAGAAGATAGCCCCAGGCGATGGCGGTCAGGCCGTAAGGGGCGCAGATAACGGTATTGGCGATCAGCGCGGCGGTCAGCGCCAGCGTGACCAGAAATTCGACATGCGGCCGGTCCTGACGCCGCAGCCATTGCGCCGCGCCGGACCAGATCACGCCAGGGATGGCGGCAAGGCACAGGATCGAGACGACATTCGAAATGCCGTTCCACTGCGCGCCGAACAGGACGGGGACATAGTAGGGCGCGGCAAGCGCCTGAAGGATCACCGCGAACGAGATGATCGCCGTTCCCAACCCCATCGCCTGACGCAGCGCACGGCGCGGGTCATGGGCCGAACACAGATGCGGGAACAGCACCACCGAAAACGCCATGGCCAGCGAATTGGCCAGCCCCAGCCCGGCATTGAAGGCCATGAAATACAGCCCAAGCGCCTTGGTCCCCAGCATCGCGCCGATGACCAGCTTGTCGGCCTGAAGGCGCAGGGCCTTGACCACCTCGACCCCCAGCACGGCCCAGCCATAGCGGAGGAAGGGGGCCAGAGGGGCGGGGGCGACGCCGGGCTCCGGGGTCCAGGGATGCAGGCGGCGCATGGCCAGCGTCCAGAGCGGCGCGACCAGCAGGCGCGGCAGGACAAGGGCCATCGGTCCGGGAAAAAACAACGCCATCAGGGCGGTCAGCGCATTCGCGCCCACGACCTGACCCGCGCCGATGGCGGCGGTCTGGCGCATCTTGCCGTCCCGCATTGCCAGCGCGTTATGGACCAGCCCCCAGGGCATGAACAGGTATTCGCCCGCCAGCACGGTGATCAGCCAGAAATGTGCGGCGTCGTCGCTGATCCACCAGACAATCCCCGCAACGCCAAGCTGGATGGTGAACAGTCCCAGACACCACACCCGGTAAATCCGGCTGGCGGTGAGGCAGGTTGCGGCAAGGTCGCGTTCTGTTGCGGCGATGATGCGCTGGCCCACGCCATTCTCGGTCAGTGCCTTCAGGATGTCTGCCGCCGCAATAGAGGCCGCAGCCACGCCGATGGCGGTGCTGTCCATGGTCCGCGCAACCGCTATCACGACCAGCAGGCGCGACGCCTTGGCCGCAAGCTGAGACAGCGAGTAGGCAAGAAAGTGGCGGGCAAAGCGGCCAAGGCGTTCGGTCGGTCTCATATTTGCGTGTTCAATAGTTGGCCCGTTGCCGGAAGCAGATGTCAAGACTGGAAGATAGCCGCAGCGCCGCATTTCGTCGCATGCGCCGCCGGATTGCGGCGACGCGCGGGCGGCCAAAGGACTATCCCTAAGGATAAGGGGGCTATGCACGCGAAGGATGTACGCGGCGCGATCCTTGTGCTTATTTGCCGAAGTTGGACCAGACGATTAACCGCCGGAGCGGACGCAATGGCTTTTCGAGATATTTCAATTGCCTTCCACGCGATTGCCTTGATCGCCCTTGCTGCCTGTGCCGGAGGACACACGCCTGACAACCATGAGCCCGTCGCCAAAGGTGGCGGCTATCAGGCGCAGTACCGAGATTTTTCGCGTCGGTCAAAGGACAAGCTGACCCTGCTGTCCGAACGCATGAATGCGCAGAACTGCCTGCCCTTTGGCGGCAACGGCGGGGGTGGCAAGTATGCTGGCCGGGCACCCGCGGCCTTGCGTGGAGAGTTGCTGTCGCGCGGCGATCTTCTTGACCTGCGCGTCCCGGATGACGATACCTTCACCGGTCAGTTCGAAATCTCGCGCGATGGAACGCTGAAACTGCCCTTCATCAGCCCGATTGCGGCGCAGGGACGCAGCACCGACCAGGTGGTCGCCGATATCCGCGAGGCGCTGGTGTCGGGTGGTTATTATGTGCTGGAACCCGAGATTTCGTTGCTGGTGATGGATTTTTCCTCGGCGCGAGTCGGGGTGAATGGTGCGGTGTTCGAGCCGCAGACGGTCGAGATCGGGCGCGTCTCGGCCGATGACCGCGACGATCTGCGTCAGGCGGCGCGCGGCGGATCGACCGAGGGGCGCAACTTGTCAGTAGCGCTGCGCAATGCGGGCGGCGTGCGGCCTGATGCCGATCTGTCTGCCGTCAGGTTGACGCGCGGCGGCACGAATTATGTGATCGACCTGCGCGGCGCGATCGAAGGGCGCAGCTTTGACGATGTGATGCTGTTGACCGGCGACGAAATCAACGTCCCCTCTCGCCAGTGCTTTCAGGACGATCTGATGCAGCCCAGCCCGATCAGCCCGCCCGGCGTCTCGCTGTATATGTCGAACCTGACCCTTCCCGCCGACAGCAATGCAGGTTCGGCCATTGGCCAGACCGTGCGCGAGGTGCCCTATGGCACGCGCTACATGCAAGCGGTGATCGACGCGAATTGCGTGGGCGGCGCGCGCGCGACAAGCGCCGACCGCTCTGCC
This sequence comes from Paracoccus sp. (in: a-proteobacteria), assembly GCF_047973135.1. Classification (GTDB taxonomy): domain Bacteria; phylum Pseudomonadota; class Alphaproteobacteria; order Rhodobacterales; family Rhodobacteraceae; genus Paracoccus. Next base: position 10,510 of record NZ_JBKEBL010000116.1, read on the forward strand.
GCGCTGTTCTCGCGCAATCCGATGACCGGGGTTTCGGCCGTGATCGAACGCCGGGTCGAGGAAATGCGCATGCGTCCCGACCGCGACGATTACGACCCCTATCTGCTGCCGGGGGACGCGATTGCCTGCTATGACAGCGATGTCACCAATCTGGACGAGGCCGCGCGCGTCTTTGGCGTGGTGGCGGCGGGCGTGATGCTGGTTCGCTGACCAGGCAGGGTTTCCGAAACATCGGCACCGGTTTCCGGATGGAAATTCTGCCTAGCCGTCACCGCGTTCCAGCAGGACGGCGCGGCTGCGTTGCCACAGCGGGCCAAGTGCCACCAGTTCGCCCGTGGTGACTTCACGGCTTTGGGCACGCGATTCGATTCGGTGCAGCGCATCGCGCAGGGCAGTCAGGCCGAAGGTCGCGCAAGAGCCTGCGCATTTATGCGCCACGGCGGCAAGATCGGTCGCGTCGGCCTTGCTGGCGGACAGTTCGGCGATGATCGTGTCGGTCTCGCCCAGGAAACGGTCCAGCAACATCTCGGCATCGCCGGGGCGCAGGGCCTGACGCAGTGCCGCAAGCTGGCCGCGATCAACCAGCTTTTCGGTGGACGAATCCAGGCATGCCCTTTTCAGTCGGGTCGCTGCTTCGGCATCGCCGGACGATATGGCATAAAGCGTGTCTGACAACACCTCGCGGTCGATGGGCTTGGAGATATAGTATTTCATGCCCGCCGCGCGGAACTGTTCGACCTCTTCGGGCAGGGCATGGGCGGTCACGGCGACGATAGGCGCGCGGGCCGAGGCACCCTTGCCGCCGCGAATGGCGCGGGCGGCGGCCTGACCGTCCATGACCGGCATCGAAATATCCATCAGGATCGCGTCAAATTCCTGGGCGGTGGCCCATTCGACACCGGCGCGGCCATTGACCGCCTCGGTCACGCGGTGGCCATCGGCCTCCAGCATCTCACGGGCGACAAAGCGGTTGATCTCGTTATCCTCGACCAGCAGGATCGACAGCGGGCGCGTGGTGGGACGCCCCGCCGCCTTGTCGCGGACCTTCACGATTTGCGAGGGTTCGGCCGGGGGCAGACCCAGACGGATCCAGAACAGGCTGCCTTCGCCCGGTTCGCTTTCGACACCGATCTCGCCCCCGATCAGGCCGATCAGCCGACGCGAGATGCCAAGTCCCAGCCCGGTCCCGCCCGCCTGCCGCGAATAAGATGGGTCCAGCGTCTCGAAATCCTTGAAGATGCGTTCGATATTTTCGGGGGCAATGCCGATTCCGGTGTCGATGACGCGAAATTCGACCATATGCACGGCCTTGTTCACCACCTCGACCTCGATGGTGATTTCGCCTCCATGCGTGAACTTGACCGCGTTTCCGACAAGGTTCAGCAGCACCTGCCGCAGCCGTCGGGAATCGCCCTGAACCGTGTTCAGCGCCGGACCGACCCACAGCCATTCCAGAATGTTGCCGTTCTGCGCCGCAAGGCTTGATGTGGTTTCCACGATCCCGTCCAGCAGCGTCGCCACGTCAAAGGGCCGCAGGTCAGGCGACAGTTTTCCGGCCTCGAACTTGGACAGATCCAGCACGTCATTGACCAGCCCCAGCAGCAGGGCACCGGAATTTTGCATACGGTCCAGCAGCTCGGTCTGTTTGACCGACAGGTCATGTTCCCGCATCAATTGCATCGTGCCCAGCAGCCCGTTCAGGGGGGTGCGCATCTCGTGGCTCATGACGGCCAGAAATTCGGCCTTGGCCTTTTCGCCGGCCAGTGCCCTGTCGCGCGCGATGGTCAGCCCCTGCTCTGCCGCCTTGCGCTGCGAAATGTCGCGGATGAAGGCCACGCAGACGGTCTCGCCCTCGCCATCGGCGCTGTCATGCGAGATTTCGACCGGGAAGCGCAGACCGCGGCGGTTTATGGCGACCGCTTCGAAATGCCGATGGCCGTCCGGCGGCTGCATATTGGCAAAGATATTGCCCAGACTGCCGCTGCGAATGGCGGTCGCAACGTCGCGCGGATAGTATAAATCCAGCGCGACCCGCCCCACGGCCTCGGCGCGGGAATAGTCGAACAGACGCACCGCACCCTCATTCAGGTCAAGGATACGCCCGGTGCTGTCAGTGACGATGATCGCATCGGCCGAAGTCTCGACAATGGTCCGCATCCGCCCGCCGGCCAGTCGCAGTTCTTTCGATTGCGCCTCGGATGTGCGGTAAAGCCGCTGAAACGCGACGGTCAGCAGCGACAGCCCGCCCATCAGCAGAATCAGGACGATGGCGATCCGGTCAAGTGTGCGCATCACATCTGCCCGCCGGGTGTCCGAGACGACGACAAAGCGCGCCACCCCGGCAAGGCTGATCTCGCGGACCGAGGGTCCAAGCGCCGTGACCTGATGCACAAGGCCCGGAACAGCCGCGACAAGGGATTGATCGTCGCCATCCATCAGCGGCGATGTCTGGTCCAGAAAGGCCCGGATTTTCCGGCGCGGTGCCGTAGTCGCCGGATCGTCGCGCACGTCCTTGAACGCGCCGCCCTGATCCAGCGTCGCGATGCGGCTGTAGAACACGTCATAGTTTTTGCGCAGGGCGGGCAGGTTCGACGGATCCGCGCGCGCCTTGATCACCTCGACCTGAAAGCGCAGAAATTCGACCTCGGTTTGCGCAAGGCTCCATTGCTGGTTGTCGGAATTGGCGACGCTCAGATCGTCAATTTCGCCCATGACAAGCCAGCCCATGCCAGCAGCCGTGCTGATGCAAAAGGCGATCAGAAGCACCACGATCGACGTTCGGTTCCATATCGAACGCCGGGTGGCTCTGGCTTGTCCTGCGCTCAACGACCCCTCCGTCGGTTCTCCTTCTTTGTCTTGGGGCTAGTCTGTGACCTTGATGCGATCAAGTTGCCAGACGCTGCGTGAATATGCCGCCTCGGTCTGGTACTTTTTGAAATCGTCGAACGGGTACATGATCCACAACGGCCCCTTGTCGCGTATCGACATTGGCTGGCCATCGTCAAGATAGGCGATGATGGAATCGCCACTGTTCCAGTCGTCTTGCGGGATCGAGATCGTATAATCGTTGAGCGCAGTGACCTCGATCGCTGAACCGGCCGCGCCCACACGTTCCAGCAGCGATTTCAGCGAGACGCCGGTATAGTGATGAACACCGTCGGTCCAGGTCGTGCTGGTGTCGATGGTTTTGGATTCCATCGCCTTCAGCATGTCCAGATCGAATTGCGCGGTACCGTCAACATTGGTTTGCGTGATGTTGCCGCTGATGGTCAGGATGACATCGCCAGTGGGGGTGGGCAACGGATCTGCCGCAAATAGCGGGAGGGGGAACAGAAGTGCCGACAGCAGGGCGGTCAGAGCGAAGTTGCGGGTCATGGACATGGCGTACCCTTACCTGTGAAGTGCCTGTAATTATGCCATGTCTGCGTTATTGCAGTCATTGGCGCATCGGAGCAGTGGAACCTATCCGAAGGGATAGGCGCGGGGGGGGTCAGTAAGCGCCGCGTCCTTCGATCACGGCGCGGAAAGTCATGGCGATCAGAACAAGATCGGACAGGACCGAGCGGGCGCGCGCATAGGCGATATCCATGTCGATCATCTTGTCGAAACCGATTTCGGCGCGGCCGGACAGTTGCCAAATCCCGGTCAGGCCCGGCTTGACCGACAGCCGCTCCAGCGCCCTGAGGGGATAGGCCGCGACCTCTTCGGGAAGGGCCGGGCGGGGGCCGACCATCGACATCTGGCCGCGCAGCACGTTCAGAAGCTGTGGCAGTTCGTCCAGCGAATGCTTCCGCAGGAAGCGTCCGATGCGGGTGATGCGGTCGTCGTTTCTTGCCTTGAAGCACAGGCCAGGGCGATCCGACCGTGACAGCATGCCGGCGCGGTGCGCCTCGGCGTCGGTCCGCATCGTGCGCAGCTTGAACATGGTATAGTGTTCGCCGTTCAGCCCGATCCGGGTCTGGCTGAAGATGACCGGCCCCTTGCTGTCCAGCCTGATCGCGAGGCCCAGCAACAGGAAAACCGGCGCAAGCAGAATCAGGGCCGAAGCGGAAATCGCGATGTCCAGCACCCGGCGCGTAACCGCGTCGCGATCCGCCAGCGAGGCGGCGTGAACCATGGCCCGCGCCATGAAGGCGATATTGCCGATCAGATAGCGCCGGGCCATCCGGCGCGGCTCCATCGCCAGGCGCCACAGCCATTCGGCCTTGATTTTGCGGACCGGCAGGGGCGCACGCCGGATGCGGCCGGCCAGAAAGTCGAACAGAGCGCCGACCCCAAGCGTCAGGCGGGCATGCAGCAGGCGGCTGTGCCGGGCCAGCCAGACATCCTGCATCGGCACGCCCATGGCGACCAGAACGATATCGGCCTTCGAGGCGTTGATTTCGGAAATCGTGGCCGACAGGTCGGCGGCCTGCGCAAACCCGTCACGGGTGCCGGCGATGACAAGGCCGGGGATGGTTGCGGTCAGCTTTTGCGCAGCCTGCCTTGCCACGCCCGGCCGTCCGCCCAGCAGGAACACGCTTTGCCCGCGCGACGCGGCGGCGGCCAGCAGCGCGGGGACGAAATCGGTGCCATTCAGATTCTCGGTCAGCCTGTCTCCGCACATCCTTGCGGCCAGCTCGACCCCGATGCCATCGGGCAGGACGACATCGGCCGAGGCCAGCGCCTCGGCATATTCGGTATCCTTCGCCATGACATTGCCGCAATGGGCGTTGAAAAACGCGACCCGGCTGCGGCGGCCAGGCGTCAGCAGACGGGTGATCATGTCCCCGGTCGTTGCGTTGGCGATCTCAAGACCGAACAGTCTGACATGGCCCGCCCCGGCCCGCGTCCTGACATCGTCATGGGTGATACGGACGGGGGCATATGAAACGGTCAGTTGCTGAAGGCTGGTGGCGTAGGACATCGGGCCGTTCCTTGATGCGGTTTGGCCCAAGATCTGCCTGTGAATCACCTGTCGGCTCAATGTCGCGGCGGGCGAGGAAGGCGGGGCGTTCGGGATGCCGCGGCCCCGACGGATATCGCCGCCCGCCCCGGACGGTCCCGCCGCGATCCCGACGACGGTCGCAAACTATCCGAACGGATAGGTCGAGCAGCCAAATGCGCGCTAGGAGGGACGATGGGGTTTCGCGTAAACTCTGAAAGTACTCGCAATTCAAATTTTCCCGTAAGAGTTGTTTTATTTCGGGAGGTGGGCAATAATGCACTCTCAATGCGTCGAACCCGTGCAAACCACGGGAATTAAGGCGGCAGGCTCAACGGGGCAGGCGAAAATTATGCGGATACTCATTGCTGATGACCACGATCTATTACGTGATACACTGGTGTTGTTCCTTAACAGCGAGGACGGGATTGAAACCCACGCGGCGGCGGATTTTTCTGGCGCTGAAAAGCTGGTCGGGCAACATGAATTCGATCTTGTCCTGCTGGACTATTCGATGCCGGGCATGAACGGCCTTGACGGCATGCAGCGGATCATGGCCATGCCCGGCAAGCATCGCGTCGCGATCATTTCCGGGACGGCCAACAGTTCGGTCGCCGAACAGGCGCTGGCCGAGGGGGCGGCGGGTTTCCTGCCCAAGACCCTGTCGGCGAAATCGCTGGTCAACGCGGTTCGTTTCATGGCTATGGGCGAACAATATGCGCCGCTGGATTTCCTGCGCGGGGCCGAAGAAACGCCGCAACATCCCTTGACGGAAAAGCTTTCGCAGCGTGAGGTCGAGGTGTTGCGCGGCCTGACCGAAGGCAAATCCAACAAGGAAATCGCGCGCGATCTGGATATCCGCGAACCGACGGTCAAGCTGCATATGAAGACGCTTTACCGAAAGATCGGTGCCGCGAACCGGACACAGGCGGCGATGATCGCGCGTAACTCTGGTCTGTTCTGACTGTCCGGCAGGATGGGTAGGGTATCCTGCCGTGTTGCGGCGTCAGCCGCCAGTGACGGCGCTTTGTCTTAGCAAAACGAGTAAGTTCATGGGTAAGGAGATTGCCCATGAACCTTTCCATCCCCCGAGTCCTGCGCCTTAAGACGGCGCGCCGCCGTGTTGCCCTTGGGGGGCGGCGGTCGGTGTCGGGCAGGCCGTGGCGATATGGTATCCTGTTCGGGGTCGGAACCGCCGGTATCTGGGTCGCAATCCTTGCCTATCTGTTGCTGGCACCGCTGCGTTACACGTCAGAGGTTTCGCTGATCCTGCCGGGTGCGGGGGCGTCGGCTTCGGTCAATCTGGACCAGATAGGACAGGCTTCGTCCTATGCCAACTCGCCTTATGCGAATAGTTCGGTCAGTCCGACCGAGACCTACAAGCGCCTTCTGGGCGCGGATCGGATCCTCAGGGCCGCATCAGGGGAAATGGGCATGAAACGGGTGGAATTTGGCGAACCCCGGATCGAACTGGTCGATCAGACCGGCCTGATCAATCTGGCCATGACCGGCGTCTCGCCCGAAGATGCGCAGGCGCGGGGCAAGGCGCTGCTGCATGCGTTCTTCAAAGAGGTGAACGCGCTGCGCTCGGACGAGATCGCACAGCGTCAGGACAGCGATTCCAGCGCGATCGAGGATTATCGCAGGCGGGTGATGGCTACCCGCGCCAGGATTTCGCAACTGCGGCTTGAGACCGGCCTTGTCTCGGTTGATCAGTATCACCAACTGGTCGCCGACAGCGAAGCCTTGGCCCGGACCGTGCGCGACATGCGGGCCAGGATCGCGGACAAGGACAATTCCATTTCGGTGATGGTATCGGTTCTGGGGATCGACGCCCGGCTTGCGGCGGCTGCGTTGCGGTTGCATGCGGATCCGGAATTTACCTCGCTGACCGTCGAGCTGTCGCAGCGCGCGGCAAACCTGTCCGAGGCTCGTGCCAGCTATGGGGCGCAGCACCCCGAGGTGCGCAGCGCCGAGGCCCGGTATCACGAGGCGCGCCGCCGCGTCGTTCTGCGCGGCCAGCGCGTGACGGGTCTGCCATCCACCACCGTTCAGCGGCTGGATTTCAGCCAGTCATCTGATCGCGAGGCTTTGCTGAGCGATCTGGTCAGGCTTGACACCGAACGCGCCGGGCTGGTCGCCGAAACCGAAGCCCTGTCGCAGGATTTTGAAAAGGCCGAGAAACGCAAGCTGGACCTGATCGAACCGGCGGCGAAGCTAGAGGATCTGCAACGGGATTTCTCGGTGGCCGAGGCCGTCTTTGCCTCGGCCTCGGCCCGCAACCAGACATCGCGGACCGATCTGTTCGCCTCTTACCCGTTGGTGCAGGTGCTACAGGATCCGTCCTTCCCTGTCGATCCGTCCTCGCCCCGCAAGACGATGGCCATCGCCGCGGGGGCCGCGGCGACGCTGTCCTTGACCATCGGGCTGTTTCTTGGATGGATCCGCCGTCCGCTGATCGCGCATATTCTGGCGGACCGGCATCTGCCTGACGGGGCAGGGGTAACGACATGACCCGGCGGCCAGCCCTTGCGCCACAGAACCCGGCCGAAAGCATGGTGTTCGCGACGCTGCGCTGGACCTGGCCGTTCTATTTCATCGGGGCGCTGTATGTCGTGGGGCCTGTCCTGGGCTGGCTGCTGGGCGTGCTGTCGCTGTTGTCGCTGTATCTGGGGCCAGCGATCCGCAGCGATCTGCGCGCGCGCGGGCCGGTGCCGGATGTCGTCTGGATCTGGATGCTGGGCATGTTCGTCATGCTGATCGCGCTTTGGGTCGGTCATGCCGCCTGGGGGCTGGGGGCGAAACAGACGATCAAATCCTCGATCGGCTGGGCAAAGGGATGGGCGCTGCTGGCGCTGTTTCCGCTGGCCGGCGCGGTGCTGCCGATCCGGCGGCAGATTCTGGTGCGCGGGCAATGCATGATCGGCCTGTGGTCGCTGGTGCTGCTGCCGGTCATGGTGGCCGCGCCCTATATCGGCCTGCCCGAGCGTATCTTTACCTCGCCCCTCAAGGCGGTGGGAGGGCCGGGGCCGGAATATTTCTCGGTTTATCTGTTCACCTGGGATCCGGCAAGCTGGACCCCGCGCTGGCAGTTCTATGCCCCGTGGTCGCCCTTTGCCGCGCTTCTGGGTGTGCAGCAGGTCTGTTTCGCGCTGGAGGATGACAGCCTCCGCTGGCGTAATATCGGCGTGGCGGCCGGGGTGGCGATGATCCTGATGTCGAAATCGCGGATGGGTCTTGTCGGGCTGGTGGCCTGTACCGCCGGACCACGCCTGATGCCGCTGGTGCTGCGGGGATGGGCCTGGCAGGCGCTGGCGGCGCTGACGGCAAGTTTCGCGCTGGCCGGTGGCTGGCTGTCACAGGCGATCAAGGATGCGGTTGCCGCCTTCAAAAGCGCGCGTGCCGACAGCACGCGCGTGCGTGAGACGCTGCAACGCATCGCCGGAGAACGCTGGTGGAACGAGGCGATCTGGTGCGGGCATGGAACGGTCCAGCCCGGCGGCCATGTTGTCGAACATATGTTTATCGGCAGCCATCACACCTGGTGGGGGCTGCTGTTTGTGAAGGGGCTGGTCGGGTTCTTTGCGCTGCTTGTCCCGATGGTCTGGCAGGTGTTGCTGACGCTGGCCGATGCTGCGCGCGGTCCGCGCGGACGGCTGCCGCTTAGCCTCACGATGATCCTGGTCCTGCTGTCCTTTGGCGAAAACCTTGAGATCGAGGCCTATATGCTGTGGCCTGGCCTGATCCTTCTGGGGATTCATGCAGCAGAGTTGCGGTCGGATGCGCAAGCAGCGGTCAGGATGCACCATGCCGCATGAACTGCGCCTGATTATCCGGACGAACGGCCTGCCGGATCGCGTGCACCGGCTGGCGGCGCGGCGTCCTGGCAGGGGCAGAGGGACTCGAACCCCCGACCCTCGGTTTTGGAGACCGATGCTCTACCAACTGAGCGATACCCCTGTGGCCGTGCGCCCGTTTACGCCAGCGGTGCGCAGCGCGCAAGGGGCTTTGCATGGCCGCGCGGTCATTCCGTCTGCTTCGGTCATCCGGGCCGGGGATAACTTGCTTGGTGGCGGTTTTCTTAATTTTTGCATGCATATGATGCTGGCGCGGCAATGTTCTTGGGCCGCCTGCAAAAGGAACTGGACTTGCACAAGATGACGAACAAGGGGACACGGCAATGACCCTGTCCATCCACCTTGGCGCGCACAAGACCGCCTCGACCCATTTGCAGCGCTCGATCGGGGCCATCGAGGCCGATCTTCTGGAAAGCAACGTGATTTTCCTTGGCCCGGACATCCTGCGTGATGCGCCGCTGGATCTGCGCGCGCTGCTGGAAGGCCCCGAGCGGCGGCGCCGCCAAAGCGATATGGTCAGCAGGCTCTTGCGCGGTTTTCTGGCCGAACACCGCGACATGATCCTGTCCGACGAACTGATCCTCGGTGGTTTGGGCAGGGCGCGACTGCTGGGGGACAATGGCAGGATCTATCTGGGCGCGGCGCAGCGGTTGCGCAATCTTCTGGACCTGCTGGGGACTGGCGATGCGACCCTGTACCTGGCGATCCGTTCGCCCGCAGATTTCGTGACCTCGCTGTTCGGTGAACAGTTGCGATGGGGCGGGGTGCTGCGGATCGAGGATTTTCTGGGCGATTTCGATCCCGCCGGGCTTAGCTGGTCCGATCTGGTCCGGCGTCTGCTTGCGACGGGCGAGGCGGGCCGGATCGTCTGTTGGCGGTACGAAGACACTGCAACGACACGCCTGCAACTTTTGACCCGGATGCTGGGCCCTGGACTGGCCGCCCTTGTCCCCGATCTGCCCCCCGCCCGTATTGGTCTTTCCGTTGCGGCCTATAACATGGTGCTGGCCCGAGCCGCCGAGGGTCAGCCGATTGACCTGCTTGTCGGGCAGTCCCGGAAACAGCATCCCCGAACGCGCGGCGAGGATCGGCTGCGACTGCTGCCGCCGGAAATCCACGCAGCAGCGGCCCGTCGCTATGCCGAGGATTGTGCCGAACTGGCCCGCATCCCCGGAGTCGAGTTTCTGGTTCCCGGTGCGGCCGGGTGCCAGCCGCTGAAGGCGGCGGGCTGAAAGTGTGCGCTATAGCACCGATACCATGCCGCCATCGACAAAGATCAACTGCCCGCTTACGTAATCCGAGGCGCGCGAGGCAAGATAGATCGCGGTTCCGACCAGCTCGTCAGGGCGGCCCCAGCGTCCGGCGGGGGTGCGGCCCTTGACCCAGGCGTCGAATGCGGGGTTCGATGTCAGCGCCTCGTTCATTTCGGTCAGCATATAACCCGGACCGATGGCATTGGCCTGAACACCGTGCTGCGTCCATTCAGCCGCCATGCTTTTCGTCAGCAGCCGGATACCGCCCTTGGCCACAGTATAGGGCGCGACGGTGGCGCGGGCCAGTTCGCTGGTCAGGGATCCGATATTTATGATCTTGCCGCGCCCGCGGGGAATCATCCGTCTGGCTGCCTCGCGCCCCAGAAGGAAGGCGCTGGTCAGGTTGGTGTCGATCACGCGCTGCCAGTCGTCCAGCGACAGATCGACCATCGGTTGCCGGTGCTGGATGCCGGCATTGTTGACCAGAATGTCGATTTCGATTCCGTCGGCATCGAATGCCGCAAAGGCCGTTGTGACGGCACTTTCGCTGGTCACGTCGAAGGCGGCGGCACGGGCGTCAAGCCCGCTGGCGCGAAGCATGGCAGCAGCCTTGTCGGCGGCCTCGTCCGAGCGGCCATTGATCACCAGCGCCGCACCGGCCTGCCCCAACCCTTCGGCGATGGCGCGGCCAAGGCCGCGGGTCGAACCGGTAATTAGCGCAGTACGTCCGTTCAGGTCGAAAAGGGATGCCGCGCTCATCTCAGGCCTCGGTCCTGCGTACCGTCAGATCGCTGCGTTCGAACACGGCGGGCAGCAGGTCGGTTCCAAGCCCCGGCCCCTCCATCGGCAGGGCGTGGCCATCCCGGATCACCGGCAGTTCCGTGACCAGATCCTTATACCAGCCGGTATAGAAGGCACGAACTGTTTCCTGGATCAGCGTATTCGGCTGGCTGAACGAGGCGTGGATCGCGGCGACGAAACCGACCGGGCCGGTGCAGTCATGGGGCGCAAAGGGCTTGTGGACAGAATCGGCCAGCGCGGCGATCTTGCGCCCCTCGGTCAGCCCGCCGGTCCAGCACAGATCGACCATGGCGATCTGGGTGGCCCCGCGATCCAGCATTTCCTTATAGGGAAAGCGCGACCCCAGGGTTTCGCTGGCGCAGACCGGCACATGGGTCGATTGTGCGAATTCCTCAAGCGCCTGCGGCGAATTCATGCGGATCGGATCCTCGAACCAGCAGGGATCATAGGGTTCGATGGCGCGGGCGATCTTTTGCGCGGTCGGCAGGTTCCACAGCGAATGCATCTCGACCATGATGTCCATCCTGTCGCCGACGCGCTTGCGGATCTTTTCGAACGGGTCCAGCGCGCGCCGCATTTCCGCGGCATTGATCGACATGCCGCGATTTTCCTGCGCGGGCGGGTCAAAGGGCCAGATCTTCATGGCAGTGATCCCGCTTTCCAGCAGGCTCTCGGCCAGCGCGCCCGCATCGGTCATGAAGGCCCCCAGATCCTCGAACGGGCCTTCGGCGCTGCCGATATTCCAGGTGTCCACGGGGCGGATATTGTTGCTGCGCACATAGCCATATCCGGCGCAGGTATTATAGATCCGCAGCCGGTCGCAATTCAGCCCGCCCAGCAGATTGTGAACCGGTTGGCCGGTCAGCTTGCCGAACAGATCCCACAGCGCGATATCGACGGCCGAGGCCGCGCGGTATTCCACCCCGGTCGAGGATTGCGCCATCGGCAGATCGACCATGGCGCGGTTCAGCGCCTCGATCCGCGTGGCGTCCTTGCCCAGAAGGCGCGCCGCAAGGGTGTTGTGGATATGGGCCTCGACCGCCTCGGCACCATAGAAGGTTTCGCCCAGGCCGATCAGGCCCCGATCCGTATGTAGCCGGACCCACAGGACATTCGCGAATTCCCCGGTTCTCAATGTCTCGATCGCGGTGATTTTCATTCGTCGCCTTCCCCCCCGGATGCTGTCGGTCGAATCGTGTTGACACATCAGATATGCTGTGAAATATCAAAAAACATCAAGGGGGCGAGGATGATTTCACAAACTGAAACATCCGTAAATGGCAAGGTCGCGCGGCGAGCCGGCATGACCGGGGGTGAGCGGCCGGCAAGTCCGGGCGATCTGACCAGCGTGGCCTATGAGCGGATCGAAGAGTTGTTCATCTCGCTTCGTGTGTTGCCCGGTGCCAGCCTGCGAACGCAGGATCTTCAGAACCTGACAGGGCTTGGCCGGACCCCTGTGCATCAGGCTGTCCGGCGGCTGGCGGCGGAAACGATTCTGGATGTGCTTCCCAGAAACGGGCTGCGGGTAGCACCCATTGATCTGGCGCGTGAAAAGCGGCTGGCGGTGCTGCGCCGTGACATGGACCGCTTTGTGCTGACGGCGGCGATCCGGAACATGGACAGCAACGAACGCGCGCGTCTTGGCCATATCCTGCGCCTGATCGAGGAAGAGCGCGAGGATATCTCGCTGGACCGTTTCAACATGTTCGACAAGGCATTTGACATGCTGGTGATGCAGGCCGCGCGCGAGCGGTTTCTTGACAGCAGCCTGCGCCCGCTCAAGGCCTTTGCGCGGCGTTCGGGCTATCTTGATATCCGGGATGTCAGCGGGGCCGGGGGGCTGCGGGATTCGGTTGACCGACATACCACGATCATGCGGGCGGTCATGCGCGGCGATGTGGCCGGGGCATGCGCCGGGTCGGACCATCTTGTCGAACTTGGCCTTGCCATGCTTGACCGGCTGGGACACGCAATTGATCCCGCACTTCTCGATATTCGTTTCCAGCTTGGGCAGAGCGACAGCACCTGAACGATCCGGCGGTCGCGATGGCGCGGCCAAGGGGCATGGCCTGGCCGAAAAGGGGACCGGCACGGCAATTCGATGACCAACCAGAAAAAGGGAGAAATTTCATGAAAATATTTCAGGCGGCCACGCTGGCCCTGATATTTGGCGCAAGCGGCGGCATGGCTCAGGATTTTGCGTTTACGTTTCAGTCGTCAGACCCGGCGGGCAACCCGAATTTCGTGTTCCAGCAAGGCTGGGCCGATCTGGTGGCCGAAAAATCCGAAGGTCGCGTGAAAATCGAGTTGTTGCCGGTCGGTTCGGTCGTCGAATATAACGAGACGCTGGACGCGGTTGCCGCCGGCATCCTTGACGGTCAGATCTGCGACAGTTCCTATTGGGCGGGCAAGGATCCGGCCTTTGGGCTGATCTCGAACCCGGTCGGGGCATGGTCCGCGCCCGAACAGATGATCGACTTTGTCGAAAACGGCGGCGGCAAAGAACTCATGCAGGAATTGCTTGGCAGCTATGGGTTGCATTTCATCGGCGTCTCGACGCCGGGCCTTGAAGCCTTCGTCTCGCGCGTGCCGCTGGACGGGGTGGATGACCTGAAGGGGCTGAAGATGCGTTCGCCCGAGGGGCCTATTGCGAATGTCTTTGCGGCTGCCGGTGCCTCGCCGGTGAACCTGCCCTCGGCCGAGGTGTTCACCGCGCTGGACAAGGGCGTGGTCGATGCCGCCGATTATTCCGTCTTTTCGGTCAATCAGGCTCAGGGCATGAATGACATCGCGCCTAATCCGGTCTATCCGGGCTTTCATTCTCTTCCGCTGGTCGAGGTGTCGATGAATGCCGCGAAATGGGATGGCCTTCCCGATGACCTGAAGGCGCTGCTTGAGGAAACTGTGAAAGAGTTCCAGCAGACGCAACTCAAGGGGAACCGCGAGGCCGATCTGGCCGCCGTGGCGCTGGCAAGGGAAAACCCGAAGATCACGATCCATGACTGGTCGCCGGAAGAGCGCGCAAGGTTCCGCGCCCTGGGCGTTGCCGAATGGGAAAAGGTCGCGGGCCAGTCGCCCATGGCGCAAAAAGTGTTCGACACCCTGATCGCCTATCTGAAAGACAAGGATCTGTTGCAGGAATAAGCAGACAGTGGCCGTCCCGATCCGGGGCGGTCAATCTTGTTTCAGGGAGGATTGCATGACCGGGGACACTCGGAAGGAAAAGACCGGCGCTGCCGCGACCAGCGAGGGCACGGGCAATGTGCCCCCGGCAGCCGGGCTGATGGGGCGGCTGGTTGACCGCGCGGGCTATGTTTTCGCCGCCGGGATCGTCGTTTCGGCGGGCGTCCTGTTCTTCGAGGTGTTCATGCGCTATGTCCTGAACCGCCCGACGATCTGGGCGCATGAAACGACCGTGTTCCTGTGCGGGGCGGCCTTTGTCTTTGGCGGCCTTTTCTGTACCAGCCGCAACAGCCATATCCGGGTTGTGCTGATCTATGACATCCTGTCGCCGGGCATGCGGCGGGTTTTCGATATCGTCATCTCGATCACCTGCGCCATCGCTTCGGCCTTCTTTGCCTATGCGTCCTGGCAGATGGTCAGGCGGGCGGTCTGGACGCCCTCGGGCGATATCCGGCTGGAAACCACCGGCAGCGCCTGGAGTCCGCCGACCCCGGCCCTGATCAAGATTTTTATCCTTGTGACCATGGTGCTGCTGGTCGTGCAGTTTCTGATCTATGCCGTCAATTTCGCCCGCGGAAGAAAAGGGTAAGGCCCGATGATGGATCTTGGCTTCAACCTTCAGGCCCTGGGCATCGAATGGGGCACGCTGCTGATGTTCGGGATGCTGGTCGGGCTTTTGCTGACTGGCATGCCGCTGGCCTTTGTCACGCTTCTGGTGGCGCTGATCTTTGCGTTGGGCTGGTTCGGGCCGATGTCGATCCCTTTGATCACCAGCCGCGTCTATTCCTTCGTAATGAATTTCGTCTTTGTGTCGGTGCCGATGTTCGTGCTGATGGCGGCGATCCTCGACCGGTCGGGCATCGCGCGGGATCTGTTCGACGCGATGAAGCTGTTCGCCGGGCGCATTCGCGGCGGCGTGGCGATCCAGACGGTCTTTGTCTCGGTCATTCTGGCGGCAATGTCAGGCATCATCGGCGGCGAGATCGTGCTGCTGGGCCTGCTGGCCCTGCCGCAGATGCTGCGGCTGGGTTATGATCGCAGCCTTGCCATCGGCGTGGTCTGCGCGGGCGGATCGCTTGGCACGATGATCCCGCCCTCGATCGTGCTGATCATTTATGGCCTGACTGCCAATGTCTCGATCGGAGAGCTGTTCACAGCCTCATTCCTGCCGGGCTTCATGCTGGCGCTGTTCTATTGCGCCTATATTCTGGCGCGGGCCTGGCTGACGCCTTCGGCAGTGCCCCCGGCGGATCCCGCCCCCGTCCCGCGCGAGGAAAAAATCCGCCTTCTGAAGGGGCTGGCACTGCCGCTTCTGGTTGTGGCGCTTGTTCTGGGTTCGATCTATGGCGGCATTGCCTCTGTGACCGAGGCCTCGGCCATCGGCGTCGCAGGTGTGCTGCTGTCCACCGTGCTGCGAGGAGAGTTCTCTTACAGCCTGCTGCGCGGCGCGGCCCTGCAAACGCTGGCGACCGTCGGCATGATCGTCTGGATCGGCATCGGTGCGACCGCCATTGTCGGGGTCTATAACCTGATGGGAGGGGTCAAGTTCGTGTCGGAAATGATCACCGGCATTTCGGACAATCCGACGATCATCCTGCTGGTCATGATGGCGATCCTGTTCTTTCTGGGTGCATTTCTGGACTGGGTAGGCATTGCCCTGCTGACCATGCCGATCTTTGTGCCGATCATCGTCGGGCTGGGGATGGATCCGGTCTGGTTCGGGGTTCTGTTCTGCATGAACATGCAGGTCAGCTTTCTGTCACCGCCCTTCGGGCCGGCGGCCTTTTACCTGAAATCGGTCGTGCCGCCCGACATCACGCTTGGGGTGATCTTCCGTTCGCTTCTGCCCTTCATCGGCCTGCAAATCCTGGCGATCACCCTGCTGATTGTCTTTCCGGGAATTACCGGTCGCTGACCGCCCCGACCGCGTTCTGGTCCGACGTTTCCTGCAACGGCAGTTCGGGCACCGGCCGGGCATCCCTGACATGAGGGATCGCTGCAAAATTGCCCTCGTGGATCGCTGCGGAATAGCGATCCATCAGCCCGATCTGGTCAACGGTCAACTGGCGCATTCGTAGGGCGAACTGTTCGCGTGCATAGGCAATGTTTTCGTCGTTGCTGTCCAGATCTGTGGCATAGTTGAACAGGGCGACGGCCAGCGGCAGGTTTGCTTCTTTCGCATCGGACCGGGCATAGAACGCCCCCAGATTCGTTGCGCACAGGCTGTCGGGATCACTGCTTTTCAGACAGGCGACCATATAATCGCGCGCAAGCTCGGGGTCCGGATCGCCAAGCGTGCCATTCAAAAAGGCATACCCGAGAGCCCCTGCAACCCAGATGTTTCCGGCCGCAAGTGCGCGCTTTGCAGCGGCAAGCTTGACCGCAGGTGTTGCGCTGACCTCTTTGCCATCTCGGGACATGAGATATTCGGTCTCGGTCGCGGCCTGTTCGTCGCCCATTTCGCGAAATTCATTGACAACCTTTTGCAGATAGCCATCCGAATTACGTTCGGGGTGATGGTAGATATAGAAATCGCGCACAAAATTCAGAATGTGCCAATGGCCGTCTTCGCCATCCAGGCCGGCACCATAGCGAAGATAGGCTTCTTCGACGTTGGGGGGAAGGGCCTCATCGTCAACCATGCCCGCGACCGTGTCAACGATGCCGGGCAAGAAATCCAGATCCGCCGCGTGGCGATAGAATGTCGGCCCAAATTGCGCGCCGTCCTCATCGGGATAGTTGTAGAAATAACTGCCCAGATAAAAATATGCGAAAGGTTCCGGCTTTCCGGCAAGAGCAGCCGTCAGCAACAGGTACAGCGCGCCCCTGCGTATCGCCGGATCGTCGCTGTTAGCGGGTTCGAGGGCCGCTTTGGCGACCCTGTAGAAGGTCTGGCCGTTGACCGGGGCCGTAACCCGCTTTGTGATTTCGGCAGCAAGCTTCCGGATTTCGGGGTCGGTGATCTCGGTTTCCAGAGTGGCAAGCGTTCGCCGCATCCAGTCATCGGCGGCCGGATCGCTCCAGGGCCCGGCGATGGCTGTCGTGGGAAGTTGCGCGGGATCCTCGGGCAGGCCGTTTGTCAGACGTCTGATGCTGGCGTCGGGGATGCGGATGACAACACCCGCCTGATCCGGGATAACCGGCGCGGCAGGTTCCCCGGCTTCGGCCTGCTGCTCGGCCTCTTGCAGGGATGTGCCAAGGGGAACCCGACCGTCCCGACCGGGGTGATCCAGAAGCACAAGGGCGACGGTGCAGGCGATCCCCACGGTGACGGCGATGACGGGGGTGGGGATCTGCATTGAAACCTCTGACCTTGAAATGAACCAACGCAAATTCGGCAAAACTCTGTACCACCGCAATCATGACGTCGCGGAACCTGTACCGGTCACGGCGTTTTTCGCGCGCCAGCGATGCCTGAGGTCATGACAAGATCGCGGGCCGCGCCGTGGATTGACGCGGGATCAGTGTCGGGGCGACAACGCGGAGGCGCTGGTCTGATGGCGGATCGTCTGACAGGAACAGCTCCAGCGCCGCCGTGGCGATCTGGTCGAAGGGCACGCGAACCGTCGTGAGAGGCGTCGGCAGGCGGCTGACAATGGGGATGTCGTTATAGCCGACCAGCGACATGTCACCGGGTACGCTGACGCGGCGATTGGTCAGGGCAGACAGCGCACCGATGGCAGTGTTGTCGTTGACGGCGAAGATCGCGGTGGGGGGGTGATCCAGCTTCATCAGGCGGGCGGCGGCCTCGGCACCGGATTCGATGCTGAAACTGGATGCGGCCAGAAGATCGGGGCGGATCGCCAGCCCCGCCTCTGTCATGGCCTGCCGATAGCCCTTGACCCGGCCGCGCGCGCTGCTGGCATAGGCGGGGCCGGTCAGCAGGGCGATGTCGCGGTGGCCCAGGTCGATCAGGTGGCGCGTCGCAAGATAGCCGCCCAACGGGTCATCGCCAACGGCGGCAAGGCTGTCGCCGTCATGGCGCAGGGCCAGCACGTGCCGGACCCCGCGCCCGGACAGTTCGCGGGTAAGGTCGTCGCCCTCGCGCGCGGTGGACAGGATCAACCCGTCCACCCCCCGCCGCAACAGGGCGTCGGCTGCGCGGCGGTCGGCATCGGGTTCGTCGCCCGTGGTCGCGACGATGGTGAACTGTCCGGCGCGGGCGGCGGCATGGGCCAGCGCCTCGTATAGCATCGCCATCACCGTGTCGGTCAGCCGGGGCACGATGACCCCGATCATGCCGGTACTGCCGCGCCGCAGGCTGGCGGCAGCCACGTCGCGGACATAGCCCATCTCGCGGGCGATTCGGCGGACGCGTTCGGCGGTTTCGCTGTCGGATTTTGGCAACCGTTCATCCAGCAGTCGCGAGACCGTCGATTTCGACACCCCGGCTTCGCGTGCGACATCGTGCAGTGTCACACGCGCCTTTGAACTCAATGGATTGCTGCCTTTATGCGCCACTAGCGGCCTCCTGACGACCCATGCCCAAGCTTATCACTTGACCGAAATCAGGATCAATGTATATTTGGGAACGTTCCCGCAATCGTTCCTAATTAATCCCGCGGGTCCGCAGTGTAACGGTTAGCATCAGGAGGAATACAGATATGCAACCCATGGATCTTCGCGGTCTCAGCCCCGCCCCCGTCACCGCCTTCACCCGCGACGGCGAGATCGATCACGGCGCGAATGCAAGGCTGGCGAAATGGCTGGTCTCGATCCCCGGTGTCAAATCGCTGGTCATTCTGGGCCATGCCGGCGAAGGCACCTTTCTGACCGAGGACGAGCGGCTGGCCCTGATCCGGACCTGTGCCGAGGCCGTTGACGGTGCCGTGCCGATCATCGCGGGCATCACCGGCGAGGGCACTGCGGTCGCCGCCCAAGAGGCGAAAAAATGCAAGGCAGCCGGTGCAACCGGCGCGCTGGTCTATCCCAATCACGGCTGGCTGCGCTTTGGTTTCCAGAAGGGCGCGCCGCAGACCCGCTATCGCGCGATCTGGGAAGAGTCCGGCCTGCAATGTATCCTGTTCCAGTATCCTGCCGTCACCAAGGCGAATTACGATCTGGACACCCAGCTTGATCTGGCCACGCAGGAAGGCGTCGTTGCCACCAAGAACGGTGTGCGCGACATGAAACGCTGGTACACGGAAATCCCGGAACTGAAAAAGGCCAATCCGGATTTGCAGGTGCTGTCCTGCCATGACGAATGGCTGCTGCCGACCGCCTTTGACGTAGACGGCTTTCTTGTCGGCTATGGCAATATAGCGCCGGAACTGCTGCTTGAGCTGCTGGCTGCGGGCAAGGCGCAGAACTATCCCGAGGCGCGCAAGGTATTCGAGCGGCTGCTGCCGGTGACAAAGGCTGTCTATCACCGCGGCTCGCATATGGAGGGTACGGTGGCGCTGAAGCTGGGGCTGGTCAAGCGCGGTGTGCTGGATCACGCCACGATCCGCGAGCCGCTGAAGAACCTGGGCGAGAAGGCCGAAAAGGAAATTTTTGCTGCGTTCGACGCCGCCGGAATCGGTCAGGCGCGGGCGCTTGAGGCGGCCGAGTGACACAGCGCGGCCCCCGTGTCCTGTACCGCGCGGGGGCCGGTCATTCGTCGGAAGGGAGGAGAGACCATGTTCGACAAGATTGGCAGACATATCCGCACGACCCTGCTGGCCGGAACCGTGCTGGCCGTTGGCGCCGCATCGCTGGCGGCGCAGCCGGTCCGCATCGGCGCGATGCGCGAGGGATCTTCCTGGTATGTCTTTGCAGCGGCGCTGGAACAGATGATCGAGCCGATCCTCGGCCGGAACAGCGTCGAGATCATCGCCCGTGGCGGCGGTGTCGCAAACCCGATGGTGGTGCAGATCGGCAAGGCAGAAATCGCCCTGTCGAATACCGCAACCGCCGTCTGGGCCTATGAGGGCAGCGATCTTTATGACGGCATGTCCGCGCCCGACATCCGCGCGCTGGTCGGCGGGCTGAACGATGTCTATATCGGTGTCATCGCGCGCGAGGACTTCCTTAAGAAAGCTGGCAGCCGCGACCTGAAAGAAATCCTGCAATCCGACATGCCGGTCCGCATCGTCATCAAGCCGGTGGGATCGTCTGCCGTTCCCGCAACCCGCCTGATCCTGCAATCGCTGGACACCAGCATCGGGGATATCAGGCGCAAGGGCGGCGATGTGGTGCAGCTTGGCACCAGCCAGATTGCCGACCAGCTGCGCAATGGCGGCGCGGATATTTATATCGACACGATGATCAAGGGCCATCCCACCATCACCGAGGTGGCGCTGACCGTCGATGTGGCATTTCTGGACCTGCCCGAGGAATCGCAAAGGCTGATGGCCAGGAATGGCATGACCATCGGCACATATGGCCCCTGGTTCGACGGACAGACCCAGCCGACCATCGGCGCCAATCTGGGCACGGTCCTGATCGCCAGCGACAGGCTGGACGAGGACACGGCCTATCGGATCACCAAAACGATCATCGAGAATGCCGACGCGCTGAAAGCCTCGCACGGGGCCTGGGCGCGCTTTGATCCTGCCAAGGCGATGTTGCCCGAAAAGACCGGCATCCCGCTGCATCCCGGTGCCGCCCGCTACTACAGCGAGGCCGGCACGATGTGACCGGCCTCGCCGGCTACCCGATCATCGCGCACCGCTGAACAGGCGGCGCTGACACTCTGCTGCGCATATCCGAGGAGGAGATCATGTCCGCAGAACCGAAATCCCCACCCGTCCAGTCCATTGCCCTTGCTGCCGGGATCGCGCTGATCCTGTTCCAGATCTGGCTACTTTTCTCGCCCCAGCAACCGCTGTTCGAACGCCCGATCCATCTGGGCCTTGCGATGGCGCTGCTGTTCCTGTGGAAACCGCTGGATGCGCCCGCCCTGCCACGTGGGCTGCGCATGGTCATCGACGCGGTGCTGATCGCGGCCTCGGTCGCCGTCACCGCTTATTACCTGACCGGATTCGAGCGACTGACCACGCGAATGGAAAACGTCGCCCCCGTGCTGCCCATCGACATCGTCGCCGGGATCGCGCTGGTTCTGCTGCTGCTGGAGGGGTCGCGCCGCGCTGTCGGCATGATCCTTGTCTGGGTGCTGCTGGCCTTTATCGTCTATGGGTTCTGGGGCAATCTGCTGCCTGGCTGGCTGTATTTCAGCGGGTTCACCCTGGATGCCGCCGTCGAGATCACCACCATGACCACGGCAGGGGTGCTGGGCATCACGACGTCCACCTCGGTCAGCTTCATCTTCTATTTCATCATGTTCGGGGCATTTTACGCGGCTGTCGGCGGCGGGCAGTTGTTTATCGACCTGGCCATCCGCGCCGCAGGCCGCGCCACGGGCGGCACCGCCAAGGCCGCGATCATCGGGTCCAGCCTGATGGGTTCCATCTCGGGCAGCGCGGTTGCGAATGTCGTCTCTACCGGGGTGTTCACCATCCCGCTGATGCAGCGCACCGGCATCAAGCCCCATCGCGCGGCGGGGATCGAGGCAATCGCCTCGACCGGCGGGCAATTGATGCCTCCGGTGATGGGCGTTGCCGCCTTTGTCATGGCCGAGATGCTGGGCATGCCCTATGCACAACTGGCGCTGGCCGGGCTGATCCCTGCTGTCGCCTTTTATCTGGCGCTGCTGCTGGTGGTCGATCTGGCCGCCCGCCGCGATGGCGTGCGCGCCATGACCGCCGCCGAGGTCGCGGCCACCGATCCGATCCTGCCCCGCCTGCACCTGATCCTGCCGCCCATCGTGCTGATCCTGATGCTGGTCGGCGGCTATTCCGCCGCCTATGCCGCCGTCGCCGCTTCGGTCGCCTGCCTGATCGTGCCGTTCCTGCGCCGGGGCACCTGGATTGGTCGCAAGGAACTGACCGAGGCGCTGCGCGAGGCCCCGCGTCAGGCCGCCGAGGTCGCCGTTCCCATCGCGGCCATTGGTCTGGTCATCGCGGTCGCGATCCAGTCGAATCTGGCGCTGAAATTCGCGGGCTCGCTGCTGTCGCTGTCGGATGGCTCGGTCTATGCGTCGCTGGCGCTGGCGATGGTTGGCTGTATCGTGATGGGCATGGGCCTGCCGACCGTCGCCGCCTATATCATCGGTGCGGTGCTGTTCGTGCCCGCCTTGCAGGATCTTGGTATCGGGCCGCTGGCCGCGCATTTCTTCATCTTCTACTATTGCGTGCTGTCGATGGTGACGCCGCCGGTCGCGCTGGCATCCTTTGCCGCCGCCGCCGTGGGCAAGGCCTCGACGGTGAAAACCAGTCTCTCGGCCTTTGGCCTCAGCCTTGTTGCCTTTTTCGTCCCTTTCAGCTTTGTCTTCGATCCGGGCGTGCTGGGGCAGGGCGGTATGGGTCAGGTCATACTCGGCGCGTCGGGCTTGCTGGCATCGACCTCGCTTTGGGCCATCGCCTTCGGAGGCTGGTGCGGTCGCCCCCTCAGCCTGACATCGCGCGTGCCCATCGGGCTGACCGGGCTGCTGGCCGTGATGGCACCCGCAGGCAGCACGATGTGGCTGGCTGCGTTGCTGGCGGGTTGGGCGATGGTGATGGGCATGGCGCTGCTGTCACGGGCGAAAACCGTGCCCGTGCTGTTCGTCAGCCCGGCAGAATGAACCGCCCGAGCGCCGGTCGTTGCCGGGTTCCGGCACGATAAAAATATCCCGGTGGCCCGAAAGGCCGCCGGATCGTTGCCATGTCAGACCTGCCAGCGCAGGAAATTGGCGATGATGCGCAGGCCGGTTGCCTGCGATTTTTCCGGGTGGAACTGGGTGCCGACGATATTGTCACGGCCCACCACAGCCGTGACCGGGCCACCGTAATCGGCATGGGCCAGCAAATGCGCGGGGTCCGCGACGTGGAATTGCCAGCCATGGACGAAATAGGCGTGATCGCCGGTCGCGATGCCGTCAAGAATCGGATGCGGGCGGTCGATGATCAGGTCATTCCAGCCCATATGCGGCACCTTGAGGCCCTGTGCGCGAAGCCTTGGGGTATCGATGGCCTGCACCTCGCCCCCGATCCAGCCGAGGCCGGGCGTATCGCGGTATTCATGGCCGATGGTGGCCAGCATCTGCATGCCGACGCAGATACCCATGAAGGGCACGCCGCGCGTCAGAACGGCCTCTCGCAGGGCCTCGGCCATGCCATCGACATGCCCCAGCGCGTCGCGGCAGGCAGGAAAGGCACCATCGCCGGGCAGGACGATGCGGTCGGCGCGGGCTGCGACCTGCGGGTCGGATGTCACAACCACCCCGGCCCCGACCTCGCGTCCCATCAGTTGAAACGCCTTTTCGGCCGAATGCAGGTTGCCGCTGTCATAATCGATCAGCGCAACCCGCATCACAGCGCGCCCTTGGTCGAGGGCAGCACGCCGGACATGCGGGGGTCAGGTTCGACCGCCTCGCGAAGGGCGCGGGCGACAGCCTTGAAGGCGGCCTCGGCAATGTGATGGCTGTTCAGCCCGTGCAGGCGGTCTACATGCAGGGTGATACCGCCATGCGTGGACAGGGCCTGAAAGAACTCTCGCACCAGCTCGGTATCGAACGTGCCGATCTTTGGCGTCGGGAAATCGACATTCCAGACCAGAAAGGGCCGGGCCGACAGATCCAGCGCGGCGCGGATCAGCGAATCGTCCATCGCCAGCAGAAAGCTGCCATAGCGACGGATACCCCTTTTGTCGCCAAGCGCCTGAACCAGAGCCTGCCCGATGGCGATGCCGGTATCCTCGACCGTGTGGTGGTCGTCGATATGCAGATCGCCCGTTGCGCGGATGGTCAGGTCGATCAGCGAATGCCGCGACAACTGGTCCAGCATGTGATCGAAGAAACCCACGCCGGTCTGGTTGTCATAGCTGCCGGTGCCGTCCAGATTCAGCGTGACCTGAATCTGCGTCTCGGCGGTGTTGCGGATGATGGTCGCCTGGCGCATGGAACTATCCTTTCGTCGCGGGCCTTATAGGCGGCACGGGGCGGTCAGCCAAGATGCACCTGACCCGCCGGGTACCGGACACGGGGCGCGATGCGCGTGGCCAGGAAAAAGCCAAGGGTCAGCGGCCCGACCCGGCCAAGGAACATCACGGTGATGATGACCATGCGCCCGAATTCGTTCAGCTCGCCCGTATAGCCGCGTGAAAGGCCGGTGGTGCCAAAGGCCGATGCGACCTCGAAGCTGATATCGACGAAATGCCCGTCATGGCTGATCACCAGCAGGAACACCGCCGTAAAGACCAGCGCGGCGGCCATCGAGATCAGCGCCATGACCTTCAGAACCTCGTCCAGCCCGATCGACCGGCCAAAGGCCGCAATCTGGGTGCGCCGACGAAAGAAGGCAAGCGCGGCCAGCAGCATGACCACGACTGTCGTGACCTTCAGCCCCCCTGCGGTCGAAGTCGTGCCGCCGCCGATCACCATCAGCGCCATGTACAGAAACGAGGTCGAATCGTGCAACCCGCCGATATCGGTGGTGTTGAAGCCTGCGGTGCGCGGGGTCACGCCCTGAAACCACGCGACCGTCAGCTTCGAGACCGGGCTTTCGAACATGCCAAGCGTGCGCGGGTTGTTCCATTCCAGAATTGCGGTGAAGCCGACGCCGACGATGATCAGCACCGCCGTGCCGATCAGCATCAGCTTGGTGTGCATGGTCCAGCCATGCCAGAACCGGCGGTTGGCCACGTCCGAAATGACGACATAGCCGATGCCGCCTATGATGAACAGGAACGGGATGACGACATTGACCACCGGATCAATGGCAAAGCGCACCAGCCCGTCGGAATAGGTCGAAAACCCGGCATTGTTGAAAGCCGATACCGAATGAAAGATCGCATGCCACAGTCCGGGCACCAGCCCCGATTCGGGCATGAAGCTGAGGCAAAGCAGCATCGCGCCCGCTACTTCGGCCATGACCACGACGCGGACGATGGTCTTGCTCAGCCGGGTCAGGCGCGAATACGAGGTCTGGTTCAAATCCTCGCGCAGGTAATGCTGTTGCTGCAGACCAAGCTGCATCCCCAGTGCCGACAGGATCAGCACAGCGAAGGTCATCAGCCCCAGACCGCCAAGCTGGATCAGGATGGCCACGACAAGCTGGCCCCAGAATGTCAGGTCGAACTGCGTATCCAGCACCGCCAGCCCCGTCACCGTCACCGCCGAGGTCGAGGTGAACAGCGCGTCGGTGATGCTGATCGGGCGGGTGGTCATGAAGGGCAGGTGCAGCGCCACAGCGCCAAGCACGATCAGCACCATGTACAGCGTCGCCAGCACCGCAGGCGGGGCGGTATGGGACAGCCAGTTGCGGAACGCGCGCTTCACAGCCGGTCGCCGAATCTGGACAGCTCGACCCGACGGCCAAGAAGCAGCAGGCGGTCATTGGTCAGCAGGACGGGGTCCGTGCCCGACACCTCGATGAATTCGGTGCCGCGCATCACGCCAAGCGGACGCACCCCCTCGCCGATATCCAGTTGCGACAGGGGCTTGTCCTTGTGGCGTTCGGGAATCAGCACGTTGACGACGGAAAAACCGTTGCCAAGCGCGACATAATCCTGAACGGCGGCATTGTTCAGCATCTGCGCCGTGTGGCGGCCCATCTCGCCCGAGGGCTGGACCACGCGATGCGCGCCAAGCTTGGTCAGGATGCGGTGATGGGTACGGGTATCGGCCTTGGCCCAGACCGTATCGACCCCGATCAGCCGCAGGTTCATGGTCGCCAGCACGCTGGCCTCAAGATCGTTGCCGATCGAGACAAGGCCGATGTCGTAACGGTCCACCCCCGCCTCGCGCAGCGCGCCCTCGTCCGTGGCATCCAGGATCACGACATTCGACAACTGGCTGGCCAGCGCGGCGACGCGTTTCTGATCGGTGTCGATCCCCAGGACGTGATTGCCGAACCGCGCCAGTTCGGCGGCGACGACTCCGCCGAAGGCACCAAGGCCGACGACGACGAAGTTCTTGTTCTTCTTGCCCACGATTTCCCTCCGACATGTCCAGCGCACATGTTTTTGCCGCGTTGCGGCAACAGTCAAGCACGAACGCGCCGGATCGGGGTGACGGATGCCGGGCTGTTGCATGCCTGCCCCTGAAACTGGCCAATTCCTGCGCATTATGTCACACTGCGAGCATGTGCCGCGACACAGAGGGCGGCGGCGGGTGCGCGGCGCGCATCGGTCCCATCACCACCCGACGGCATTGACGCGAAGGGAAACCATGGCCGATACACAGCAGCCGGCCTTGCCAGGCCTCAGCCAAACGAATGCCGCAGCCGAGGGGGTGCCGCCGCCTCAGGGACGTACCCAGATCATTGCGACCTCGCATGAGATCGGTCAGCACAATATCGGGGGCAAGACCCCCTTTCCCTTTGATATCCACAACCCGGTTTTTGTTATCTCGGCAGCCTCGGTCATCCTGTTCACGGCGGCGGCGCTGCTGTTTCCCGTGCAGCTTGAACCGGTCTTTGTGCAGTTGCGTGACACGCTGACCGGGCGTCTGGACTGGTTTTTTCTACTGGCGGGAAATGTGTTCGTGCTGCTGTGCCTTGGGTTGATCCTGTCGCCTCTTGGCTCGATCCGGCTGGGGGGGCCCGATGCGCGGCCGGATTTCAGCCTGTCGGGCTGGTTCGCGATGCTGTTCGCGGCGGGGATGGGGATCGGCCTGATGTTCTATGGCGTCAGCGAACCCGTCAGCCATTTCCAAAGCGCGCTTGGCGGTGTCACGGTCGAGGATGGCGTCAGGACGGATTGGGCACCGCTGGAGGGGGCGGCGGGCGACGATCTGGCGGCGCGCCGTCTGGGCATGGCCGCGACGATCTTTCACTGGGGGCTGCACCCCTGGGCGATCTATGCGGTCGTTGCGCTGGCGCTGGCGCTGTTTGCCTATAACAAGGGCCTGCCGCTGACCATGCGTTCGATCTTTTTCCCGATCTTCGGCGAACGTGTCTGGGGCTGGCCCGGCCATGTCATCGACATTCTGGCGGTTTTCGCGACGCTGTTCGGGCTGGCGACCTCGCTTGGTTTCGGGGCCGAACAGGCGACGGCGGGGCTGCATTTCCTGTTCGGGATACCGGCGGGCAATACGACCAAGATCGTCCTGATCGCGATCATCACCGGGGTGGCCACCATGTCGGTCGTTCTTGGCGTTGAAAAGGGCGTCAAGCGCCTGTCCGAGATCAACATGGCGCTGGCGATGGTCCTGCTGCTGTTTGTGATCCTGTTCGGGCCGACCTGGCAGATCGTCAGCGGCTTTTTCGACAATCTGGCCGCCTATGCCCGCGATATCGTGCCTCTGTCGAACCCGTTCGGACGCACGGATGACAACTTCATGCAGGGTTGGACCGCCTTTTACTGGGCCTGGTGGATAAGCTGGTCCCCCTTTGTCGGCATGTTTATCGCGCGGGTGTCCCGTGGGCGCACGGTGCGGCAGTTTCTGATCGCGGTGCTGATCGTGCCCTCGGTCATCTCGGTCCTGTGGATGACCGCGCTTGGCGGCACGGCGATCGGCATGACGATGGAAGGGTTTTCCGGCATTGCCGATGCCGCGCTTGAGCTGAAGCTGTTCCAGATGCTGTCCCAATTGCCCGCCACCTCGATCACCAGCTTTGTCGGCGTTGTTCTGGTCATCGTGTTTTTTGTCACCTCGTCCGATTCCGGTTCGCTGGTGATTGACACCATCGCGGCGGGCGGCAAGGTGAACGCGCCGGTGCCGCAACGCATCTTCTGGTGCGGCTTCGAGGGGCTGGTGGCCATCGCGCTGCTGTTGGGCGGCGGGCTGACCGCATTGCAGGCGATGGCGGTCTCGACCGGGCTGCCCTTCACCGCCGTGCTGCTGGGGGCGTGCTGGGCGATCGTGAAGGGGTTGCAGGGCGAAAGGCGGGAACTTGCCTGACCGGCCGTTCGCCCCTGACCGTACGGGGCGGTGCGATGCCTGTTCTTGTGTTACGCTGCAGAGGATGCGACAACCGGGCCAAGGTGATTGAAGGACCGATGTGATGAGTGATATCTCTGCCAGCGAACGCCGCCTCAGCGCGGCTCTGGATCGCATCGACCAATGGCTTGAGGCCGGAGGCAGGCAACCACCGGCGGCTGCGCATGGGGATGACGATCTGCTGGGCTTGCTGAGCGATGCGCAGACCGAGATCGCGCGGCTTGAGGCCGAGGTCGAGGCTCTGCGCGCCGCTCGGGACGGTGAGATCGCGCAGATGGGCGAGCTGATGTCCGAGCTTGAGCGTCTGCTGGCGGGGCAGGCTTTGGCGGGCAATGGCGTGGTCTCGCCCGAGGGCGCGGGCGACGCGGCAGGTGTTCCGGAAGAGCAGGACGTCGATCCCGCCTCGGGCGACCACACCACGGATGAGGGCCGGTAGATGGCAGAGGTTGCGTTCAATATCGGACATAAGGAATATCGCCTTGCCGCGCAGGATGGTGAGGAAAAACTGCTGGAACATGCGGCTTCTGTTCTGGATGCCGAGGCGCGGCAGATCCTTGAACAGGCCGGCCGCATGCCCGAGCCGCGGCTGCTGTTGCTGGCCGGGCTGATGCTGGCCGACCGCTTTGTCACCATGGAAGCGCGGGCCGAAAAGGCCGAGCGGTTGGCGAATCGGTTGCAGGCCAATCCGGCGCGGGTCGAGGTGCCGGTGATCCCCCCGGATCTGAAAGAGGCGATGGCCGAACTGGCCGCGCGCGCCGAATCTCTGGCCGACCGGCTGGATGAATAGCGGCCCGGATTAACCGGATATTAATCTTTGGCGGTAATGATCGGCGAATGAACCGATTTCTTTGCCTTGCCATGCTGGTGCTTTCATGTGCTTGCGCCTCGCCCGGTCCTGACATGTTCGGGGCGGACAAGTTCCGCGTGACCTTGGGCGGGATCGACTTTGTGGTTTACCGCAAGGGCGATCAGGCGCAGGTGATCCGTATGACGACGCTTGCCCCCGGCAGTCACGGGGGTGTGCAGCCGCTGATGGAACAGGCGGCGGCGCAGGCGACCGGGTGCCGGGTCGTGCACGGCAGTATAACCACGAAAATCCCCGGCGATACCGGCGTCGCGAATCTGGATCTGATCTGCTGAAGGGGCGTCAGCCAGCGCCCAGAAAGGCCGCAAGGGTGCTGGCCACGGCCTCGGGCGCGTCGGCATGCATCCAGTGCCCGGCATTCTTCAGCCGTACCAGCCGCGCCTGCGGAAAATAGCTGCGCATCGCGGCTTCGCCCGCCTGATCGACATAATCCGAATCGGCCCCCGCCATGAACAGCACAGGGCCGCCGAACGTGGCTTGCGGCAGGCCGTCGGGCCAGCCGGTCGTGCGTTCCATCCAGTCGCGCAGCACGGGCAGGTTCAGGCGCCAGCGCGGCGGATCGGATTTCAGATCCAGCGATTGCAGCAGAAAGGCGCGCAGGCCGGGGGCGTGGACCATTTCGGCCAGCCGCCGGTCGGCATCGCTGCGCCGGGTCAGGCCGGTCAGATCCGTGGCCTCCAACGCA
>NZ_JBKEBL010000179.1:0-18808 GCF_047973135.1 Paracoccus sp. (in: a-proteobacteria)
AACCCTGAGGCGGAAGGTCAGCGCCCCTGCCGGAACCGGGTGTCGCCAGCGCACTGCCAGCCGCAGCCTGCCGGTAGTGCCGCGTGGCGGAAGCGTGGCCAGTTCGGCCCCCGCGCCGATGCTGGCCTCGGTCAGGGCCAGATCGACAAGCGCCAGCCGCAACCCCTGCGGGATCGTGACATCAAAACTTTCCTCGCCGCTGTCGATCCGGGGCATGTGAAACAGCCCTTCGGGTGCGGCAAAGCGGCGGGTCTCGTCCAGCAGGACGCGATGGCCATGGGGGGCGGCTTCGGCACCGGGGCCAGAGGCGGTCAGGCCCTGCGCCCGAACGCCGCCCGCACCGGGCGAAGCCGCTAGGGAAAAAGCCGGGCGACGAAGGCGGCGGCCTCTTCCGGGTTTGCGCCGCCCGCGATTGCCGCCGCGATGGCGCGGCTGCGGCGGTCGCCGGTCGGGTCGGTCACGCTGGCGCTGCGACCGTATCGGCGCGAACCGTCGAATGTGGTTTCGGTCCAGACCGCCTGACCGAAGCCCTCGATCAGCGACAGGCCGGGCACACCGGCGCTGACACCCAGTTCGGCGACAAAGCCGATGGGCTGGCGGTCGGAATTGAACACCACATGCGCGCCCACCGGCACGTCGAACGTCCCCGCATCGAACCAGCCCAGGGTGCCGATATTGACGCCAACCGTATAGCTGGCCCCGCCGAAATTTTCCGGCCCGCCACGTATGACGGTAAGCTGCGCCATCGCCCCGCCCGAGGCCACGGCCCCGGCCACCGCCGACAGCGCGCCGTAAAAGCCGACCTTGCGCCCCGGCGCAAAGACGATCCCTGCCCCGGCGGTCGCCCCCGTCCCCGCGCCGCCGCCAAAGGCCGCGCCAAGGCCAACCGAGATATTGGTCCGGTCACAGATCTCCAGCAGCAGGTTGAAATCGATGATCATCTGGTTGGCCAGATACATCGCCGGATTACCTGCGCTGGCGGCGGCGGTCAGTGCCTCTTCGATGGCGAACAGCAGGGCGCGGGCCTGCCAGCCCTCAAGCACGGTCGCGCCGGGCAGATGCACCGTCTCGCCCGACATGGGGCGCACGGCAAAGCTGCCGACGCGGCCGCGCGCGCTTTCAGCAGCCGAATCAAGGGGCGGATCGACGGGCATCGCCTCTTCGAAGGCGCGCAGATTGGCAGCGGTCAGCCGGTTGATTCCGTTGACACCGTTATCGGTCAGGATCGCGCCACCGCTTCCCGGAGCCATGCCGGTCATTTCCGCAAAGGACCGGTGTTGGCCCTCGGCCAGCAGGCCGTCCGGCCCGGTATTGTGCCCGGCAAAGGTGCCATGCGCGAAATGGCCGAACTCATGGCCCGAAACCTCGCCCAGAAGCCGCCCGTACATCTGCGCGGCAAGCTGGCGGTTGGCGGCGCTGACCCCACCGCCCTGCAACGCGGTCTCGACCGTGCCGGCCTCGGGGATGGTGCGCATATGGCCAAGCAGCACGGTCGAGATATTGTGGTTGTTCAGTGGCGCGGGCAGGTCGCCCGGCTGATGGTTGCGGCCCTGCGTGCCAACCGGAAACTGCGCCGTCGCGCCATCGCGGTGGCTTTGTTCGGGATCGACCGCGCCGACCTGCGCCGTGACATTGATGATCGAGACCGATGCCGCGACCTGCCTGCCGCCGGGAAAGGCCGCGTTGGCGGGGCCGTCCAGATGCGCGGGCAATGTGTCGCCCGGCATGACGAAGCGCACGTTGACGTTTTCATAGAGCAGCGAGGTGACGGCGCGCATCTCGTCGATGATGGTCTGGCGCTGGCCTCCGATCCCCAGCCCGTTCAGGAAGGCGGTGACATTCGGGTCGAACGCCACCTTGACGAAATGCGGCGAGGAAACAAGGTATTTGTTGGATTCGACCGTGGTGCCCGAGGCGTCCTTGACCATGCAATCCACATGCGCGACGCCGGGGGCCAGCGAACGCAGCGTGACGCGTGTTCCGGTGGCGTTGGGCGAAGTGCCGGAACCGGTCTCGAACAGCACCCTTCTCCGGTCGTCGGCGCGCGGGATGTTCCAGTGGACCGCGCCGCCTGCGGGCATGTTGCGGATCGTGACCTCCAGCGTGGTCTTGCCGGTCAGGTCGTTGGCGGTCTTGCCAAAGGTCCGCCGCTGCACCGACATGCCGCGATCCTCGTCGGCGACAATCCAGTTGCGCGTCAGACTGCGGGCGCGGAATCCCTGCGCTGTCGCCGGGAGAGGTACAGGCGCGGGCACAGGCGCGGGCGGTGTCTGGTTCCGGGTGGGGATCAGCGGCAGCCCGCCCAGTTGGCTGCGCGGCCGGACAATCAGCGGCAGCCCGCCAAGGCTGGAACGCGGCGCGTCGCTGGAATAGCTGCATGACAGGCCCTGCGCCACCGACATGATGCCGCCGCCGCGTGCCCAGTCGATCTTGTCGGGGGTCAGCAGCACGCCGCGATTATGCTGCGCATCGCCGCGCGCCACATGCACGCCCATCACCGGAATCGCCGAGGGCGCATCTCCGCCGGGGCTGTTCACGAAATCCAGAAACACCGGCGAACCCGAACCACCCTGCCGGGTTTGCAGGTTGTATTCGACGGTCTCGCCGTCATTTCCAAGACGCCGGATCCGGTCGATATCCAGATGCTGACGGTCGCTGGCCACGTCCTGCCCGGAATAACCGCAGACCGCCACGGGCGTTTCGGGAACCGGCGAGTAATTCGCGATCTCGAAATACTGGCCGCCGGGCGGCGGGGTCGTGACCCGGATCACCGCCATATCAAAGCTTCGATTGGTTGCGTTCGAGCCGGCCCACTGCGGATGCGCCGTCCAGTCAGCGGCGGTGACGTGAAATTCCGACAGATGCGTGCCGCCTTGCTGCTGGCCCGCGCGGATCGTCATCGCGGTCGCGGCCTCGGTGCCGCTGTTGTCGGGCGTCCGGTCAAGGACATTATGCCCGGCGGTCAGGATCAGGCCCGGCCCTATATAAAAGCCGGTGCCGCCATAGCTGCCCGACGGAAAGGTCATCACCAGCTTGCAGATCGCCGAAAAGGGGAAAAAGCTGGTATCGGCCACCCCGGCCCTGAACCGCTGATGACGTCGGGCAAAGTCCTGCATCTGCCGGACAAGATCGCCAAGCGAGGTAAATTCGAGGATCGGATCGACCTCGGCAAAGGGGCGGGCATAGTCATAGGCCATGGCGGGTTTCCTTTCCTGAATATGTTGCGGCGCGGGCGGTCACTGGCTGGCGCCCGCGCCGCCGGGGGCGCCGGTGATCGGCTTGTTGGCGCCCGGATTGGGCGTGTTCTGCTGGATCTGCGCGATGACGGCGGTGTCGGCAAAACGCTCCAGCGGGAAGTAATCGGACTTGAATTGCAGATCGACTTCGCCGGTCAGGTCGGCTGACACGTCGATTTCGCTTTCGGACGATTTTTTGGACGACGACACATAGGAGACGGTGGTTTTCATCGACGCCTTGACCGGCGACAGGAACCAGCCGTACTTGGCCTCGTGTTCGTGTTTCATATCGAATTGCTGTGCGGATTCGGCGCGGGATGCGTCGGTGGTGTCGATTCGGAACCCCATCGCCGCCTTGATCCGCCCGCGCGTGACCACGATCCGGTTCATGCCCATCAGCACCATCGTCGCCAGCGTCTGCTGGCGTGATTGCGCGATCCTGCGGCGGGCGGCGGGGACCAGCACCGTCTCGATGGTTTCCTCATCAAGACCGGCGGGCTGTTCGGGCAGATTCAGATCCTGCCGGAAATTCGGCGGGTCGCGGTCCTCGGCTCCGTCCTGCGGGACAAGGCGCGGCCTGCCTGACCCTGTGTCCAGCCGCATCGCCTGAGGATAGGCCCCGGCCAGCCAGTCGCGGGCATTGTTGTCGGTGATATTGTCCGCCATGAACTGATCGACGGTCTTGGCGACATTGGACAACAGCTCGGCATAGGCTTCCATCTGCTGGATCGAGCTTTCGACGATGGCCTGAAACGTGCCCTTGATCAGATCGGCGACAAAGGTGGGAAAGGCGATGGCGTTCAGCGTGTCCTCGGTGATCCGCGCCACGTTCGAGGCAGCGACCGGGGTAAAGCCGCCATCCTCGCCGGGCACGAAGCCCTCGGCCTTGGTTCGCGCAGGGGCGCGCGAAGGATCCTGCGGCCGGGACGAGACGCGGGCGTCGATCACGCGGGTTTCGCGGACCATCGGTTCCTGATCCAGCTTGGCTGACTGGGTCCAGTCATCCTCGATCAGGGTGGCGGTATAGGCGCTGATCTTTTCCAGATCGCCCTGCATCCGGGCCCGCGCCTGCGGCGGAAGCTGGTAAAAGGCCGGGGCGCTTTCCAGCAGTGCCTTGACCTGCCC
This sequence comes from Paracoccus sp. (in: a-proteobacteria), assembly GCF_047973135.1. GTDB lineage: Bacteria > Pseudomonadota > Alphaproteobacteria > Rhodobacterales > Rhodobacteraceae > Paracoccus. The sequence continues at coordinate 4,362 of NZ_JBKEBL010000179.1, forward strand.
CGCAGCCAACGCCTGCACCGCCCTGGATGTCCGCATTTCGGGGCCGTGATTCTGTCCGAAAGGGCCGGACAGGGCCTTTCCCGGATCAATCTGTGCCTGGGTCATCCGCCGCCTCCTGTTGCCGCCCCCGTGACCGCGCGGCCGGCCTCGCCCGCTGCGTTCAGCAGGCCGTCGGCGATGGTTGGCGCGGGTTCGCTGCCATGTGCCGCGATCCGGTCAGACACGACCCGCGCCGCCGATGGCGCGCCGTCACGGCGCGCGGTCATGCCGGCGGATGCATTCACCGGGTGACTGGCCTCGGGGTTCGGGGTATTGGCGCGGATGGCCTCGATCCGCTCGGCGCGGGCCAGACGGTTCAGGGGCAAATAATCGGTTTCGAATGTCAGATCGACCTCGCCGGTCAGATCGGCCTGCACATTGATTGCGCTGTCGCTGTCGGATTGCTGAGACGAGACATAGGCCACCGAAGTCCGGGCCGAAAAGGCAACATAGAACATCCCCTGGACCGAGTTCTGATGCGCGAAATCGAAGGTCGAGGCCTCTTCGGCATGGGCGCGGTCAGATGCGTCGATGTGAAAACCCATGGTCGCCCGGATGCGGCCATGCCGGATCACGATGCGTTGCAGCCCCAGCATGACCATGGATGACAACATCTGAAGCCTGCTTTCGGCCAGCCTGCGCCGTGCGGCGGGAACCAGCCGTTCCTCGATCATGTCATCGTCCAGCGTGGAAACCGGATCGGGCAGGCCAAGCTGTCCCTGCATCCCGGCCAGCGCCTCGCGGCTTGCGCCCTCGCCCGCCTCGGTCACGGCAAGGCGCGGCTGGTTGTCCTCGACCGAGACCTGCATCAGGCCGGGATAGGCCTGCACCAGATAGTCGCGCGCCTGATTGTCCGAGATATTGTCGCGCATGAATTCATCGACCGATTTCGCGACATTCCCGACCAGTTCCATGAACGCGTGCATCTGCTTGATTGTCGCCCCGATGATCGCGTCGAACGTGCCGTTGATCAGATCGGCCACGAAGGTCGGAAAGGCGATGGCGCGCAGGGTGGACTGGGTGACATCGGCGACGCGATCCACCGCCGATGTCCGCAGATTGGCCTCGGCCGCCTGTGTCCGCGCCACCGGGCGCACTGTTGTGGCGGGCTTGTAGATGCGTTCCTGCCGGACCAACGGGGTCTGGCCAAGCCTCCGGGCCGAGACCCATGCATCGCGGGCCAGTTCCGCCGCATAGGCGGAAATGCGGGTCAACTGGCCGCGCATGCGGTCACGATCGGCCGGGCCGAGTGCGTAAAAGGACGGCGTGCGGTTCAGCAGCGCGTCGATTTGGGTCTGGACAAGGGCCACCGTCTCGGGTGCGGGGCGGATGCCCTCGGGGCGCGACGGACGATTCCATGGGGCGGGAAGGGCGTCGAAGCCGCTCATCTTGCCCCTCCATGCGCCACGGCGGGGGTGATCCCGGCGGCACCCAGCCACAATTCCGCCCATCCCGCCAGTTGCGGCTCGCCCGCGATGGCCGCACCGATCCGGTTCGTGTCGGCCCCGTTCAGCGCTTCGATGTGATCGGCCATCCAGCCAAGGATCCGCAGCCCGGTCTGCGCCCGGTTGATCATCCCCGCCAGATCGGGCGTATCCGCGCCCAGTACGGCGCGCACCACGTCCCAGGCGTTCTGTCCCTGAAACAGCGTCGCCAGCCCGCGATGGTTCAGCGCGGCCAGCGCAAGGCGCAATTGCCGCGACAGCCGCTCGGCCACGATCAGCGTGTTGCCCTGCATCTTTGCGGCAAGGTTCTGCATCAGCGATTGCGCGGCGGTCCCCGCCCGGATCAGGGTTCCCGCGCTGGCGGGCGGATAGGTCTGCGATGCGCCGGTCGCCTGCAAAAGCGCCGAACAGAACCGCGCCAGCCGGGGCTCGAATTCGCGGTTCACCGCCGTATCGCCCAGATTGGGATCGGCATAGCCAAGCCCGAATACCCGCGCAAAGATCTGGTTGCGCAGATCGCGCCCGACCCAGCCTTGTTCCATCGCCTGCGCCAGATCCTCGATCGCCCGCGCCGCGTCCCGGTCGGTCAGGTTCAGGGTAAAGCGGGCCTGCGCCAGTTCCTCGCCCACACTCATCAGATAGGTGCCCTCGATCTCGGCCGCGAAATACAGCGCGGCGACCACCTGCATGCTTTCGGGACGGATCTGCCCCGCCAGCCCGCCGCGATAGTCCGGCAGGTCGATGAACAGGGGGTCGCCGCCCGAAAACGCCGTTGCCCCTGCAAATCCGGGCCGGGCGCGCTGCAACAGGCGATCCAGATGCGCCAATGACCGCGACAGAGGCAGGGCGGATGACAAGGCTCACCCTCCCATGCCCGGCGGTGGCGGCGGCAGCGGCGGGGCGGGCGGCAAGGGCACGCCCGCGCCGACCTGCCGGGCCTGCTGTGGCGTCGGCTGCTGCGCGATCTGGGTGATTACGGTCTCGTTCGTGCCCAGCATGTCCATCATTTTTTCCAAGGGGAAATAGTCGGACTTGAAGCGCAGATCGACATTGCCGGTCAGCTTGGCCTTGAGGTTCGACTTGCTTTCGCTTTCATCGGTCTGGTTGGTGTCCACTTCGGTCTTGACGTTCAGCCGCGTGCGCTCGCTTTCCTTCGATTTGGTGAATATCCACCAGCCTTCGCGCTTGCTTTTGTTGTAACGCGAATTGTAGTTCTGTTCGAAGCTGGTGTTGATTTCCTGATTGCGTTTCAGAACATCCTTGGCGTCGATGGAAAACACGCAAGAGGCCGAGATTTTCCCATCCGTCACGACGATGCGGTTGATCCCCATCAGAACCATCGTCGCCAGCAGTTTTTGCCGGTCCATCGCGATATTCTTGCGCATCGCGGGAACCACCTGGGTCTGTACGACCTCTTTGTCCCCGGCATCCAGATCGAAAGGCAGGCCAAGCGATTGCAGAAAGCCACCCATCTGGTTTTCATCGGCGTCCTGACGCGCGGCGATGGTGGGCTGATCGCCGCCCATATCGGCCTCGAACAGGTCGGGCTGCGCGGATACAAGCTGATCCATCGCCTGTTCGTTCGAGACATTGTCCTGCATGTACTGATCGACCGATTTCGCCACATTGGCGACCATGGCCGCATAGGCCTCCATCTGTTGAATCGAGGTGCGGACGATGGCGTTGAACACGCCTTCGATCAGCGATGCGCAGAATTGCGGAAAATCCACCGCGTCGATGGCCGCCGCAAGATCGGTTCCGGCATTTTTGGTCGCTGCGTTCTTGAAATCCTCGCCCGCACCGCGAAAGTTCCGCTGTCCTTCGGATGGCGCATTTGGACGGGGCGGAGGCGCGGGGTCGGCAAAGGGCCGCGCGGGCGCACCTGCGGGATTGTCGATAAAGACCGACATCGGCGTGCCCGAAGTGGCGCCATTGGCATCGGTGATATAGCGCGCGACCTTCAGCGTGTCGGCAGCCACCTGTTGCTGGCGGTCCTTCGGCAGGGCACGGAACGCGGCCGAGCGGGTCAGCAGGTTCCTGACATTCGCGCGGACCAGATCCAGCGTATGGTCGCGCGGTCCGGCAAAGGTCTGGCCGGGGCTCTGCGGGGCGGGCGGGCGAAGGTTCATGGCGCGGTCCCCCTATATCATCCGCCGCGGCCAGCCAGCCTGCGTCGCGGCGGGTGGCGGCGGGTTGGCCGGTTCGGGCGTGGACGCGGGTGCCTCTTCCATGGCCACGGGGCGCAGATACAGCGCCAGCCGCGCAGGCATGTCCGGCCTGACCCGCACCGACAGAACCGTGATCGAACCGGGGCCGTAATATCCGTCCGGCGTCATGGCGGTCATCCAGCTATCCAGCGCGGACAGGTTCTGCGGTCTTTCCGTCATGGGCAGGCGCAGCAGCGGCAGCAATTGTTCGGGGCTGTCGGGCAGCGCGTCGATATTCACATCGACCCGCATTTCCGGTCCCTTGGTGGTGTTCAGCAAAGTCAGCACCGCCACCCCGGCGGGCAGCGCGAACCGAGCGCCAAGGACAAAGGCCAGCAGCGTCTGGAACCCGCCATGCCTGTTGCCCATCCCCAGCGCCTCCATCAGCGGGCGGAACGCGTCGAGGCCGGTTTCATCCACAATTTCAAAGGAAATCTGCTGACCACCCGAAAAGGCCGAGGTGCGGATGATGGTGGCGAAGGGGCGCAGCCCCGGCATGACCGACAGCGCGGTCTGCGCCAGCGCCATGACCGGGCCGGGCAACAGATCCAGCGTCTGCGGACCCCATTCAAAGGCCGCCTGCACCTCGCTGAGGCCTCGTCCGTCAAGACCAAGCGCGTAATGCGCGCCCCCGACCGAGGCCGCGCCAAATCGCGCGCGCATCGGCTCGGACCGGTCGTCGTACCAGCGCAGCGGGTCATTGCCGAAGTGATTGTAGATCATCGCGCGCACCGTATCATTGGTCATCTCGCGCTGATCGCCGGGGCCGATGCCACGACCGGACGGCGTGACCTGAAACGCCAGCGCGCGGGACTGGGTTTCGGAAAAGCTGGGCTCGAATTCGCGGCGCCACAGGGAACGCTGCGATCGATCGCCCAGACGCCAGTCCAGCGCCCTGTCCAGCGCCTGCGATACATGGCGGTCCGAGGTCGGATCGGCGGTCATCAGCCGCCGGGACGCCCGGTGAAGAACGTTCTTGGCGGCATCCGCAGCGCGTGAGTAATTGGCCATGGGAACCTTCCTTCTTTCAAGGGGCGCGTCAGCGGGTCAGATGCGCGGCAGCATCGACAGGATCTGGTCGGGGCTTGGGGTCTGGCCGGAATTGACCAGATTGCGAAGCTGGCTGATCCCCTCCATGTTGACCCCTGCCATCGCGCCGCCGCCCATGCCCGCCATGCCCCCGCCGGATGGCAGGCTGGGCGCGGCATAGACCTCGACCGGTTCGGAATATTCGTTCATCAGCCCGTCGCCGATTCCGGTCACGGCGCGGAAATGCTGGGCCGCGATGATCAGCGCATCGCTGTCGGTCAGGCTGAGATCGCCGGTGATGGTGTTGCTGCTGAACAGGGGGCGACCGCCCGTGGTATTCGACCAGACGGTGTGATTATCTGCGATGATTCCCATGATTCGCTGCGTTTCAACGGCAAGAGTGCGGTGCAGGACGGTATTCACGGTGATGCCGAATTCGCGCTGGCTGACCCTTTCAATCACCTGCCAGGGCGTCGTCACGCCAAAGGCGGTCCTGACCGAGGGCAGGTTCAGCACCTTCATCACGCGCCTGATCTGTTTGGCCATGCGCTCTGCCGTGAAGGCGGTGCCTGCCCATCCGCGCAGGCTGGCATTGGCCGCGAAATCCCGGATCGCCTTGCGGACGAACTCGCCCGAGGTGGTCTGGAACCGGCGGCCCCTCGCGGCATTGTCGAAATGGGTGATTGCGGATTGCTCGCGTTCATATTCCGAAATCGCCGAGACGGAACGCATCAGCAGCGTGTTGAACTCGGTATTGGGCTGGATGTCAAAGCTCAGCTCGCCCCCCGGCGCGCCAAGAACGCGCGCATAGACCGATCGCCTGGCGGATTCGTTCAGCATATCTTCTTGATCCCAATACAGATTGTCCAGCTCACGGGCCGAGCCGTCCGAGGCCGGAATCGGCAGCAGCCCCGCTACGAACAGCTCCAGCACGCGGGCGCAGGCGGTGATGGCAAATTCAAGTTGATAGCTGACATAGATGGTCGAAACGGCGCGCACATTCTCGCGCTCGACCTCGTCATTGTACCCTGCGGGATCGTTCAGCGGCGGCAACTCGACATTGGCAATGCCGCCCCCGCCGCCCCCTGCCCCGCCCGAGGCGATGTCGTCGTTATAGGCGGCATCCACCGTGGGCGTCATCAGCGTGGAGTCGCCGCCATGGTCGGAAAAGCTGTCCACCGCCTTGCGGCCCGCAATCGCCCAGGATTGCAGGAACAGCCGGTCGCCCTTGCCAAGCCGTCGTTGCAGGATGGTGCGCGCGGAACTGAACAGGGCGATGCGCTGGTTGGCACCGGACGGGGCGGACATCAGCAGCGGGTCGCCGCCGCCTCCGCCCAGAATGATCTGGCCGTCCTGAATGCTGTGGCCGTCGATACGGATCTGGCTGCTTTCCGTCGCCGGACCCGACAATTCGGCCACGATCCTTTGCACATGGGCAAAGAACCGGCTGTCCGAGGGGTTGTAGTGCCCCTCGATCAGCATCAGCGCCGTCGTCGCCGAGGCCCACTGTTCCGCCTCATCCAGCCCCGACCCGTCGCTGCTGGTGCGCGGTTCATGCCCAAGCATGGCAACGGCGGTCACGATGGCATCGACATAGGCCTTTTGCGCGGTCTCATTGCGCAGGATCGCGGGCAGGCCGGCGGGGTTGAAGGCCATTCCGGAAAGAATTCTGTCTCGGGTCGGTGTCGGGTCGGTCATGATTTTCTCCTTTCCCGTCTTTGGCGGGGTGCCGGTTTGTCCCGTTTCTGACGGGGGGGTATGGTCCTTGCCCGAGGCGGGCGGCCGAAGGGGCGTTTCGCCCGTGGCATAGTCGGGGGCGGCATCTTCGGGCTGCGCCTCGGGTACCGGATCGGCGGTTGCGCCGGCTTTTGCCGATTGCAACGCGTGATCCAGCACCTTGCGGTCGTTGCCGAAACCACGCCCGGCCCGGTCCCGCCAGATCGCACGGGCGCGGCCAAGATGGGCGGCGCCCGCCGTGACATTCGACGAAATCCAGCCGGTCGCCTGATCCGGGGGCGGATCCGCGTCATGACCCAGATCGCGGCGGCAGAGCGCGCGGGCGACCAGCGCCGTCAGCACCTCCATCGCGGCAAGCGCCGTGGGCTTTTCGCGGGCGCGGGACAGGATCGCCCCCTCGTCGCGCAGCTTGTCCTCGTTCATCAGGTGAACAACGCTTTCCGCCACCTCAAGAAGCGCGTTCATTTCCTGAACCGAGGCCGGGCGGTGCATGACATATCCCGCAAGGGCGATCAGCGCCGGTTGGTCCAGAGCTTCGGAAAATCTGATCTGGTTGGCATTCATGTGGCAAGCTCCTCGGGTACGGCTATCAGGTCGTCCATTGCCGACAGCGCGGCGGGGATTTGCAGCATCCCCCAGCCGGCATCCGCATCGGGATCGCGCCCATAGCCCTGGGCAGACAGACACAGCGCGCGGCGGGCCTGACCGGCGCTCAGGTCATGACCAAGGCGGCGTGCGCGCGCGGCCATGAGGGCGCAGGCTCCGGCGACAAAAGGGGCCGCGTGGCTGGTGCCGGTGGACAGGCCATAGCCCTCGATCCTGGCCGACAGCACATCCTCGCCCGGTGCGCAAAGGGCGACATGCGCCCCGCGCGTGGAAAAGGACGACACCTCGCCCGTCAGCGACATCGAGCCCACGGCAATGACATCGGGCAATGCGGCGGGATAGAAATCCTCGTCCCGGCCGGAATTACCCATCGCGGCCACGGGGATCGCCCCGCGCGCGATGGCATAGGCAATGGAATCGGCATGAGGCGGCGGTGCCTCGCCGTCCAGATCGTCCGCGGCCGTGCCGAAGGACATGTTCAGCACCTTTGCGCCCAGATCGACGGCGGCCTTGATGCCTGCGTCGATATCCGACAGCCCGCCTACGCCAAAGACCGGCCCGCCATCGGCCCGCGCGGCGGCCAGCGCCCGGATCGGCACGATGCGGCAGGCCCCGGCGACGCCATGTTCCATCGACCGCCCAAGCGCGCCGATGATACCAGCGACATGGCTGCCATGCCCGGTCTCGTCGCGGGCGCAAAAATCCCGGCCCAGACTGTCGCCGACAAGGCTGATCCCGTCGGCGACGATGCCCATTCCCAGATCGACCGTGTCATATCCGCCTGCCAGCTTGCCGGAAAACTCAAGATGCTCAAGCGAGACCCCGGTATCGATCACCGCGACCCTGATCGCGGGCAGGCCGGGTTCGATCCGCAACGCCTGATGGGCACCGACGCAGTCGAAGGCGGCGTGCCGGTCGGGCGGGGTGACGGACAGGCCGCGCGTCAGCGGCGGGACCGAAGCCAGAGGTTCGACCTGCACCCACTCCACTGCATCCGCGTCGCGCAGCGCAGCAAGCACATCCACGGTCGCCTCTTTCTCGGCCAGTTCGATGCACAGGATCTGTGGCAGGCCAAGCCGTTCCTCGGTCGCGGAATAATCCCGCTCGCGGCTGCCCGCCTTACCCAGCGACCCGCCCGCGTGATAGACCCGGCGCACCCGTATCCCCGAGGTCCAGTGCAGGATGGCGCGGTCGGCGGCGCCGTTGCCATCGACTGATCCGGAGGCCCGGCGGGCACCGTCGCGCACATCCAGCAGCGCGGGCGCGCGGGTCGTGGCACCGTCACGCAGCTTCAGCATGATATGTCCCTGGCGCCTCATGATCCGGCCCCCCCGGACAGGTCGAAATCCTCGCGGTCGCCATCGGGCATTTCGACTGTCAGTCGTCCCGGTCCCAGGGCCCACCCCTCGGGCAGCGCGAAGGACAGGGCCGAAGGCTGCGCAGCCAGCAGGTTCAGCCGCTGGCCATCCAGCCGCGCGACGGGCATGCGCCCGCCATCCAGCAGATTGTTGCCCCTGAGGTCGATCTTGCGCGCCTCGGGACCGACGGGAAGCTGGCGGCGCGGTTTTGGAAAGGGCTGTTGCGGTGGCGGGACGCCGGGCGTGGACCGGGGCGGCTGCGCCTCGGGCCGCCGGCCCTGCGGATCGCGCTGTCCGGGCATGTCGTCATCGCCAGCGTCAGGTCGCGGCCGCCAGTCCTGCCGTTCGAACGGCATCCGGGGGGACGTTCCATGCCCCGCCTGGGGCAAAGAGGCCGAAGGCGGGGCATCGGCGCGCGCGTCGGGATCCACCACCTCGTTCAGCCGGGGCCGCGCAAGATTCAACGCGCCCCGGATGCGCCCGATATTGACGCCGGTGTGACGTGCCATGCCCTCATCCCCGGCATTGCGTTCCAGATTGCGAAGCTGCGCGGCGTTCCGGACCCCCACACGCGCAAGCTGCCGCCTTTCGTCCGGGGCGAGGCCCAGCTCGTCCAGCGTCGGCGCATTGGCCATTTCCATCGAGATCGTGTTTTCCTCGATGGCGGGCCGGGTGATGGTGGTGAAACCGATGCTCACCGTGCTTGCTCCTTCCTCGTTCGGGGCGGCGGGGCGGAATGTCACCCGGCCATCCATATCCATCTCGACGAACACCTTCAGATCGACGTTGAAATCCTTCAGTGCGAAGGTCAGGGGGCGGTTCACGGCCTTCAGCCGCAGCGCGTCCTGGGTCTGGTCAAGCTGGGCGGTGATCGCCTCAAGAAACTCTTCGATCGGATAGCCGCCGGCGGGGGACATCAGGCCCCCCCGTTCTGTCCGGCGGCAGGATTGCTGTCTGTGCCCGCCTCTTGCGGGACTTCGCGAAAGCTCAGCCGCGCGCGATGCGCAACCGGATCAAAACCGGTGGGGAACATCGACCAGGGCGGATGAGCGGTAATGACCGGGCCGTCGGCTCCGCGCGCCACCGAGACGACCAGCGGCAGCGAAATCTCTGCCTCGGTCACGGTCAGCGCCGGGTGCCGGGGGGTGGCGGCATCGACCAGCGCGGTCAGGGTCTGGGCCAGCGACGGATACGCGCTCATGTCCCTCCTCCTTCCATCGGCGGCAGTGGCGGCGGAGGCGGAGGCGGCAGGCCCGGCGCCGCAGGCGGTTGCCCGGCAGTCTCGCCGCCTTTGCCTGCGGGCACAGTCGCCACATGCGCGTGCTGGTTGATCAACTGGATCGCCGCGCTGTCGGCAAAGCGCTCCAGCGGGAAATAATCCGACCGGAACCTGACCCGCACCTCGCCGGTCAGGTCGGTATTCATGTTGATGCCGGATTGCGCGTTGATATTCGTCGTGTTGACCAACAGTCCCGATGCCGCGAACTGGTTCGATCCAAGCTGCCCGGCCAGCGACCAGTTGGTCGGCTTGTAGTCCGAAAATGTCAGCGAAGTGCTTTGGCTGGCGTCGATGTGGAATTGCAGTTTGGCGTTGATCTCGCCATCGGACACGACGATGCGGTTGATTCCCATCATCACCATGGTCGCCAGCGACTGATGGCGCATCTCGGCCAGGGTCTTGCGGGTCTGGGGCACGACGACGTTATCGACGGCGTTCTGATCCAGATCCATCGGGCTGTCAAAACCGAGATTCTTCAGAAAAGACGGCAATTGCCCCGCGCCCACGGCCTCGGTGTTGACGGTCATCTGCGGCTGGCCCGATGACAGGTCTTTCTGGAAGATGTCGCCGTAATTCGAGGTCAGGTGATCGCGGGCCATATCCTCGCTGATATTGTCCTGCATGAAGACATCAACGGTCTTGGCCGTCTCGGCCAGAAGGTTCGAATAGGCCTCCATCTGCTGGATCGAGCTGTCCACGATGGCCTGAAACGTGCCCTGGATCAACGAGGCGCAGAAATCGGGAAAGCCGATCGCGCCCAGCATGGTCTTTGTGGCGTTGCCAGCGGTCTGGAAAATATCCGTCCCTTGCGCCTGCTGTTGCGGCAGCACGGCGGCGGGGGGCTGGCCCTGCTGCTGCGGTGGCGGCGGGGTCGCGGGCTGGTCGCCGCCCCGGCCGCGCAGGTCGTCCAGATTGGGCGCAAGGGGTCGGGCGGGTGCGCCGCCGGGGGTGCGGCCAAGAAAGTTAAAGACCTTGGACATGGCGCTGGCCATATCCGCGCGCTGACCGGGGGTCATGGCGTGCCATGACGGGCTTTCGGACAGGATCGATTCGATCTGATGGCGGCCAAGACCGGGGGATTGCGCGGGCCGTGGCGCGGGAGCCGGGCGCTGGCGGTACGGGTCATACATGATCGCCTACCCGTTCGCCGTCTGACGGAAATTGCCCGACACCCGCAGCTTCAGCAGCGCATCACCGACCGGGCCGGGACCAACCGCCGTCACCAGCATGTCCATGGCGGTTTCAGGGTCGGGCAGCGGCACGGGCGCATCCGCGCCCATCGCCCGCAGCGCGGCCAGCAGCGCGAAATGGGTTGCGGCGTCCATCTGCCCCGAGGCAGGCAGGTCATGGGCGGTCTGGAAGGCGGCAAGGCTGTCGGCCTGCACCGCCTCAAGCATCGGGGCCAGCCGCGCGGGCGTATCAAAGGGGTTCACCGCCTTGCGGGCGGCGTCGATGGCCAGCGGAACGCCGACATGGATGGCCAGCGCCAGCAGCATCGCCACGCCGCGCACACCCTCGAACCCCATGGCCTGCGCCGCAGGAATCATCGGATCCAGCCGGTTGGCGACGATCTGGGCGCGCATTGCGGCCTGAAACGGAGGATGAGCGGCGGCCTGCCGGAAGCGCGAGACCCAGGGCTCCTCCCACAGGTCGGCACCCTCGGCCATCTGGATCCGCGCGCCGCGCCCGTCCTGCGTTTCCGCCGAGGCAGGGCCTTCGGCATTGGTCAGGCGCAGCAATTCGCTGGCGGCAGGGCCGAAAATCCGGCTGAAACCGGCAGGGTCGGCATCCTGCATCATCGACAGAAGCTGGCCCAGTTCTCCGCTGTCCTGATTGGCCTGATGCGGCCCCATGGACAGCCCGTCATGGGCGCGCCGGTAATTGGGATGGGTCTCGCCCAGACGTCCCCGGAACGCGCCGTCAAAGCTGAACGCTTCATATCGCCCGCCTGCGCCCTCGGCGATCACCGCTGAAACCAGCGTGTCCTTCCAGCCCTCGCCGCTGCGCTGCGGCGCGGGCAGAGGTGCCGCCGCAGCCGGCGCAGGTGTGGCTGACGGGACGTCGTCAAGCGGCGGGATCGGCTCGGTCGGCGGTGCGGGTTCGGCCTGCGGCGCGGGCGCGTCCTCGGAGAAGCTGTAGCCGCCATGATCCGGCATCGGCCCCAATCCATCGTCATAGCCGTCATAACAACGCCCCGGCCCGGCGCTGTCCATGTCGCGGAACCCGGTGCCACCACCGCCACCGCCACCGCCACCGCCAAAGGCATAATCGTCATCCACGAAACCGCCCCCCGTCGCGGGCGGCACCCGCATCGGCGTGGCAGGAACCGGGGCGCGGCCCATACCGTTCGCATGCGTGACCGGGGTGGGGCCGTTGATCGTGCCGCTATTGCCCGTAACCGGCGGCATCTTCGCGCCGCCGGTTCGCGGCGCAACGGATGAAGGACTGTTCACCGGTGACGGGCCATTCAGCGGGGCAGGCACAGGAGCGGGCACGGCCGGGCGCTGCATCGCCCCGCCGCCATGGCGGGGCAAATCCACAGGCAGCCCGCCGATCATCCGCGGCAAGGCCCCTGCCGCAAGCTCGGGCATGGCCGTCATCACCCGCCCGCGCGCATTCACCGTCCCCAGCCGGTGCACCGCCATACCCAGAACATGCGCCAGACTGCGCGCGCTGAGATCGGCCCCCAGCAGCACAAATGGCGCGTCGGCAAAACTGTCGGGACGCTGCGACAGGATCCCGTCCCGTGCCGCCTGGTCTGCATAGGCCACGGCAAGATAATGCAGCCGCACGGGCCGGGGATCCTGACTGATCGCATCGCGCAGGAAGGCCGAGGGCAGCATGTACAGCCCGGTCTCGGTCTCGATCGGCATGCCCTCGAAATCCTGCCGCGACGACCGGAAATTGCGCGGCGTGCGGCGGTGTGCCTGATCGGGGGAAAACAGCAGGGGATCGGTGGCCACGATCACGTCGAAAAACGCCATGCCCGGCGCGGATACCTGAAAGGACAGCGAGGGATCGGCGCGCCTTAATTCGCGGCGCGAGGGTGCGATGGTGACGGGCATCGCGGCGGGGCTGATGGCGGGTGCCGCAGGCGACAGGGACCGGGCAGATGTCATATTCATGAACGTTTTCTCCTGTCGCATTGTTTGGCCTCGTCGATCAACTGCATCATCAGCCCCGGAATCTCGGCCAGTTCGTTGAACCCCAGCCGCCCCTCGGTCTGGCCCTCTTCGACACGCTGGCGCGGGTCCGGGATGCGCTCGATCCAGCCGCGCCAGACCTCGACTGCCCCCGAAATCTCGCGGGTCTCGCGGCGATAGACGACGACGAAGCGGTGCGAGGGGTTGCGGCGGACATGGGGCACAGGACTGAGGGAAACCGGTTGTTGACCTATCACCCGTCAGGCTGGCACAGCGCCGTCACCGGCCCATCACCGCAGGGTCACAGGAATGTCACAGCGAAAGTGCATTTCCTTCAACGGGATGGATCGCTGCGTGACGCCCTGTTGTTCCGGTGGTGATGGAAATTCACGCCGCAAAATGCCCCCGGACTGCGGCGCGGCTGACGTAAGGGGCAATATAGTTGAAAGAATCGGTTCAGATGGGCATTATTCCCCAAAACAAACTGCAAAAATTCGTAAAAGTTGATCGGGTTTACCCGATGGGGGAGCGATGATTACGATTGTTCTGTTGGGCCAGTTCTCGGTAACTGGCCATGCCGGGCGCGTGGCCGATCTGTATACCAGACGCAGCACCGAGCTTTTCGCCTTTCTGGTGCTGGAGGCCGGGCGGACCTTTCATCGCGCGCGTCTGGCCGAACAATTCTGGGCGCACCTGCCCGAACCTCGCGGGCGAAAGGCACTGAACACCGAATTGTGGCGCATCGCGGCGGCGCTGAAGGCCGTCGGGGTAGATGTGGGCGCGGCCCTGATCCGCCGCCAGAACCAGGTCGGCTATGTCCGCCAGCCTGATCACCGGATCGACGTGGACGCGATGAACCGCGCGACCGAAGTGGTGTCGGGCACCGACCCCGCCACGGTCGATGCGGCGCAACTGCGCCTTGTCGAGGATGCGGTCGATGGCTATCGCGGTGATCTGCTGGAGGCGGTCTATTCCGACTGGTGCCTCCTCTGGCGCGAATCGTTGCGGGCCGATCATTCCGACGCGCTGGAATTTCTGTTGAACGTGGCCATGGCGCGGCAGGACTGGGCGGCAGGGTTGCGTCACGGGCGCGCCCTGCTGGCGCTGGATCCGCTGCTGGAACATGTGCATCGCGCGGTAATGCGCTGCCATTATCACGCCGGAAACCGCCCGCTTGCGCTGCGCCAATACGCCGCCTGCGAACAGATCCTGCGCGAAGAACTTGGCGTCGCCCCGATGGATGAGACCCGGCGCATCCAGGAGACATTGCTTTCAGTCACGCCGCGCCCGTCCAGGGCCGTGCAGCAGCGCGTGGCCGAGGCACCCAGGCGTCTGGATGGTGGTCGGCGCAGCCCGGCGCAAAAGGTCGATATGGCGCTGGCCAATATCAACTCGGCGCGCGGCTGGCTTGAGGATGTCAGCCGCGATCTGCGCAGCGACAGATAGACGCGCGGGACCAGGCCGCCCGGTCGGGCAGCGGATAGGCTTCGCCCCAGATCCGGCGGGCATCCTCTCGCAGGCGATTCTGTTCGATCCGGCCAAGCTGACGCTGCGCCCCGGCGGTGTCGCCCCCGCTGGCGCGCAACGCTTTGCGCCACAACCGC
>NZ_JBKEBL010000095.1:0-38092 GCF_047973135.1 Paracoccus sp. (in: a-proteobacteria)
CGCCATCAGCGCGTCATTGGCCTGCTGGCAGTCGCGCAGCGCAGCGCGATCCACCAGCGAGGCCTGCACAAAGGCGCGCTGAATCTCGCAGGCGCTGACCATCAGGCTTTCGATGGGATCGGTGACATTATGGCTTTGGTCGATCATATGCGACAGGTTCAGGCCGGGCGTGTCCTCAAGCTCGACCAGTTCGTTAAAGACCAGAAACAGGCGGAACGGATCGATGGTGCCACTGTCCAGATCATCATCGCCATATTTGCTGTCGTTAAAGTGAAACCCGCCCAGCTTGCCGGCCCGGATCAGCCGGGCCACGATCATCTCGATATTCACATTCGGCGCATGATGGCCCAGATCGACCAGACATTGCGCCTTGGGCCCCAGTTCCTGCGCCGTCATCAGACTGCTGCCCCAGTCCTGCATCACGGTCGAATAGAAGGCCGGTTCATAGATCTTGTGTTCGCTGAAGATGCGCCAGTCATCCGGCAACCCCGCATAAATTGCTGTCATCGCGTCCAGATAACGATCGAATTGCCCTGAGAGAGAGGTCTGGCCAGGAAAGTTCGAGCCGTCGCCGATCCAGACGGTCAGCGCCTTCGACCCGATTTTCCGGCCGATCTCGATGCATTCCAGATTATGCTCGACCGCCTGCTGGCGGGTGGCGGCGTCGGTATGGGACAGCGATCCGTATTTGTAGCTGAGCGGCTGGCCCGGCTGGTCCTGAAAGCTGTTCGAATTCATGGCGTCAAAGCCGATGCCGACCTGTTCCGCCTTGGCCAGAAGGTCGCCGGGATCGGCCTTGTCCCAGGGGATATGCAGGCTGACGCGCGGCGTGGCGGCGGTCAGTCGATGGATGGTGCCGCAATCGTCCAGCTTGTCCATGATGCCTGCCGGTTCGCCCGCGCCCGGAAAGCGGGCAAAACGGGTGCCGCCAGTGCCGGTGCCCCAGCTTGGGATGGCGACGCCGAATGTGGCGGCGCGGGTGGTCAGCGCCTCGATTTCGACGCCCCGGCGCGCAAGCCGTTCGCCAAGCGTCTCGTAATCCCGCGCCAGATCGTACTGGCGGGTGGCGTTTCCGGCCTCGATCACGCTGTGGCCGATCATCGCCTTCACCGGGTAAAGGACTGGACGTTGCCAGCGTCCACATTCAGGATGTTGCCCGTCGATTTGGCCGACAGGTCAGAGGCAAAGAAATAGGCCCCTTCGGCAATATCTTCGGGCAGGACGGATCGTTTCAGCATCGAGCGCTGGCGATACATTTCCTCAAGCCCCTGCTTGTCGGTGCCATAGGTCGCCGCGCGCTGATCCAGCCACTCACCCTCCCAGATGCGGGATCCGCGCAGGACCGCATCCGGGTTGACCACATTCACGCGGATCCCCGCCGCCGCCCCTTCCAGCGCCAGGCAGCGGGCCAGATGGATTTCGGCGGCCTTGGCGGTGCAATAGGCCGAGGCGTTCGGGCTGGCGGCAAGTCCGTTCTTCGATGCGACAAAGATTACCGAACCCCCGATATCCTGCGCTCTCAGCATGCGGAAGGCGCTGCGGCTGACAAGGAAATAGCCGGTAGACAGGATGTCCATGTTGCGGTTCCACAAATCCAGCGTCGTATCCTCGACCGGGGCCGATGACGCGATCCCCGCGTTCGAGACAAGAATGTCGATGCCGCCAAATTCGACCGCCAGACCGGCAAAAGCGGCGATCACCTGCGCCTCGTCGGTGACGTTCATCTGCACGCTGCGCACCACGTCCCTGCCATGTCTCGATGCCAGCCCCTCTTGCGCGCGGTCCAGCGCGGCGGGGTCGATATCGGCCAGCATCACGCAAGCCCCCTCGCGCAGAAAGCGTTCGGCGGTGGCCGCCCCGAT
Organism: Paracoccus sp. (in: a-proteobacteria); assembly: GCF_047973135.1. Lineage (GTDB taxonomy): Bacteria > Pseudomonadota > Alphaproteobacteria > Rhodobacterales > Rhodobacteraceae > Paracoccus. The sequence continues at coordinate 1,863 of NZ_JBKEBL010000095.1, forward strand.
TCCGCCCGCGCCGCCCGTGACCAGCGCCACACGCCCGGCCAGCGATTTCGGTTTCGGCATGCGTTGCAGCTTGGCCTCTTCCAACAACCAGTATTCGATGTCGAACGCCTCCTGCTCGGGCAGGCCGCGATAGGTGCCGGCAAGGCTGGCCCAGCGCATCACATTGATCGCGTTGACATAAAACTCGGCCGAGATACGTGCGGTCGGCTTGTCCAGAGCAAAGCTGATCATGCCGACGCCGGGAATCAGATAGATCACGGCATTCGGGTCGCGCAGGGCCGGGCTGTCAGCATGTTTGCAGCGTTCGTAATAGGCGGCGTAATCGTCGCGATAGGCGGCGATGGCATCGCCGAGGCTGGCGATCGTGGCGTCCGGATCGGGGTTCGCGGGGTCGAAATCCACCACCAGCGGGCGGATTTTCGTGCGCAGGAAATGGTCGGGGCAGGATGTCCCCAACGGCGCCAGCGCACGCAGCATGTTCGAGCCGACAAATTCCAGAACCGCAGGCTGGTCGTCGAAATGGCCGAGCTTGTGGCGGTCGCTGGAAATCAGCCCCCGGATCGCCGGCATCAGCCGCGCCGCAACCTCGCGCCGCTGTTCGGGTGGCAGGGCAGGGTGCCTTTCGCCACCGAAGGCGGGCTTGCCGGCGGTCTTTTCCTCAAGCCAGGCGGCGGCCTTGTTGATCACCTCCAGCGTGGTGCGGTAACAATCTTCTGCCGTGTCGCCCCAGGTGAACAACCCGTGACTTTCCAGCACCGCGCCCCGCGCCTGCGGATTTTCGGTCGCGAATTTTTCCAGCCACAGACCCAGTTCATAGCCCGGTCGTTTCCACGGCAGCCAGCCGATATCGTCGCCGAAAATTTCAGAGGTCAGGGCGCGCGAATTTTCGGATGCCGCAATCGCGATGATGGCGTCGGAATGCACATGATCGACATGCGCGCGCGGGACATAGGCATGCAGCGGCGTGTCGATGCTGGCTGCGCGCGGGTTCAGGCCGAATGTGCAATGGGGCAAATAGCCGACCATCTCATCCTCGTGGGAGGGGCCGCGATACTTGCCCTTCAATGCGCGCAGCTTGTCCATATAGAGGGTTGAAAAACCATCAATCTTCATCGAGCCGATGTCGCCGCCCGATCCCTTGACCCACAACACCTCGACCTGATCCCCGGTCAGGGGGTCGGTTTCCATCACCTTGGCCGAGGTATTGCCGCCGCCGTAATTCGTCACCCGCTTGTCCGAACCCAGCAGGTTCGAGCGATAAAGCAGCTTTTCCGATTCGCTCATCACGGCGGCCCGCGCCTCGTCCCACAGGTTTTGCAGCCGGTTGCCAGCGGTTTGCGCAATCATGAAAGCCCTCCTTGGCGGCGGCGGGTCGCCGAGCCTTGCGTCCGGGATAGCGCCGGACAGGCCCAAAAGTCAATCATCTTCGATCAAATTCGATCAATATTTGCCAATCATGATTGACAATGATTGAAGATATTGGGAATGTACCCCGCGAGAGAGGGCCATGCTGGAAACCGAACGACATCGGATCATTCTGTCCGCCGTACAGGAAAAGCCCGTCGTAACCGTGGCCGATCTGTGCGCGCTGACCGGCGCGTCCGCGGCGACGGTGCGCCGCGACATTGCCCAGCTTCATGTTGCGAAAAAGCTGCGCCGCGTGCGAGGCGGGGCCGAGGCCATCGCGCCGCCGCAATTCGCCGGCATCAACGCCCGGCCCTTCGCCGTCAATCAGGGGGTCCATATCGCCGCAAAGCGTGCCATTGCGCAGGCGGCGGTGGATCTGTGCCAGGATGGCGATGCGATCATCATCAACGGAGGTACCACGACTTTCCAGATGGTCCACCCGCTGACCACAAGGCGCTTGCAGGTCTTTACCAACAGCTTTCCTATCGCCGAACATCTGCTGAAACAGTCGAAAAACACTGTCCTTCTGCCCGCCGGGGCGATCTATCGCGAACAGAACATCGTCCTGTCGCCCTTTGACGACGATGGCAGCCGTCATTTCTATGCCCGGCGGATGTTCATGGGCTGTCGCGGGCTTGGCCCTCTGGGGTTGATGGAGGGGGATCCGCTGCTGGTGCAGGCTGAACAAAAGCTGATCGGGCAGGCGGACGAACTGATCGTGCTGGCCGACAGCTCGAAATTCGACCAGCGCTCAAGCCTGCTTTTATGCCCGCTGGCGCGCATCCACACCGTCATCACCGATGACGGTATCGCCGACCGCGCCGCAAGCATGCTGGAGGCTGCGGATGTCCGGCTGATCGCCGTGCCTCCTGCCGGTCAGCGCGATGTCGGCCAGACGTAGCCATGACCCGGATCGCGGTGATCGACATCGGCAAGACCAATGCCAAGCTGGCCTTGGTGGACGCCCGGACGCTGGCCGAAATCGCTGTCGTCACTCGTTCCAATGCGCCGCTGCCGGGCCCACCCTGGCCACATTTCGATCTGGACGGGCACTGGCATTTTTTCCTGCACAATCTGGGCGAATTTCATGCGCGCCACGGGATAGACGCGATTTCGGTGACAACGCATGGCGCATCGGCGGTGTTGTTGGGCAGGAACGGCGCGCTGCCGATGCTGGATTACGAATATCCCGGCCCTGACCGCGTGGCAGCGGAATATGATGCGCTGCGCCCGGATTTTGCGCAGACCGGATCGCCGCGCCTGCCGATGGGACTGAATGTCGGTGCGCAACTGTACTGGATGTTGCGGGAACAGCCCGATCTGGCCAGGCAAATCGCCCATGTCGTGACCTACCCGCAATATTGGGGCTGGCGGCTGACCGGCGAACTGGCCAGCGATGTGACATCGCTTGGTTGTCATACCGACCTGTGGGATCCGTGGCGCGGGCGGTTCTCGCCATTGGCCGGAGCACTGGGCCTGTCGGGCAGGATCGCGCCTGCACGGCGCGCGAACGAGGTTCTGGGCCAGCTTCGCCCCGACCTTGCGGCGCAAACGGGGCTGCGGCCCGGTACGCCGGTCGCGGTCGGCATCCATGACAGCAACGCCTCGCTTTATCCCTATGTACTGGGGCGCAAGGCGCCGTTCTCGGTGATCTCGACCGGAACATGGGTGGTGGCGATGGCGATGGGCGGCGATGCCGTTGCGCTGGATCCGGGACGGGATGTGCTGGTCAATGTAAACGCGCTTGGTCAGCCGGTGCCTTCGGCCCGGTTCATGGGCGGGCGCGAATACCAGATCATCCGCGCGGGCGATGTCACCCAGCCGACCGATGCCGACCGCGAATCCGTGTTGCGCGCGGGGGCGATGATCCTGCCATCGACCGAACCCGGATCAGGGCCATTTCCGGGGCGCGACATGCGCTGGACCATCCGGCCGGACGGGGGTGGCCAGCGGATGGCGGCGCTGTCATGGTATCTGGCGTTGATGACACAGACCTGCCTTGGCCTGATCGGCGCGCGCGGCCCCGCCATCGTCGAGGGGCCATTTGCGCGCAACGGCGATTTTCTGGCAATGTTGGCGGCGCTGCACCCCGAAGGGGTCGAGACTGCGCCATCGGCGACGGGAACCTCGGCGGGGGCGGCGCTTTTATGCCTGAACCGCGCCGGGCCGCCCCGGACCCGCCCCGTGCCGCGCCCCACCGATGCCGCGGCGCTGACCAGCTATGCCGCCGCCTGGCGGGTGGCGTTGGGCTGACGCGAGGTTCCGCATTCCGCTTTTCGTCACCCCGCCCTTCGTGACATACACCCACGCAACCCTTCCGACCCAAGACGAGGAGACGCCATGCTGACTGTCGAAACCCGCCACGCGATCCACCCCGAACACGCGAAGGGCATGGATACCGCCGCGTTGCGCGCGAATTTCCTAGCAGAGGGGCTGTTCGCGCATGGTGAAATCCGGCTGGTCTATACCCATTACGACCGCTTCGTTCTGGGCGGCGCGGTGCCGGATGGCACGGCCCTGACGCTGGACAAGGTCGATGAGACCAGAACCCCGAATTTTCTGGACCGGCGCGAGATGGGCATCGTCAATATCGGCGACGCGGGCACAGTTGTTGCCGGGGGCACGACCTATCAGATGAACCAGGGCGATGTGCTGTATCTGGGCATGGGTTCGGGGCCGGTGACGTTCGGCGGCAACGGCCGCTTCTATATCACTTCGGCCCCTGCGCATCGCACCTGCCCAAGCCGCCTGATCACCGTCGCCGATTGCGTCGAGGTGAAACTCGGCGCTTCCGAAACCTCGAACAGGCGCAGCATCAAGCAGTTCATCCACCCGCAGGTCATGGAAAGCTGCCAGTTGGTGCTGGGCTATACCTCGCTGGAGGAAGGCTCGGTCTGGAACACCATGCCCGCGCATGTCCATGACCGGCGGATGGAGGCTTATCTGTACTGGGGCATGGCCCCCGAGGCCCGCGTGCTGCATCTGATGGGGCAGCCGCAGGAAACCCGGCATCTGTTCGTCAGCAATGAAGAGGCCGCGATCTCGCCGTCCTGGTCGGTTCATGCGGGCGCGGGGATCGGCGCCTATACCTTCATCTGGGCGATGGCGGGCGACAATGTCGATTACACCGATATGGACTTTGTTCAGCCGGCAGAGCTGCGCTGATGTCGGGACTGTTTTCTCTGGATGGCCAGCGGGCGCTGGTCACGGGTGCGAATACCGGCATCGGGCAGGCGATCGCGGTGGCGCTGGCGGGGCAGGGCGCGCGTGTTACCTGCGCGGGCCGGCGGGCCTGCGACGAGACAATCGGCAAGATCAACGCTGCGGGCGGTCAGGCTGACGGGTTGCTGATCGATTTCGCCGATCCGATGGCGGCACAGGGGATTTTCGTCGGGATGGGCTATAACCTGCTGGTGAACAATGCCGGGATCATCCGCCGCGAGGATGCCATCAGCCATTCCGAGGCCGATTGGGACGCGGTGGTCGATGTGAACATGAAGGCGGTGTTTTTTACCTGTCAGGCTTTCGGGCGCGAACTGATCGCACGGGACGCGCCGGGGGCTATCGTCAATATCGCCTCGCTTCTGTCGTTTCAGGGCGGCATCCGGGTGCCGGGCTATACGGCCAGCAAGCATGGCGTCGCGGGGATCACCAGACTTCTGGCGAATGAATGGGCACCGCACGGGATCACCGTGAACGCCATCGCGCCTGGTTATATTGCGACGAATAACACCGAGGCCCTGCGCGACGATCCTGATCGTTCGCGCCAGATCCTTGAACGCATCCCCGCAGGGCGCTGGGGCACGCCCGAGGATATCGGCGGCACGGCGGCCTATCTGTGTTCGCCCGCCGCCCGCTATGTCACCGGCGCTGTGCTGAATGTCGATGGCGGATGGCTGGCACGATAGCGCCGCCAGCCCCTATCGCAGCAGCGCGGCTGCGGCGGTCCCGTCCAGCGCGGCGGGGCGGTCGCAGGTCGTGGTCATGTCGATGAACCGCGCCTCTTCGCCCGAGCGCAGGATGGCGGTCATCACCTCGACGACATGCAGTGCGAATTCCAGCGCGCAGCGATGCGGGCGGTCCGTCAGGATCGCCTGCGCCATATCGGCCAGCCCCGCACAACGGTAATTCGCGACCGGCACCCCGCGACCGTCAACCCCGTTCGGCGCGGCAAAGGGATGATCAAAGCCCGGCGCGTTGACGAAGGCCGAATTGCTGGTCATGCGGACCTCGCCGCCGAAATAATTCGGGTCGGGAACGTGCAGTGTTCCCTTTTGTCCGTACAGTTCCATATTGCTGTGGCCATGCTGCCAGACATCCCAGCTTGTGCCATAGACGATCTGCGCGCCGGAATGGAATTGCAGCACTGCGTGGATCGTGGTCGGCGTCTCGACCTTTATCCTGTCGCCGCTTCGGGGCTGCGAGGTAATGGTACGATATTCGGATCCGGCCGAGGACATGGCGCAGACCCGTCGGACCGGCCCCAGCAATTGCACGAGATTCGAGATATAGTAGGGCCCCAGATCCAGCACCGGCCCTCCACCGGGCTGAAAGAAGAAATCGGGGTTGGGGTGCCACATCTCCATCCCTGGACTTTGCACAAAGCAGGTGCCCGAGGTTATCTTGCCCACCGCGTCACTGTCGATCAGGTGCCGGGCAAGCTGATGCGCGCCGCCCAGAAACGTGTCGGGGGCCGACCCGACGCGCAGCCCGCTGTTTCCGGCGATGCGCGCCAGTTCCTCGCCTTCAGGCAGGGTCAGCACGAAGGGCTTTTCGGAATAGACGTGCTTTCCGGCCTCAAGCACCTTTTGCGACACCGCAAAATGCGCCTGGGGAATGGTCAGGTTGACCACGATGTCGATATTGTCTGCGGCGATCAGATCGTCCACCGTCAGGGCGCTGAGGCCGTATTCAGTGGCGCGCGCGGTGGCCGCATCCATGTCCAGATCCGCGCAGGCACGCATTTCGATACCGCTGAACAGCGGTGCAAGGCGCATATAGGCGGCCGAGATATTGCCGCAGCCGATGACCCCGATGCCAAGAGTTCCGCTCATGCTGTCCTCCTTACAAGGATCGGAAGGTGTCGGCCGAGCGCGAGGCGAAACGCGCCAGATCAGAGGGGTTGTCATGTTCCATCACGAACAGATCGACACCGGCACCGCGCAGCGCGGTCATGATCGTTTTCCAGTCTACGGTGCCGTGACCCAGATCGGCCCAACCATCTTCGGCGGTATTTTCGCCCGCGGGGGCGATGTCCTTGACATGGGCGGTTGTGATCCGGTCGCCGTGATCGGCGATCCATGTCAGCGGATCGGCCTTGCCGCGCGCGACCCAGGCCACGTCCATTTCCCATTCGATGGACGGCGCATGCTCCAGTATCAGATCCATCGCGATTTCGCCGCCGGGCAGGGGCATGAATTCCCAGTGATGGTTGTGCCAGCCAAAGCGGAAACCCGCGTCATTGACCTTTTTGCACGCCTCTTCCAGCCTGCGCGCCAGCGCGATCCAGTTGGCGGCATCGGTCCCGTTGCGCCAGCGATCCTCGGGGGCGGGGCAGAAGATGCGGGTCATCCCAAGGGTTTTCGCCGTGGCCAGCGAAGTCGCCAGCCCGTCCTCGAAACTGCCGATGGGGAAAAAATGGCCCGAGGGCATGGTCAGGCCGTTCTCATCCAGCAGCGCGCGGAACCGGGCCGGATCCGCATAGACGCCGCCAAAGCCTTCGACCTGAGTATAGCCAAGGCCCGCGATGGTCGTGACGACCTGATCCCAGGGTTGGAAATTCCGGGCGGAATAAAGCTGAAAAGAAAAATCCATGTTCATGACCCCATGTTTTGAAACTGTTACGGCCTATAAGCGGTCTTCGCTGTCCGGATCGAACAGCGAAGCACGGCCCGGTTGAAAGCCGATCTCGATTTCGTCCCCGATGCGGACCTGAGCCTGCCCGTCCATGCGCACATGCAAGGCCGCGCCGCCCAGAGAGGAATAGATCAGCGTGTCGGCACCCATCGGTTCGACCAGATCGACCTTGACGGTGGTGCGCAATTCGGCCGAGGCGAGATTGTCGCCCGTGGCGATATGTTCGGGCCGGAACCCGATGATTGCGGGCCCCTCGCGCCGCGATCCCGGCGCAAAGTCATAGTCGTCAAGCGGGATCGCCAGGTCGCCCACCGTGATCCGGCCATCCGACATGGTGCCGTTGAGGAAATTCATCGAGGGCGAGCCGATGAAATCGGCAACATACAGGTTGCGCGGTCGGTTATAGATCTCGTGCGGGCTGGCAAGCTGCATGATCCGGCCACCCTTCATGATGGCGATGCGGTCAGCCAGCGTCATCGCCTCGATCTGGTCATGGGTGACGTAGATCATCGTGTTGCCAAGCCGTTCATGCAGGCGCTTGATTTCCACCCGCAGGTCTGCGCGCAGCTTGGCGTCCAGATTGGACAGTGGTTCGTCGAACAGAAACACATCCGCCTCGCGGACCAGCGCCCGCCCGATGGCCACGCGCTGCCGCTGCCCGCCCGACAGCGCGGCGGGTTTGCGATGCAGCAGTGGTTCAATCTGAAGGATTTCGGCGGCGCGGGCGACGCGTTTGGCAATCTCGTCCCTTGCCATGCCCGCGTTGCGCAGGCCGAAGGACATGTTCTTTTCCACCGTCATCTGCGGGTAAAGCGCATAGGACTGGAACACCATGCCGATGCCGCGATCCGAAGGTTCGGCCCAGGTCACATTGCGGCCATTGATAAAGATCTGCCCGGCGGTGATGTCCATCAGACCGGCGATGCAGTTCAGCAGCGTTGACTTGCCGCAACCCGATGACCCCAGCAGGACAAGAAATTCGCCCGCGCCAATGTCCAGATTGAGGTTTTGCAAAACCTGCACCGGCCCATAGTGCAGATCCAGATTGCGGATTTCGACCGAGGGTGTCGTTGCTTCAGGGGTCATGTGTTCAGCCTTTCACCGCGCCGGCGGCGATGCCGCGAACGAACAGTTTGCCCGAGATGAAATAGATGGTCAGTGGCACAAGGCCGGTCAGGATGGTCGCGGCCATGTTGACATTGTATTCCCGCACCCCCTGGGACGAATTGACGATATTGTTCAACTGAACCGTCATTGGCCAGACCTCGGGGCTGGTATAGACGACTCCGAACAGGAAATCGTTCCAGATTCCAGTTACTTGCAGGATCATCGCCACAGTGAAGATCGGCACCGACATCGGCACCATGATGCGGAAATAGATGCCCCAGAACCCTGCTCCGTCCACCCGCGCGGCCTTGAACAGCTCTTCCGGCAGCGAGGTGAAATAGTTGCGGAACAGCAGCGTCAGGATCGGCATGCCAAAGACCGAATGCACGATCACCAGCCCCGAAAGCGTGCCGTAAAGCCCGATCTCGCGCAGCATGATCACGATGGGGTACAGCATGACCTGATAGGGAATGAAGGTTCCAAGGATCAGGATGGTAAAGAACGCATCCGCGCCCCTGAACCGCCAGTTCGACAGCGCATAGCCATTGACCGAGGCGATGGCGATCGAGACGATCACCGAAGGCACCGTGATCCGGATCGAGTTCCAGAAGCCACGCGACAGCCCGTCGCAATTCAGCCCGGTGCAGGCCGCCGACCAGGCCTTGACCCACGGCTCGAAGGTAATCTCGACCGGCGGGGCGAAGACGCTGCCCAGCCGGATCTCGGGCATGCCCTTCAGCGAGGTGACGACCATCACATAAAGCGGCAAGAGGTAATAGAACGCGACCGCAAGCAGCGTTCCGTACAGCATGATATTGCGCCCGGAAAGGCGGCGGCGGGGTTTGGGGCCCTGCGGGCCGTCAAGGGTGGGGGTGATCGCTTCAGGCACGTTTCCTGCCTCCGAATTCCATCATCGCCCAGGGAATGACGACGATCAGCACGGCCAGCAGCATCATCGTCGAGGCGGCAAAGCCCTGACCCAGATTCTGACCGTTGAACATATAGTCATAGACGTATTTCGCCGGCATTTCGGTCGCCAGACCCGGCCCGCCATCGGTCAGAGCGATCACCAGATCATAGATCTTGATGATCCCCGATGCGACCAGCACCAGCGTGGTGACAAAGACCGGCCGCATCATCGGCACGACGATGAACAGATAGGTCTTCCACGCCGGGATTCCGTCGATCTTGGCTGCCTTCCAGATTTCCTGATCGATGCCGCGCAGGCCCGCCAGCATCAACACCATGACCAGCCCCGAGCCCTGCCAGAACCCCGCCAGCATGATCCCGAACAGCGCGATGTCGGGGTTATACAGCGGGTCGAAGGTAAAGCTTTGCCAGCCCAGTTCGCGCACGATGCTCTGGATTCCGAATTCGGGGTTCAGGATCCATTGCCAGACCAGCCCCGTCACGATGAAGGACAGCGCGAACGGGTACAGCATGATCGTGCGGAACGTGTTCTCAAAGCGGATCTTCTGGTCCATCAGCGCGGCCAGCAGAAAGCCGACCACGAAACTGAGCACGATCATGCAGATGCCATAAATCGCAAGGTTCTGGATCGAGACCACCCATCGGGTCGTGCCCCATAACCGCTCGTACTGGTCGAAGCCGACGAAATTCAACCGCGGCAGCAGGCCGGATTTGGTGAAGGAATAAGTGATCGTCCAGGCAGTGCCGCCCACAAAGACCACCAGTGCGGTCAGGATCATCGGGATGGCGGCGATCTTGGCCGATTTGTTCTTGAACAACCTGTTCGGGCGTCCAGCAGACATGGCGCCACCTCATGAGGAAGGTTTGGGAAACGCCGCCAGCCCGCGCATGGGCTGGCCGGCGGCGGTCGCGTGCAGGTTTATTCGGCGTCCGAGATAATCTCGACGAACCGGGCCTGCGCGGCCTCTGGCGTCATGTTGGGATCGGCGAAAAATTCGTTGAACAGATCGTTCAGCTGAGTAGTTGAATCCTGCGTGATCAGCATGTTGGGGTCGGGCAGGGTGGAACCCTCTTTCAGCAGATCCAGCCCCTTGCGCATGCAATCATTCGCGGTGGACATGTCAATATCGCCACGCACCGGCAAGGAACCCTTGCGCAGGTTGAATTCGACCTGAACCTTGGGGTCCAGCAGCGTCGCGGCAAGAACGTCCTGCGCGGCGGTCTGATCGGCATTCTTCAGCACCGGGAAATAGAAGGCGTCGCCGCCCGTTCCCAGACGCGGATTGGTTCCCAGACCGGGCAGGCAACTGTAATCCGTGCCTGCGACCTGTCCGGCCATGGCGAATTCGCCCTGTGCCCAATCGCCCATGATCTGCCCGGCCGCGCGCCCGGTGATCACCAGATTGGTCGCATCGTTCCAGTTCTGCACGGTCGAATCGACGGACATGTCGCGCGCCTCGGCTGCGGCCTGAAAAACCGACGCGATTTCGGGTCCGGCGGCGGTGTCGCTATCCTTGTCCTGATAGACGGCAAGGTAGGTTTCGGCGGGGATGAGGCTGGCCATCATGACGTTGAACACGCCCGCGCGCTGCCAGCCCTGCTGCCCCAGCGCAAGCGGGATGATCCCCGCCTCTTTGAGGGCGGGGGCGGCGGCCACGTATTCGGCCCAGGTTCCGGGCATCGGCACACCCGCCTTTTCAAAGGCCGCGTGGCTTAACCACAGCCATTGCCAGGAATGGATATTGACCGGCGCGCAATAGATGCGACCGTCCACGGTGCAGGCGTCCAGCAACGAGGGCGGGTTGACCACATCGGCCCATCCCTGTGCCTTGGCGACATCGGTGATGTCACGCAGCAGCCCGGCCTCGATCAGCTCATCGGCCTGACGGCCATGGTTGAACTGGAATGCGGCGGGCGGGTTGCCACCGATGATACGGCTGATCATGATCGGGCGCGCGGTTGACCCCGAGCCGGCAATCGCGCCATCGACCCAGTGGTTGCCCGTGGCATCGAACGCCTTGGCGAATTCGGCCACGGCTGCGGCCTCGCCCCCGGCGGTCCACCAGTGCATGACCTCCAGATCTGCGGCATTCGCAACGCCCGCCCCGCACAGCATGGTGGATGTCACCAGCAATTTGCGAAGAATCCTCATGATTTTTCCTCCCTCAAGGGGCATCCCCACATGCCCCGGATTCCCTGGTTCTTCCCGGAAATGTAAACTGAAATCGTTTACATACCGGAAGCCGCACACCTAAAGACCATTGTAAACGATTGCAATAAGCATTGAGCCTAACCAATTTATAGTCAAGATTTATCTGACGGGAATTTCGTCCCCTGCCTGGCGAGGCGCAAAAAATGAACATCAGAGCCGTACGAATTCAGGATGTTGCGAATGTCGCGGGGGTTTCGACCGCGACGGTCAGCCGTGCCCTGTCGAACCCCGAATTGCTGTCCGAGGCGACCCGGCGGACCGTGATGGAGGCAATCCGCACCACCGGATACCGGGTCAACCGTGCCGCGCGCAATCTGCGCAAGCAGCGGGCGGGGGCCGTCCTGGTTCTGGTGCCGAATCTGGGCAACCCGTTTTTTTCCCAGATCCTTGCCGGGCTGTCACAAGGCTTTTCCGACAACGAATATTCGGTTCTGATCCTCGACACGGATCATCTTCAGGATGATCGCGGGATCCTCGACTATTTTCTTGACTCGCGAATTGACGGGATGATCACGCTTGACGGCAGGCTGTCGCTGCGGACCCTCGAATTGTTGACCGCCAATTCCGTCGCCGACCGTGTCGTCTGCGCCTGCGAATGGGTGGCGGGGGCCGAACTGCCCTCGGTCCGGTCGGACAATGCGCGGGGCGTCGAACTGGCCATCCGGCACCTGCATGGGCTTGGCCATCGCCGCATCGCCCATGTCACGGGCCCCGAGGGCAATGTCCTGACCCATGCGCGCCGCGAGGCGTTTCGGGCCATGTGCGCGGATCTGGACCTGCCGATCCGCGACGACTGGATCATTCGCGGCGATTTTTCGATGCAATCCGGCCGCATGGCCGCCGGCCACATCCTGTCCCTGCCTGCCCGCGATCGCCCCACCGCCGTCTTTTGCGCCGCGGATGGTACCGCCTTCGGCCTGATCGCGGGCCTTGCCGCCGCAGGTCTGCGCATCCCGCAGGACATGTCGGTCGTGGGGTTTGACGATATCGGGCTTGCCGAACATTACATCCCGGCCCTGACCACCATCCGCCAGGATCGTCTGGCACTGGGCAGGCAGGCTGCCGGTCTGCTGAAATCCCGGCTGAGCGGGGCGGACGACGCCCCTGCCGGCCCTGTGAGGCTGGTCGATGTGGAACTGATCGTCCGCGCCAGCACCGCCCGCTGAAATACCTGTCCGGCAAGACGCGCAGGTCCGGCAAGACGCGCAGGCCCGGCAGGCGAAATTTCGCCATTTCCCCATGTCCGTCGGATCACTTCCGGGCGGCATTATGCCGACTGTCCCGTTTGGCCCACAGCGATGATGCGCCGGGCAGACGAGCCGCTAAAGTGGCCTCGTTGCTGGCGTTGTTCGAATCATCTGATGGAGATTCAGAGATGAATGGACTCGTGGCTGCCAATCTTTCCACCAGACCGCAATCGCCCCCTGCGCCCAACGCTGCGCCGGACAGGCCCGAACCCGGCAAACCCGGCAAACAGAATGACGAGGTCGATGCGGGCGAGCTGGCGCTGGACCTGACGCAAATGGGGCTGGACATCGTTGGCATCTTCGAGCCGACCCCCTTTGCAGATGGTGCCAATACGTTGATTTCGCTTGGCCGTGGCGATTTTGGCGGCGCGGCGTTGTCGGCCCTGGGAATGATCCCTTATGTGGGCGATGCGGCCAAGCTGGGCAAGATGGGCAAATGGGCCAAGACGGTCGCGAATGGCGTCGAACTGGCGCTGAAGAACAGCGATTTCGCCAAGGCGGCCTCTCCTGCGCTGAAAAAGATCGCCGAGGCCATCGACGCGGCCCCCAAAAGCGCGTTCAACGCACTGCCGAACGATGTTCAGCAGAAACTGCTGGAAATGCGCGCTGCCATCGGACGCGTGCCTGGTGCGGCAGCCGAGGGTGCGGCGGGTTCGATAAGCCACAAGGCCAATGCCTGGAGCGAATATGCCGATGGCGGCGGCAGCTGGGGCTATGAGCGGTGGTCAAAGACCTATGAAGGGAACATGTCGCGCGCCAAAGACGCCAACAAGGCCGCCGACAATTATATGAACAAGCTGGACGGCAACTGGGCCAAGCGGGAAGTCACCGTCCAGGTCGAGATCGATGGTCAGACCTATTCCCGGCGCCTTGACATCGGACCAAAGGATGCCGCGCTGACGCAGCGGGGCATTGAGCATAAATCCGGCTATCAGTATCTTAGCAAGGATAACGCTTGGGAACTTGAGCGCGATGCGGAACTGGTGAAACTTGGTTGGGACATGGAATGGGTGATCGACGGCACCGCATCGAAACCGCTGCAAGAGGCTCTGAAGGCGGCGAATATCAGGTTCACGACCGTTGATTAGGTGGAATCATACAATGCCGGACTTGGCTTCGCGGGCAGGACCGCGAATGCCTGTCCGGGAAAACTTTATGCTGCGGGGTTTGCATGGCCGAGGAAAAGACACTCAGGGATCATTTCGAAGAATGGCACGCCAGCATGTATGTCTACATGGACAACCTGCGGGCGGCGGTTCCTGACAATATCGTTCTGGATTACAGTCTCGATTCCCTGCTGCCTCTGGAACGCTGGGTGCTGGACCGTTATCCCGATGTCGAATCGGCCAGGGCCGAACTGGGCGGGCTGGCCGGTGCCGCCGGGGCCTATCTGGGCGAAACGGTTCGCAAGGCCGCAGGCGGCAAGTGGCGTATGGACGATAACGAGAAAAGCGTCTTTCACGGTTTTCCGGTGCTGGTGGAAATTCGCGGCAGCAAGACGATCAGCCCGCTGACGCTGATCACGGCCTCGACGGATCGGCGCAAGGGCGATTACCTGCATTCGGTCGCGCGCTATTGCATTCACGGCGACGGCTGATCCCCCGTTTTCATCTGCGCCCTGCTGTTTGACGCGGTCGGGGCGGGCTGCTATCCGCGCCTTTCCGGTCGCAGTCCACCCGGTCAAAACAGGAACCGAAGATGAGCCATTACACAGACGCGCTGACCCAGCTTGGCGCAAAGACCGAATTGCCCGAAAGCCCCGATCAGGCAGAGCTGGAGCGTGTGCCCAACCCGCAGGCGGGGCAGGTCTATGCGGTGCGTTTCACACAGCCGGAATTCACCAGCCTCTGCCCGATGACCGGCCAGCCCGATTTCGCGCATCTGGTCATCGACTATGTGCCCGGCGACTGGCTGATCGAATCGAAGTCGTTGAAGTTGTTTCTGGGAAGTTTTCGTAACCATGGGGCATTCCACGAAGATTGCACCGTCAGTATCGGCCGCAGGCTGGTCGCTGCGCTGTCGCCACAATGGCTGCGGATAGGTGGTTACTGGTTTCCGCGCGGCGGCATGCCGATTGATGTGTTCTGGCAGACCGGCCCCGTGCCGCAAGGGCTGTGGCTGCCCGATCAGGGTGTCGCGCCCTATCGCGGTCGGGGCTAACCGCGAAGGGCCCGCCACAGGCCAAGCACGGCATCGGACAGGTCGCCCATGCGCGCCATCAGATGTTCGCGCGCGATGCCTCCGGGTTGGCGGGCATTGTCCAGCCGGTTGAACAGCCGTATCAGGCGGCGGCGATGGGTGCCGGTCAGCACCTGCACCGGATCGGCGATCAGCCCGGCGAATGCGGTGATCAGCGACCCCGCTACCGCCAGTGCCGCCCCGGTGGCGATCACCCGCCACAGCGACAGCTCGACCGGAAACAACCCGTACCACAGCCGCCCCGCACCGCTGCCAAGGGTAAAATCGCGGACTGCTTCGGCATGGGCGCGCATCTCGGCGATGGGTCCGGCCAGCGAGATGACCCCCGGCGTCGCGCGTTGAAACAACAGCAGGCCCGACAGCAACACGATCAGCGAGGTGGTAATCTCGGACACGGCGTTGCGGGTCTCGGCAAGGGTGGCGACCTCGTGGCGGATGGTTTCGGGCGGGGCGGGCGTACCAGGCCCGTCATTCGACAGCGCCAGAACAAACTCGTTCAGATCGGCCTCGATCCTGCGCGCCACGTCAGATTTCAGAAAGACCTGCCGCGTCCCCAGCCAGCGTCCGGCACGCCTTGCTCCGATGGCAGACAGCAGCCCGCCTGACAGCCGCACCAGCAGGAACAGCGGCGCCAGTGCCACGTTCAGCGGCGCGCGCAGCAGATCCAGCCCCAAAGCTTCGCGGTGCAGGGCCAATGTGCCGCGCAGCCCATAGCGTGCGCGGACAAACCGTCGGATTTCGGTGTCACGCGCGGCAAGGGCCTTGATCGGGATGGGGGCGGGGTCGGTCATGATCGTGCTTGTCGGGATGTCGGGGCGTGGCCCAATCTAGCAGAGGATCGCGGGCTGCGGAATGCGCAAGCGGTTCAAAGCGCGAACGGACGATCCCGCCAAAGGGCTATGCCATCTTTCACTTCGGTGGCTTCGACATTTGCCGACAATGTGGCATCCCACATGCAAAGTGAGTCTGTGCCCTTCAGAATGATCGACAGCGGCAGGGTGTCGTCCGGTTTCCAGTGGCTCATCGCCTCATCCATGCCCGACACCTGTTCCCAAATGAAATCATCACGGATCGGTGCCACATAAGCGCAAGCGGCACCGCCCAGGACAAGCGCCTTGAGGAACCCCAACAAAACCTCCTCTGACTTCTTTATGTCATCGGGCGTGTTGACCCGCAGCAGGTCGATACCGCTCATGTTGAACTCAAGATATCGGTCGTGGGTTCCGGCAAACCAGATGGCCGATCCGTCGGGCAGGTCGATCGAATAGCCTTCCGGTGTGTCGGGATCCCCCAGCAGCCGGGAAAGTTCCGCAAGCGCCGCATCGGCCTCTTCCTTGCCGGGCACGCCGGTTTTCCAATAGGCGCGAACCGGATAAGGACTGGCCATGTCAGATCCTTTCAAGAATCATTATTTCAGAAAATCTTTATTGCGAACGACCTCAATTCCCTCGTCCTTAAGGGCCTTGAGCATGTCGTCCGAGATGTCGTCCACATAGACCCGATAGTCGGCGTCAAGCTCCTTTTTGGCGGCATCGCGTGCCTTCACAAAATTCTGAACCGTTTTATCAAAGTTCTTCGCGCCAGCACTGTCCGTCATTCTCTTGCCGGTCTTGACCTCACCCACCACTTTTTTGTTGCCTTCCTTGAAAAAGACGTCGAATTCCCGGTCACCGCCCTTGATCTTGATTTTTTTGTTTATATCAAGCAGCTCGCCGCCGTTATCGGCAATTCGACCGGCGACCTGAAGCTCTCGCAGCTTTCCAATCGTCTCGCCCCACTTTTCACCTGCCTTTCCTGCATTACCGCTTTTGACTGCGTCCACAAAGGCATCGAAATGTTCCTTGATTTCTTTTTGCAGCGGTTCAACCTTGCCCTTTAGGCCCTTCGGCAGCTTGTCGGCCAGCTTGACGCCGTCGATGATGGTATCAACGGCCTCGGTCAGCTTTTTAAGCTTCTTCGCGGTTGAGGCTTCTCCGGCGCCGGGAATCAGATTCAGGCCAAAATCCAGCACGCCATCCCAGAAGCCGTATTCTGCCCCGGTCAGTTGCTCCATAATCTCGCCAAGGGCGGCATCCCCTACGGTTTGTGCCGCACCTTCGCCCAGCCACACCAGAATGGCAGGAAGCGCAAATTCAACTTCGACCTCCTTGCCGTCCACTGTGATGGTGCCCTTGTCGGTGATGGACTGGGCGCGTGCCAATTCGTCCGGGGTCAGCGCCCGCCCTTTCTCAAGCCCCATGGCAAAGGCGCGGCCCTCGTCGCCGACAGAGTCAGGACCGCCAAGAACGGCGTCAAAGTGATGCCCCACCTCTTGCGCAAAGACAGCGTCAAGGCGGGCCGGGTCGTTGCGCAAATCCTCGCTAAGGTAAACCGTGCCGCCATTTTCGGCAGAGTAGGCACCTTCGCCTCCGTTCAGAACGTCCGGATCGACAAAACGCACCTCGGCAGGCATCGGCAAATCCCCGTTGGCCGCAGCACCGGCAAGTGTCCCGTTGCCCTGCTTGTCGCCATAGGCTTGTGTCAGGATTTCGGAAAACACCTCGGGCTGTTCGGTTGACAGGTTCTGCGCACGAGACTGAAACCTGTCAGCGGCGGCGGCGGCATCAGGGTCGGATTGTGCGTCGGAATTTTCCTGGATTTGTCCGGCAATCCTGTCCTTTGCCTCTTGTCCCGCGAGCCGGAGTGCTTCCTGCCCTCCCTGAGGCGCTGGCGTTGCCTTGGCAGAGGCCGCAAGGCGGTGAAACTGAGAGCGGATGTCCCGAGGCGGGTTCGAAGCAATATCGCGCGGGCGATTTAATGCGTTGTCCCGTTTTGGGTCGGGTGAATTCCGGGCTGAATGCGATGTGGCGGAAACACTCATTATGATTCTCCTAAAAAATCACGTAATATCAATGGAAAAACGATAACCCGCCAACCTGTTCAAGTAAAGCCTAAGCTCATCTTCAGGCCAGAACACCGTCCAGACGGCGAAAAACTGCGCAGTACGATGCCAGCGTGTTGCGCAGGCTGTGCGGCATGCCGGAAACGGGGCCGGTGCGGATCGGCCCGAACCTCGCATGCCCTGATGCCCGCGTGGCGCTTGCAGGCCGCGCGTGTGGTTTCTATAGAGGCAGGCATGAAGTTTTCGGTGCGCGCATTTCGAATTAGCTGCCCGGTGGCGTGAGGTTTCGCGCCGCCGGGTTAGTCCATGTCCGAATGCCCGATGCCTGACGAAGGAACCCTCTGATGAGCGCCGATACCCGCGCCGATGCCCCCGACTACCGCGACACTGTCTTTCTGCCGCAGACCGATTTTCCGATGCGTGCCGGGCTGCCCGCGCGTGAACCCGACTGGCTGGCCCGTTGGGAACGGATCGGCATCTATGACCGCTTGCGCGACAAGACCGGGCGCAAGCCGTTCATCCTGCATGACGGCCCTCCTTATGCGAACGGGCATCTGCATATCGGCCATGCGCTGAACAAGACGATCAAGGACATCATCGTGCGCAGCCATCAGATGATGGGCTTTGACGCGCGCTATGTGCCCGGCTGGGATTGCCACGGCCTGCCGATCGAATGGAAGATCGAGGAACATTACCGCAAGAAGGGGCAGGACAAGGACGCCGTCGATGTGGTCGAGTTCCGGCAGGAATGCCGCCGCTTCGCCGAGGAATGGGTGGATATCCAGCGGGACGAGTTCAGGCGCATGGGCATCATCGGCAAGTGGGACGATCCTTATCTGACCATGGATTATCACGCCGAGGCGGTGATTGCTGCGGATTTCATGAAGCTGCTGATGAATGGCAGTCTGTATCAGGGGTCCAAGCCGGTGATGTGGTCTCCGGTCGAAAAGACCGCTCTGGCCGAGGCCGAGGTCGAATATCACGACAAGGAAAGCTTTACGATCTGGGTGAAATTCCGGGTGATCCCGGATGGCGATCTGAAGGATGCCAGCGTGGTGATCTGGACGACGACCCCCTGGACCATCCCGTCGAACAGGGCGGTCGTGTACGGGGCCGATTTTGCCTATGGCCTTTACGAAGTCACTGACGCGCCCGAAGAATGCTGGGCGGGCATCGGTGAAAGATTCGTGCTGGCCGACAAGCTGGCCAGAGAGGTGATGACCCGTGCGCGCCTGCAACAGGGGCAATGGCGACGCATCCGCGATGTGCCGCCCCAGGAACTTGCCACGCTGTCGCTGCGTCATCCCCTTGCAGGTGCGGAAGGCGGCAATGGCGAATGGGACGGCCCGCGCGATTTCCGGGCCGCCGATTTCGTGACCGACGAGGAAGGCACCGGTTTCGTCCATTGCGCGCCCTCGCACGGCATGGAGGAATACGAGCTTTACCGCGATCTGGGCATGCTGGATCAGGCCATCACCTATAACGTGCTGGATGACGGCTCTTTCCGGGCCGATCTGCCGTTCTTTGGCGGCAAGTACATCCTTAACCGCAAGGGTGGTGAAGGCGACGCCAACAAGGCGGTGATCGACAAGCTGGCCGAGGTCGGCGGCCTTCTGGCGCGCGGCAAGATCAAACACAGCTATCCGCATAGCTGGCGGTCGAAGGCGCCGGTGATCTATCGCAACACGCCGCAATGGTTCGCGGCCATCGACCGGCCACTGAACGACAGCATGGGCGACTATGGTGCGACCATCCGCACGCGCGCGCTGACCAGCATCGACAAGCTGGTGAAATGGTGGCCGCAAAGCGGACGGAACCGGATTCATGCCATGGTCGAGAACCGGCCCGACTGGGTGCTGTCTCGCCAACGTGCCTGGGGGGTGCCGCTGACCTGTTTCGTCAAAAAAGGTGCGCTGCCCACGGATTCGGATTTTTTGCTGCGGAACAAGGATGTTAACCAGCGCATCATCGACGCATTCGAGGCCGAGGGCGCGGATGTCTGGTATCGTGACGGCTTCAAGGCGCGCGTTCTGGACGGCATCGTTAGCCCCGACGATTACGATCAGGTCACGGATGTGCTGGATGTGTGGTTCGATTCGGGATCGACCCATGCCTTTGTGCTGCGCGACCGGGCCGACGGGGTGCCGGACGGGATCGCCGATGTCTATCTTGAAGGCACCGACCAGCATCGCGGCTGGTTCCAGTCCTCGCTGTTGCAGGGTTGCGCCACGACCGGGCGCGCGCCCTATCGCAATGTGGTGACACATGGCTTCACGCTGGACGAGAAGGGCATGAAAATGTCCAAATCGCTTGGCAATACCATCGTGCCTGCCAAGGTGATCGAACAATACGGGGCTGATATCCTGCGGCTGTGGGTGGCGCAGACCGATTACACCGCCGATCAGCGTATCGGGCCGGAAATCCTGAAGGGCACTGCCGACAGCTATCGCCGCCTGCGCAATACGCTGCGCTTCATGCTGGGGTCGCTGGCGGGGTACTCGGATGCCGAGAAGCTTGGCCCCGACCAGATGCCCGAGCTGGAACAGTGGGTGCTTCACCGGCTGGCGCAACTGGATCAGGCGGTGCGGGCGGGCTATCGCGATTACGACTTTCAGGGCGTGTTCCAGTTGCTGTTCCAGTTCTGCACCGTCGATCTGTCGGCCTTTTATTTCGACATCCGCAAGGACAGCCTGTATTGCGACGCGCCGGACAATCCGCGCCGCCGCGCCGCGCGGACGGTGCTGGACATGCTGTTCCATCGGCTTGTGACATGGCTGGCCCCGATCCTGCCCTTTACGACCGAGGATGTCTGGCTGTCGCGCTTTGCATCCGCCGATGACAGCGTGCACCTGCATGATTTCCCCGATACGCCTGCGGACTGGCAAAATGACGCGCTGGCCGCGAAGTGGGATCATGTCCGCCGCGCCCGGCGCGTCGTCACCGCCGCGCTGGAACTCAGGCGGACCGACAAGACCATTGGTGCCAGCCTTGAAGCCGCGCCCGTGGTCCATGTCGAGGATGCGGCCATGCTTGAGGCGCTGAAATCGGTGAATTTCGCCGATATCTGTATCGTCTCGGACCTGTCACTGACCGCCGATCCGGCCCCGAACGAGGCCTTCCGCATGACCGAGGCCCCCGGTATCGGCGTGGTATTCGAGCTGGCCGAGGGCGAGAAATGCCTGCGTTGCTGGAAGATCCTGCCCGATGTCGGCAGGCATCGCCATGCAGGCGTCTGCGCGCGCTGCGACGAGGTTCTGGGCTGAATGAAGGACCATGGTGGCCGGTCGTCAGACCAGCCACCAACCCTTGCTTTTCAACTGGTTGCGGATCGCCTGTTCCTTCGAGGGCAGGGCGCCGCGATCGAACATGGTTCGCACCTTGTCGCGGCCCTTGCCCTGATAGATCAGCTTGCGCGCCGGATCCCATTCCTTCAGGCGCTTCTTGATCCTGTTGGGCGCGACGCTGGCCTCCAGCGCCTCTACTGCTGTCTCGGATTCGCGCGCGTAAAGCAGCGGCAGGTTACGGTAATGGCAGGTCATGTCGCGGTCGAACCCGGCCAGGTCCGGCCCCGGCCGCCCGCCGCCGAACGAATGGACGACCAGCGGCAGAATCACCTGATCCAGCCAGGGATCAAGGCTTTGGCAGGCCAGCGCTTCGCCGGGTTCGCTGCGCACCGCCAGCGCCCATTCAAGGAAACGCTGACCAAATTCTGACGGATCGGGGCCAAGGAACCAGCCCGCGTTGAAATACAGGTACCGTTCCCAGTGTTCGTCCGGCTGGCGGGTATCCAGCGAGCTTTCGAAATCCAGCCCGAAGCGGTCGTAAAGCGATTTCCAGATTGCCGCGTAGCCGGGGCCATAGATCGGCGGCTGCGGCCATGTCCCCTCGCGCCGCATCGAGGCCGAGGGACGGGCGAAATCGATTGCCATCCGTTCCAGCGGGCCGGTGATCAGCGTGTCGGTATCCAGAAACAGAAAGGGCTGGCCGGCGGGCAGGGTGGCCAGAGCCTCGATCTTGTTGCCATAGGGGTATCTGGCCCCGAAATACCGGGCGGTGAAGGGCGTGATCTCGGCCCCCAGCGTTTCCAGCAATTCGCGCGTTTCCGGTGCGATCAGCGTCTCGTGCCCCTCCCACGCGGCCTCGGGCCGGGGTTCGGCGACGATCAGCCTGCCTTTCCAGCCGGGGGCACTGTGGCGCAGGCTTGCCGCAAGGATCACCGCCTCAAATTCCAGTCGTCCGCATTGGGCAATGATCAGCAGATTCGGGGCGGGCTGATCTTCGGCTGTCTCTGGGCGGGGCATATTGATCTTTCCGGGGCTGTTCTTTCAACAATAGGGCGAGTCAGCCGGGGATGAAAGATCTCCTTCCGGGTGGGCCGGTTTCGGTCGCTGTGGCCGTCCCTGCCACGCGATTCGGCGGCAACTGCCTGTGGATCGAATTTTTTTGTCGCGCCGCGCGCCCAACCATGGCTGGCCAGACCGCCCGAATGCCTCGCGTGTTAACGAATTTTTACTTTACACTCTGCAAATTCAGGCCCACGATATGTTGTAGGAACAATTTGGCACCCACGCCTTTTGTTGTAAGGCCACCAAGGGATAGCGGCGTCAGAATCGCACCCGCAGAGTAGCAGGAATCAGGCATGGCACAGACCGATTATTTCGTGCATAGCGACGAGATTCATCCGATAGACATTGTCGAAACGGTTGCCACCCATCACGCATGGGATTTCGACAGGCTGGCCGACGATCAGATCGCCATGGTGGTTGAGGGTCAGTGGCGCAGCTATTCGCTGACGCTGGCATGGTCGCCCCGCGAAGAGGTGCTGCGGCTGATCTGCACATTCGATATGGACCCGCCCGCCGAACGGCTGCCGATGCTTTACGAGACGCTGAATCTGGCCAATGATCAGGTCTGGGATGGTGGCTTCACCTTCTGGGCGCAGCAGCGGTTGATGGTCTGGCGTTATGGGCTGGTGCTGGCGGGCGAGAACGTCGCTTCGGCCGAGCAGATCAACCAGATGATCGGCAACGCGCTGATGGCCTGCGAAAGGTTCTACCCCTCGTTCCAGCTTGTCGGCTGGGGTGATACGGAACCCGCCGCCGCGCTGGACATCGCCCTTGGCGAGGCCTACGGACGGGCATAGGGGGCTCTGCGCCCCCGGCAGGAGAATTGGGGGAGCGGATGACGGATTTCGGCGCGATCAACACGCGCGGTCTGGTACTGGTCGGTTGCGGCCGGATGGGCGGCGCGATGCTGAAGGGCTGGCTGGTGCGGGGGCTGAAGCCCGGCGCGACCACAGTTCTGGATCCGCAACCCGCGAAGGAATGGCAGGGCAAGGGGCTGCGGCTGAACACTCCCCTGCCGAAATCGCCCGCTGTGCTGGTTCTGGCCGTCAAGCCGCAGATGATGGCCGAGGCACTGGGGCATCTGCCGGTGCTGCGGGATACGCTGGTGATCTCGGTCGCGGCGGGCACGACCATTGCCACATTCGAAACGGCTTTCCCCGGCGCGCCGGTGGTGCGGGTGATGCCCAACACGCCAGCGGCCATCGGCAAGGGTATTTCCGCGATGATCGGCAATTCTGCGACGACGGCGCAGCATCTGGATCTGGCTGAGCAATTGATGGCAGCCGTGGGCCGCGTGGTCAGGCTGGACAGCGAGGATCAGATGGATGCCGTGACCGGGCTTTCGGGCAGTGGACCGGCCTATGTCTTTCACATGATCGAGGCGTTGGCGCGGGCGGGCGAGGCGCAGGGCCTGTCGCCCGCGCTGTCGCTGGAACTGGCGCGGGCAACGGTGGCCGGGGCGGGCGCGCTGGCCGTCCATGCCGACGAGGATCCGGCAGTGCTGCGCCAGAACGTCACCTCGCCCGGTGGAACGACGGCGGCGGGGCTGGCGGTGCTGATGGATCCGGCAACCGGCCTTGCGCCGCTGATGGAACGCACGGTGGCGGCGGCGACCGAACGCGGGCGGGAACTGGGAAAGGCTGGCACATGACGATCAGTTTCGACGATTTCCTCAAGGTCGATATCCGCGTCGCCACCATCACCCGCGCCGAACCTTTCCCCGAGGCCCGCAAGCCGGCGATCAGGCTGTGGCTGGATCTGGGCAAGCTGGGGCAACGGAAATCCTCGGCCCAGATTACCCGGCATTATGCGCCGGACGCGCTGGTCGGCAAGCAGGTGCTTTGCGTGGTGAATTTTCCGCCGCGCCAGATTGGCCCCTTCATG
This sequence comes from Paracoccus sp. (in: a-proteobacteria), assembly GCF_047973135.1. Lineage (GTDB taxonomy): Bacteria > Pseudomonadota > Alphaproteobacteria > Rhodobacterales > Rhodobacteraceae > Paracoccus. Next base: position 25,932 of record NZ_JBKEBL010000095.1, read on the forward strand.
TCCGAAGTACTGGTGCTGGGCGTGCCTGACGACGCGGGCGAGGTGGTGCTGATCCGTCCCGATCTGGATGTAGAGAACGGGGTGAGGCTGTATTGATGAAACTGCTTGTGACCCGCCCGATGACCGAAACCGCAACCCGCGCGTTGCAGGCGCGGTTCGACACGGTTTTTCGCGACAATACCCCGCTGACCGAGGCCGGGGCGGCGGCTGCGATGCGCGATTACGACGTCATCGTGCCGACATTGGGGGATGCCTTTTCCGCCGGGGCGTTTCAGGGTGATCCGCGCTGCCGGATGCTGGCGAATTTCGGGGCCGGGTACAATCATATCGACATCGCGGCGGCGCGGGCGGTGGGTGTGGCCGTCAGCAACACGCCCGATGTCGTGACCGATGCAACTGCGGATGTCGCGCTGACGCTGATCCTGATGACACTGCGCCGCGCCTCCGAGGGGGAACGGCTGCTGCGGGCGGGGCGGTGGACCGGCTGGAATCCGACGCAATTGCTGGGGGCGCAGGTTTCGGGGCGGACGGTCGGGATCGTCGGCATGGGCCGGATCGGTCAGGCCATTGCCCGGCGCTGTCATCTGGGCTTCGGGATGACGGTGGTGTTTCATAGCCGCTCGGCCGTGACCGGGCTGGATTTTCCGGCGCGGCAGATGCCCGGACTGGCGCAGATGCTGAAGGCCTGCGATGTGGCCGTGATCGCCGTTCCGGGTGGGGTTGCCACGAGGCACATGATCGGGCGGGCCGAACTGGACAGGCTCGGGCCGCAATCCTTCCTGATCAACATCGCGCGCGGCGACGTTGTGGACGAGGCCGCGCTGACCGACGCACTGCGCGATGGCCGGATCGCGGGGGCGGGACTGGATGTCTATGAGCGGGAACCGCTGGTTCCGCAAACGCTGATCGACGCGCCGAACACCACCCTGCTGCCGCATCTGGGCACCGCCACCGATGAGGTGCGGACAGCAATGGCGCTGCGGGCGCTGGACAACCTGAATGATTTCGTCGCGGGGCTGGCCCCCCGCGATCTGGTGAACTGACGCAGGGCGAACCCGCCCCCGTCCGCCTCAGATCAGCAGAACCTGCGTGCCGACCTTGGCGTAACTGAACAGTTCCTTGATATGTTCGTTATACAGCCCGATACAGCCATTCGACGATTTGCGCCCGATCTTGCGCGTGTCATGGGTGCCATGGATGCGGTAATATTGCCAGGACAGATACAGCGCATGGGTGCCAAGCGGATTGTCCGGCCCGGCGGGCACGAAATCCGGCCATTCGGGGTTGCGTTGCTTCATTTCGGGCGTGGGCGACCAGGTCGGACCCTCGACCTTGCGGATCACCTCGGTCCGGCCCCGGCGGGTCAGATCGTCGCTGACCGGGATCGACGAGGGATAGCAGCGATAGGTGCTGTTATCCTCGGACCAGTAATGCACCGCGCGCGAGGTTATGTCGCAAAGAATCGCGCCGTTGGTCAGGCTGTCGAAATAGGGCTGCCATTCCTGTTCACGGAAGCTGGAGATATTGTGCCGCTGGTTGGCTTGCGGGTCGTATTGCACCATGCCGGCATCCGGCGTCGCCCCGCCCGTCGTGCCATAGACGGGCTGGCCGGTATAGGGGTCGATCTGTTGCGCAAAAGCGGGCAGCGCCAGACCGGCGACCCCCAATGCGGCGGCGGAACCCAGAAAGCCCCGGCGGGTCAGATCACGGGATTTGGTCATTCGTACATGTCCTTTGGTACGCGGCCGCATTCTTCTGGCGACCTGAACTGCTCTGGCTGTTTTTGTTGCCATCGTATATGCGCAGACGGATCGCCGATCAATTCAAACTGCCGTCATAAACCCGATGGTTCCGATCCGTTCAGGTTCACGAATTCTTGCTTTTGAAGGCACTGACGGCATTCGATAGACCTGTGAACAAGACCACGCGAGGGACGCCAAAATATGACAAAATTCAAGGTAATCGCGACGATTTCGCTGATTGCGCTGGCCGCCTGCCAGCCCCGGACCGCACCGCAACTAGGTCCGGACGGCCAGCCGCTGCCCGTTGCCTATACGATTTCGGAAAAAGAGGCCGCCGAAATTCCGGTTCGGGTGTTGCAGCAAATCAACATGCTGCGCGCGAATGTGGGGGCACCGCCCCTGATGCTGAGCCAGCCGCTGGCCGCAGCCGCGCTGGCCCAGTCGCGCGACATGTCGGCGCAGAACCGGGCATGGCACTGGGGATCGGACGGTTCCTCGCCGATGCAGCGGGCAAGCCGTCAGGGCTATTTCGGGCGTCTGGTCGGCGAGAATATCTCGGAAACCTATGAAAACGACATCCAGACCCTGAATGCCTGGATGAACGAGCGTGACACCCGTGACGTGATCATGGATCCGGCGGCGGCCAGTCTGGGCATCGCCTGGTATCAGGAACCCGGCGGCAAGATCTGGTGGACCCTGATGACCGGCACCTGAGCCGGTCATCAAGGGCCTGCCCCGTCAGGCAGGCGGTAAAGGGCCGGAAAGGCGAGGCCCGACGGCGCGGGCTTGCCCCCGGCGTCGGCGCTGCTATGGAACGGATAGCGGCGCGGCGGTCGCGTCAGGACATGCGGGACGACAGATGGTCAAGATCAACGCAAGCTCGGTATTTTCCTTTGCACGGCTCTATCTGCCGGAACCCTCTGACCTGCTGCGTCTTGCGCTGGCCGATGGCAGCGAGGTTCGCTTTGACGGTCCGGCAGGCAGCATGGTGCTTGGCGGCGAATTTCAGCGGTTCAGCACTGATGACAAGATCAGCGCCATCACTTTTCTTGACAGCGAAGGAACGCCCGTTGTCCGCCTGACGGATCCGGGCACGACATATTTGGCGGGCGGGACAAAGATCGACGAGCCGGTCTCCTATGGCGGCTATTTTCCGCCCGTCACTGATCCGGATCCGGTGGTGATCGGTGGCTGGTCGGGCCTGACGGAAAGCAATATCGTCAAGGCATTTACCGGCGCGCGCGATCAGGTTCTGCGCAATCTGCTGGACGAGGATGACAGCGCATGGCTGTCAGGTCAGGCGGATTGCTTTAACGGGTTTGACGGCGCGGATACCGTGTTCGGCAAGGCCGGTCGTGACGTCCTGCGGGGCGGGGCGGATATGGACAAGCTGTTCGGCGGCGCGGGCGCGGACCGCCTGTCGGGCAATCATGGCAATGACCGGCTGGCGGGAAACGGGGGCCGCGACTGGCTGGACGGAGGGCGCGGGTCGGACATTCTGATCGGAGGCAATGGCGACGACGTCTTTGTCTTTACCCCCGGCAGTTCGCGCATCGGGCAGCACCGGGACGTGGTCCGCGATTTCGGCAAGGGGGCCGACCGGATCGACCTTTCGGCGATGCTGGATGACAATGCCCGCTTTATCGGCGGCGACCGGTTTTCCGGTGAAGGGACCGAGATCAGCTATCGCGACGGCGTCCTTTGGGTCGATTCCGATGGCGACGGGCGCGCTGACCTGTCGGTACGGATCGCCCATGCCGCGCCCGTCGAATTGGGCGATCTGATCCTTTAGGGGGCAAAAGCGGGCCGGTTCACCGGCCCTGCGGCAACCGGATTACGGGATGTAATGTCCTCACTGGTCTGGCGACCCTGGTGCGGCATCGGGGTATCGCAAGGGGTCAGGAATCCTTGATCTGGCTGACCTCAAGCTGCGCGGCGCGTTCCTCGACCAGTTGCACGATGTGGTCGATCATCTGTTCATTCGTCATCTTGTGGCTTTGCTTGCCGGCCAGATAGACCATGCCACTGCCCGCGCCGCCACCGGTAAAGCCGATATCGGTCATCAGCGCCTCGCCCGGTCCGTTGACCACGCAACCGATGATCGACAGGCTCATGGGGGTCTTGATATGTTCCAGCCGCTTTTCCAGCGCCTCGACCGTCCGGATCACGTCAAAGCCCTGCCGTGCGCAGGACGGGCAGGAAATGATCTGAACGCCCCGCGTCCGCAGCCCCAGAGATTTCAGAATCTCGAAGCCGACCTTGACCTCTTCGACCGGATCGGCGGAAAGGCTGACCCGGATCGTGTCGCCAATGCCCGCCCATAGCAGATTTCCCAGCCCGATGGCCGATTTCACCGTGCCGCCAACAAATCCGCCCGCCTCGGTGATGCCCAGGTGGATCGGGGCGTCGGTTGCCTCGGCCAGTTGCTGATAGGCGGCGGCGGCAAGAAAGACGTCGCTGGCTTTCACGCTGATCTTGAAGTCGTGAAAATCGTTGTCCTGCAATATCCTGATATGGTCCAGACCGCTTTCGACCATGGCATCGGGGCAGGGTTCGCCGTATTTTTCCAGCAGGTGTTTTTCCAGCGACCCGGCATTCACGCCGATGCGGATCGAACAGCCGTGATCCTTCGCCGCCCGGATCACCTCGCGCACGCGGTCGGGCGATCCGATATTGCCGGGATTGATGCGCAGGCAGGCGGCACCCGCCTCGGCGGCCTCGATCGCGCGTTTATAGTGGAAATGAATATCCGCCACGACCGGCACCGGGCTTTCGCGGCAGATTTCGCGCAGCGCCCGCGTGGTTTCCTGATCGGGGGCCGAGATGCGGACGATGTCAGCACCGGCATCGGCGGCGCGGATCACCTGATCCAGCGTGGCGCGCACGTCGTGGCCGTCGGTATTCGTCATGGTCTGCACGCTGATTGGCGCATCGCCCCCGACAGGGACATTGCCGACCATGATCTGACGGGATTTGCGCCGTTCGATATTGCGCCAGGGACGGATCGGGTTCAGCGACATGCGGGCCTCCGGATTTCGCCTTTCAGATAATCCATCGTCCCCGGCGCGGCAAGGCGGCCTAAGCAGTATTTCCGAAAAGTGGCCACCGGTTTTCGGATAAAAATCCTGCAAAATCAAAGAAGCCTAAGCAGATATTCGTGGGCAAAGCCGCGAATATCTGCTTAGCCGCCCCAGGTCCGTGCCAGCAGGTTGATCCAGTTTTCGCAGGCAATTTTGCGGATCAGGTCGCCGCCAAAGCCGTGATCGGTCATCGCCCCTGTCAGCGCGGGCAGGGCGGCGGCATCGGGCAGATCGCGCGGCATCAGCGCGCCATCGAAATCGGACCCAAGCGCCACGCCATCCTCGCCCAGAATCGTCAGCAGATGATCCAGATGGCGCAGCATGGTGTCCAGACTTTCCAGAGGCAGGCGCTTGCCATCCTCGCGCAGGAAGCTTGAGGCATAGTTCAGCCCGACCAGCCCGCCGCTTTCTGCGATGACCCGCAATTGCCGGTCTGTCAGGTTGCGGGCATTTGGGCAAATGTCATGCACGCAACTGTGGCTGGCGACCAGCGGCGCGTCGGAAAGCGCGGCAATGTCGTCGAACCCGGCCTCGTTCAGATGCGACAGATCCAGCATGATCTTTAGCGCGTTGCATTCGCGAACCAGCGCCTTGCCCGCATCGGTCAGCCCCTCGCCGATATCGGGACCGGCGGGAAAGGCGAAGGGCACACCCTCGGCATAACGGGTCGGACGCGACCAGACCGGCCCAAGCGAGCGCAGCCCCGCCGCGTGCCACAGATGCAGCCCGTCCATGTCGCGGATCGCCTCGGCCCCTTCCATGTGCATGATCGCGGCGACGCGGCCTTCGGCGATGGTTCGCCGCAGTCCCCCCGCGTCGGTGACGATGTCCAGCGTTCCCGTCCGCTCCAGCGATTTCAGCGCGGCGGCCTGCTGAAAGGCATGGGCCAGAGCGGTCTGATAGGGGATTTCCCCGGGCAGGGGCAGATCGAAGGGCGGGTTCTGCATCACCCGGATCGCCTCGGCATCATTGGGGCCGGAAGGCGAGGGCACCCAGATCGCGAAAAACCCGCCAACCATGCCGCCAGCCCGCATGCGCGGCAGGTCCAGATGGCCGGTATCGTCGCCCTGCAACCAGACGCGCGCGCCCCTGTCGCCTGCGGCGACGACACGTTGCAGGAAATCGTTATGGCCATCGAAAACCGGGATCATGGCAGGCTCCTTCATTCGCTTCTGCCAAAGGATGCACCCTGCGGCGCGCGGCGGCAATGGCAAGCGTCACGTCTTGAACAACTGAAAAATCGGTCTAGGCTGAGTGACAGCGACAGCCAGAGAAAGGCCAGCCATGCCCGATATCCGTTCCGATTTCGACGGACAGACCGTCATCTGCACCTTCGAGGTAAACCCCGGCAGCGCCCATGACGTGCTGGAACTGCTGACCGACGCCTGGGAACAGGTCATCCGCCGGCAGGCCGGGTTCGTCTCGGGGGCGATTCACCTGAACGACGCCCAGACCCGGATCGCCACCTATTCGCAATGGCGCGACCGCCGCGACTATCAGGCGATGTTGCGCACCGACGAGATGCGCCGCCGCAACCGCGAAATTCAAGGCATGTGCAAAAGCTTTGAACCCGTGATGTACGAATTGCAATCTGTCTTTCGCGATTGATGCCGCAGGTGCAAATAAGCCCGTGCAATCGTCGGAAGGGGCGGCTAACCTTACGTAAATCTTTGTGAATTAAGGAGCGGCGATGGCGGGCAGGATCATCACGGTTGCCCAGCAGAAGGGCGGATCGGGCAAGACCACGCTGGCGGTGAATCTGGCCGTCAGCCTGCACCAGCGGGGCCATTCGGTCGCGCTGGTCGACACGGATCCGCAGGGCAGCATGGGGCGGTGGTTCATCGAACGGATACAGACCCATGGCGAGGATGAGGCGCTGGATTTTTCCACCTCATCGGCCTGGGGGGCCAGCTACGAATCGGAAAAGCTGAAGAAACGCTTTGATTTCGTGATCATCGACACGCCGCCCAAGATCGACAGCGATCTGCGTCCGGCGTTGCGCGTGGCCGATCTGGTGCTGGTGCCGGTGGCGACCAGTCATGTCGATCTTTGGGCGACCGAGGGGGTGCTGGATCTGGCGCGGCGTGAAAAGGCCCCGGTGCTGGTCGTACTGAACCGCGTGCGCCCCAACACCAGGCTGGCCGCCGAAGTGGCCGACAAGGCCGCCGAACTGGGCGCGACCGTGGCCGAAACCCGGATCGCCAACCGTGTCGCCTATGCCGAGACGCTGGGGCAGGGCCTTGGCGCGGTGGAACATGCCCGCAGCGGCCCCGCGCATACCGAGGTCACGGCGCTGGCCGACGAGGTTCTGTCGGCGATGGGCTGACGCATCCCGCACCGTCCCGCCCGCAACCGTCTACAGCGCACGCGAAATCAGCTCCTTCATGATCTCGGACGTGCCGCCATAGATCCGCTGAACCCGCGCGTCGGCGTAAAGGCGGCAGATCTCGTATTCGCGCATGAAGCCATAGCCGCCATGCAACTGCACGCAGGCATCGACCACGCGCCCCTGCATTTCCGAACACCACAGCTTCGCCATTGAGGCCTCATAGGTGGACAGCCCGCCCGCGACATGGCGCGAGATGCACTGATCGACAAAGGCCCAGCCGACGGTCAGTTCCGTCTTCAGTTCCGCCAGCCGGTGGCCAGTGGTCTGAAATTCGGCTACCGCGCGGCCAAAGGCTTGTCTTTCGCGCACATAATCGAGGGTGATGTCATATGCCTTCTGCGCGGCGGAAATCGAGGTCACGCCAATGATCAGCCGTTCCTGCGGCAACTCGCTCATCAGCATGGCCATCGCCTGCCCTTCCGCGCCAAGCGTGTTGGCCACTGGCACGCGGACCGCATCGAAGAACAGTTCCGACGTGTCGGCGCTGATCTGCCCCAGCTTGTCCAGATTGCGCCCCCGGCGAAAGCCCTCGCGCGCGGATTCGATCACCACCAGCGACATGGCCCGGCTGCCGCGTCCCTCGCCGGTGCGGACCACCGCAATCACAATATCCGCATGCTGCCCGTTCGAGATAAAGGTCTTGGCCCCGTCGATCACCCAGTCATCGCCGTCGCGCCGCGCCCTGGTGCGCACGCCCTGCAAATCCGATCCCGTTCCCGGCTCGGTCATGGCGATGGCGCAGACAAGCGACCCGTCCGCCATGCCCGGCAGCCAGCGTTTTTTTTGTTCGGGCGTGCCATGTTTCAGCAGATAACCAAGGCAGACATCCGAATGGACCGACAGATCTGCGGCCGGTCCCATGAAACCGCTATAGGCCAGTTCCTCGGCCACCACCGTATGCATGCGGAAATCTGCGCCAAGGCCGCCATATTCCTCGGGCACCGTCGGGCAGAGGATGCCCGCCTCGCCCATGCTTGCCCACAGCGCGCGATCCACCATTCCGGCGGCCTCCCATGCGTCGAAATGCGGGGCGATCCGGTCGGCGGCAAAGCGGCGCAAACTGTCGCGCAGATGCGCGTGTTCGTCGTCATAAATGGCACGGTTGACTAGCATGTGATCTCCTTCGGGGCAGGCGGGGCGGCAGGCCCCGCTTCGCTGGATTATCATACGCTAGTTTACTTAATTCACAACGCCGAAATACGCGGTTCGGCGGTTTTGCCGACCAGCCCTTCCGCGCGCGGGGCACCGTCCTCGTCGTTGGTCAGCGCAATCAGGTTCTGCTTCATGGCGAACAGCGTCCGCGAGGTCAGTTCCAGATCCTCGCGCGGAATGCCTTGAAGGATGCGACCGTTAAATTCCTCGCTGATGCGCCCAATGTCGTCGATCAGGCCGCTGGCCTTTTCGGTCAGGAACACCCGCTTGACGCGACGGTCCGTCTTGTCGGGGTGACGTTCCACGAAACCGGCATTCTCAAGCCTGTCGATCAGCGACCCCAGCGCGACCTTGCCGACATCCAGCTCATTGGCAAGTTGTGTCTGCTGCAAGCCGTTATTGCGCGAAATAAAGGCCAGAACCCACCATTGCGAGCGGGTGATGCCAAGCGGCGACAATTCCCGGTCGAACCCGACCCGGCGCAGGCGGGACACATCATGTATCAGGTACCCAAGCCGCAGATCCCACGATCTTGTATCGTTCATTCTTGTCTCCAGAGTTTCTGCAACGCAGAATACAGTAGCAATTCAGTTTATCAGCTATCGTACTGTCATAGCAATGCAGTATATGCTTTCGTTCAATACGCTGACAATATGTGTGCGCAAAAACCGGCCCGCCCTTATGCCCGGAATGCGTGGGCAACCGGTCCTTGTCGCTTTACAGATATGGTTATAATGCATACCATACGCTAATATTATTATTTTTGTTCCGATGCAGGAGGTTCAGATGCGGAAAACCAACAAGGTCATCGTCAGCTGCGCGATCACCGGTTCGATCCACACGCCGACCATGTCGCCCCATCTGCCGGTCACGCCCGAATCCATCGGCACCGAGGCAGTCGCCGCAGCCAGGGCAGGCGCGGCGATCCTGCATCTGCATGCGCGCAAACCCGAGGACGGCTCGCCCAGTCAGGATCCGGCGCATTTCCGCATGTTCCTGCCGCAGATCAGGCAGGAATGCGATGCGGTGGTGAACATCACGACGGGCGGCGGGCTGGGGATGACGCTGGATCAGCGGCTTGCGGCGGCGCTGTGGGCCCGGCCCGAGATCGCGTCGATGAACATGGGGTCACTGAATTTCAACATCTCGGGCGCGGCGGACAGGATCGACCAGTTCCGGCATCCGTGGGAAAAGCCCTATCTTGAAATGACGAAGGATTTCATCCTGTCGAACACCTTTGCCCAGATCGAACGCGGCATGACCGAATTGTCGGCCAATGGCACCAGATTCGAGTTCGAATGTTACGAGATCGGGCATCTTTACAATCTTGCGCATTTCGCCGACCGGGGGCTGGTCAAACCGCCCTTCTTCATTCAGGGCGTGTTCGGCATTCTGGGTGGTCTGCCCGCCGATCCCGCGCATCTGGCGCATATGCGTGACACGGCGCAACGGCTGTTTGGCGGCGATTTCCTGTTCTCGTGTCTGGGGGCCGGGCGGCGTCAGATGCCCTTTGCCACGATGAACGCGCTGAATGGCGGGCATGTGCGCGTCGGGCTGGAGGATTCGATCTATATCGCCAAGGGAGAGCTGGCCGCCTCGAATGCCGATCAGGTGAGAAAGATCATCCGCATTCTGAACGAATTGTCGATCGAAACCGCCACACCAGACGAGGCGCGCGCGATGCTGGCGCTGAAGGGCGCGGACAAGGTCGCGTTCTGAGTTCTGGGCGGTCCGGGTCCGGGGCCGGGTGACTTGCGGTCGGCTGAACGGCACAATATGTTATGGTATAACGTATTATGGAGCCCCAAATGCCTGCAAGTGATCCGCCCCTGCCCGACGCCCTGCTGACCAGCCCCGCCATTGTTCCGCTGCCATATGCCGGGGGGCAGGCGGTCACGGTGATCGAGGGCCGCTTGGCCGGGGCGCTGGACCAGATCCGCGCGCCCGGCTGCGCGGCGGCGATCTGGCAGCGCGACACCGCCCCGCAGGTCCAGTCCTGGATTGACGCCTTGCCCGCCGGAAAACTGCCGACCCTGCGCGGCGCGATTGATGCCGGGGATGCCGGGCAGGTTGTCGATCAGGCCTGCGCGAGGGCCGGTCTGCCCATGGGCGCGGTGCGCGAATTTCTGGTGCGGGATACCGGCCTGCTGGCCTCGCATTTCGCCCGGATCATGCAAAATCGCTCGTTGCATCTGCGGCTGGACGTCGTCAGCGGAAATGCCTGCCGCAAGTTCCATCAGGATTATGTCCCGGCGCGTCTGTTATGCACCTATCGCGGGCAGGGGACAGAATACGGCCTTGCCGAGGGCGGGATTGATGGCGTTCCGTTGCAGGTCCGGCGCATGCAGACCGGCTGGGCCGCTTTGTTCCGGGGACGCCTGTGGCCCGGCTCTGAAGAATGCGGCCTTGTGCACCGTTCGCCTCCGATCGAGGGCAGCGGCGAAACCCGCCTGCTGCTGGTCATCGACCTTGCCGAGACAGATTGATGGCCGGGTACGATCTGCGCGGGAATCTTCGCAGCACGCTGAGGCAGCGGCGGCGCAAGGGCTGCCCGATGACCGCTTATGACCGGCTGCCTCCGGAATTGCGGCAATGGCTGGCGCAGGCGGCGTTGCCATGGTCGGCGCAATCGGTCCTGCGGTTGTGGCGCAAAGCGTTGCGCGCCAGCGGGGGCGACACCGCCGGGGCGCAGCGTCAGCTTGGCCGGATCGAACAGAATCGCCTGCGAGAGGATGCCCGCCGGATCTGGGGCGAAGCCTATCCGCTGCCCGACCGGGCGGCCTGGTCCCGCGCGTCTATCTGTCGCTGCGCAGATCGCGGCTGACATCTTCAAGCCAGCCGCGCGCCGAGTTGATATTGGCCAGCGCCATATCGACCTTTTGCGCCGGGCTGCGCCGACCACCATCCAGCCGCCTGGGTGCCTCGGCCACGCGCTGCTGCACGGCCCTGGACGGGCGCGGCGTGACTGAAAGCAATGTCTCTTGGATGCGCCGGGTCTCATCCATCGGGGCGACGCCAAGTTCTTCGCGCAGGATCTGTTCGCAGGCGGCGTATTGGCGCAGCGCAAGCGGGCGGTTTCCGGCGTGATAATGGCAGCGCATCACCGCGCGATGCACATGTTCCAGCAGCGGATCCAGCGCCAGCAGGGCGCGCCCGTGGCGCAGCCCCGCCGCCCAGTCCTGCCGCGCCATGGCCACGTTCAACAGAAATTCCAGCGCGTCGGAATGATCGGCCCGCAACGATTCGCGCCAGAGCAGGCACCAGTCGGAATAGACCGCCTCCAGCAGATCACCGCGATAGCAATCGACCGCATCCTCGACGATCCGCAATTGCGTGGCATCGACGGTGGCGGGATCGGTCGAAGACACCACTTCGGTCGCGCGGCTCATGGCATCGACATCGATCCGGTGATCGGGCTGGCGGACATAGCCGACCTGGTTCTGGCGGCGGATCAAGGCCGCGCCCACATCTACCCCGATGGCCTTCAGCGCCGCCGCGATGCGCCACAATTCGGTGTTCAGTGCCTTTCGCCCGCGAGGTTCGGGCAGATGCGCCCAGAATTGTTCGGCCAGACGCGCGCGATGAAAGGTCCGGCCCGCCTCCAGCACAAGAAAGGCGAAAAGCTCGGTGCTGCGTCTGGTATACAGATCGGCCACGCGCCCGGCATGGCCAGTTACCGAGAACTGGCCCAACAGAACAATCGTAATCATCGCTCCCCCATCGGGTAAACCCGATCAACTTTTACGAATTTTTGCAGTTTGTTTTGGGGAATAATGCCCATCTGAACCGATTCTTTCA
>NZ_JBKEBL010000161.1:0-6951 GCF_047973135.1 Paracoccus sp. (in: a-proteobacteria)
ATGATTGATCTTGCGAAGGCGTCGGACAATCCGGCGCGCTTTCGTTTGCGGCTTGCGGGGAGTTTTGGTCTAGCGGTTCGGAGGAGATAGAGGGTGCGCACCGGTTTGCCCTGGCGAGATCTGCCAGTGGAATTCGGCAACTGGAACAGCGTGTTCCGGCGTTTCCGCAGATGGGCCAAGGGGGGTGTTTTCGATCGCCTGTTCACAGAGATACGTGGAGAGCCCGATTTCGAATACGCGTTGATCGACGGAACCATCGTTCAGGCTCACCAGAAGGCGAGCGGCGCAAAAGGGGGGCTCAGGATCAGGCCATCGGGCGCTCGCGCGGCGGACTGACCACCAAGATCGTGGCACTGGTCGATGCCCTCGGGACCCTGTTCGACTTTGTGCTTCTGCCGGGCCAGGCCCACGACTTGAAAGGTGTCGCTCCATTAATCGAAAACGTGGCCTTCGATGCGCTTCTGGCGGACAAGGCCTTCGACGCTGACTGGCTGCTTGCCGAGTTGGACGCGCGGGGCGCGCGCGCCATCGTCCCGCCGAAAGCAAACCGCAAGATCAAGCGAGACTACGACAAGCACGCCTATAAATGGCGGCACTTGGTCGAAAATTTCTTCGCGAAGATCAAGGAATTCCGGGCCATCGCCACGCGCTACGAAAAAACCGCATGCAGCTACGCCGCCAACTGGCACCTTGTCGCGACCATCATCGCCGCAAGGTGAATGTCCACGGGACTGGGCACCCAAAGCGCGCGCTTTGCGAAACCCGGCCTGCCCGTGGCAGGAGCCACGAATTCAGGCCGGGCAGGCCGCGTCACATTCAATCGACCATTTCGGTCCTGGTCCCGGCGCCGTTCGGATCTCCGACCCGCCATTCGGTCCGATAGGTCTGTTGTCCGCGCTGCGTATACTGATGTGCCAGACCGGCCTCTTCCAGATCGCCGTTTATGTCATTCGGCGCGTTGGTCGCTATATCGCTGCCGCCCCGATTAAAGTTATAGCGGTCCTCGGCATAAATTGTGACCTCGGCCGAGGCCGTCAGCGATCCATCGGCATTCCGGGTATAAGTGATGGTTGAACCGCTCCATGAACTATGCCCGCCAATGGCCTTCTGCCAATCCTCTGACGCCGGTTCTCTAAAGCCGCCGCCGTCCTCTCTGACCTGCGCATCGCTTTTGGTCGAGGCGGGGTCGGTGTGTATTTCAACGGTAATGCTGTCGCCTTCGTTCGGGCCGACCTGCTGGTCGATCTCGGCATATTTTTCATCCGCTTCGGCACGGGTCTGGCCAAGATACTGGTCACGCGTCTCCTGACCGGCAGGATCGTTTTCCAGATAGTCACCATAGTCGAACTCGCGGTCCGCCCCGTTACCGTTCAGATAATGCTCATAGGCTTCCAGCCCGTTGGGATATTTTGCGCCCGCACCGAACCCCGCCGCCGACCCTAGCGGGACACCCGGGGGAAATGGTGGTGCCAACCCTCCTACTATGGCTCCCGCCACAGCCGGGTTTTTAGCCGCAGATGACAGCGCGAAATGTCGCACGCGTTCTTCCAGGGTCGGCTCTCGCGTGGGCAGTGGAACCTCGTTGTTCTTGTCGTTGGGGTCTTGCAGATGCCCGTTATCATGCCGAAGGTCCGGCCGGGGATCTGCCGGACCGGGTTTGAAATCCAGAAAATTCTGCACCTTGGGCGAAGGAGGTGTCGCAGGAGGCTCGGGCGGGGCATTAGGCGCGGCAGTAGGGGTAGCTGTCGGGCCGGACTTCGCAGGAGGCTCAAGCGGGGCAGTAGGCGCGGCAGTAGGGGTAGCTGTCGGGCCGGACTTCGCAGGAGGCTCAGGCGGGGCATTGGGCGCGGCAGTAGGGGTAGCTGTCGGGCCGGACTTCGCAGGAGGCTCGGAGTCAGGTGTCGAGGTTGCTTTGGGGCCGGACTGAGGAGGAGGGGTCGGGCGATCGGTCGGGCCACCGCCGCCAAATTTCTGAACCCCACCCCCTGCGGTGCCGTTCCCTCCGATCCACGCCGCAGCCGAGGCTGTCCGCGCCTCGTGACCGAACGCCTTCAGCCCGTTCTGACCATTTGCCAGTTCCTTGCTGACCGGCGCGTTGGCGGCATTCCCCTTGTTGGCAGAAGCAGTCTGCGCGCCGGATTGTGGGGTAGCGTTTCCGTTATTGACACCGGCGCTTCGCGAAGCAGCGGCCTGCTGAGGTTGCGCTTTGGGCGGGGCGGCCTTGGGGATCTCGATCTTTTTCAGGGGCAAAGAGTTACGTATCGCACTACCCACCGAACGCATTTTTGCGTTCGCGCCAGCGGACGAATCAAAAGCAGTCATGATAATACTCGCAGATAAAAAGTTAGTGGTGAAAATAGTTAAAAATCAGTTGTATTTTAATTTAAATATAATGCTTAACGCCCCTTCATTATTCCATCGCCTTCCCCGGAAAGCAACCGGAACAAAGGTGGCAGGCCGGATGTCAGGCAGCTTCCTGCCCATTCCCCGCACCGGTCAGCCAAAAGCGGCCAGACCGCGAAAAAGCCCGCCAAGCGCCGGGCCTTGCGGCACCCGATGCCGCAAATACGACAACACCGCCGGATCGCGGGAACCTGAATTCCCGCAATCCGGCGGTGCCATGCGTCATCCGGCAATCAGGCCAGCTTCGCGTCCAGCGCGCCATGCGCCTCGTAATTATATCCGTGCAGGCCGCGCTGCCCCTCGGCCAGTTTTGGGCTGATATTCCGATTCTCGGGCCCATAGGAGGATGGCGCCGAGGCAACCCTTGGGCGCCCCTGCCACTCGCCGGGCTTAAGCCGATCTTTGGGCGGTTCCGTCGGCCTGCTGGGCGCGCCTTCCCAGCCATCGCGTTCACTAATTTTGTCTCGGGCTTCCCCGATGATATCTTTTGGCCTGCGTTCCTCGTCCGACGTGTATTTTTCGGCCCCCGCCTGATCGCCACCCGGCTGCGGCTGCTGCTGGATCTGGACGGGCTGAACCGGCACGACTTGCCGGGCAGCGGCGTTGAGACCAGAAACCGGATTGATACCAACCATCGAATCACTCCTGCAAATAACATAAAGACAATACCGCCATTGTCGGTCTGTCGCGTTCAGCAGGCAACAATCACCCCAAAAAGCGGGACGGGTCAGGCAGGATCCCGCCCGTCCCGGTCGCTCAACCCTTCTTTTTCCCGCCCGTCTTGGCGCGCGCTTCGGTGGCGGCGGCGATGGCGTTGCTGGCCTCGTCCTGCATTTTCTGGGCAAAGGCGACCATCTGCGCGGCATAAGCCTCGGCCCAGTCGGGGAAATGCCCGCTTTTCATCGCGGCATCGCGCATTTCCTCGCCCTTGTCGTGCAGCGCCTTGAACTGGTCCTCCCATGCGCTTTGCATGCTTTGCCACTGAGTGCGGACATTTTCGCCCGCATCCTCGAAATAGCTGCGCACCTGGGCGTTCACCTCTTCCTGGCGCTGCATGGCGGTTTCCTGCCATTTGCGCATGCCGGCCATCATGTCCTCGTTGCGCGCGCTCAGTTCGTCCTGCCATTCCGAGGCGCGCTTTTCGAAGGCGCGCGCGTTTTCAGCAAGGGTGGAAAACATGTCAGAGAGCTTCATCGCAGAAATCCTTTGCTTGCGGGGTCGCGGTGAGACGGTTCAGAGGCAGTGGACGCCCACGCCTGCAGAACAAACTGGTCCTGCACGCGGGCTTTGTCAAACCTTCTCGACAGCGTCGCTGCGTCAGGCCGGGCAGGCCACTATCCCGATGCGCCAACACCCTGAACCAATGCAGGATTGCCTCCTTTCGCGCGTCGCAGCAAGATGGCCGCAGATCATTTCTTCACCATGAATTGCCCGCAAATCCGATCCGTGGCGACGTCCGGCGGCGATTGTTCCTGTGCCCCTCGACCGGTGCGCCACGCGATGAGGAATGCCCTGCGGCAATCCACTCAAGACAGGAGACGAAGATGAACAAAACAGGGCTGAAGGCCGTCGCGGCGGCGCTGGCTGCCTCGGTCGCGCTGATGCCGGTCGTGGCAGAGGCGCAAAAGGTCACGGGCGCGCAAAAGGCGCGCGGGCCGCATGTGACCGTTCGTGTTCTGGGGCGGGGCGGCGGCATGACCGGCGGCGGCGGCACGACAGCGCCGGTCGCGACCTGGCAGCCCTGGATGCATCCCGACATCGCGGATGCCTGGTCGCAGGGCTTTTACGGTCAGGGCACGACCATGACCGTGATCGACGATTTCACCAGCGCCAGCGTGTATACCGGCGATCTGGGAACCGGCTCTGTGCAGCAGCGGCATGGTGAATGGACCTCGGCCATCACCACGATGGTCGCGCCCTCTGCCAAGCTTGCGAAACAGGATTTCAGCAGCACCCGCGCAGTCAGCCTTGCGCGGCGCGGGCTGAACGTGCTGAATCTCAGCTATGGCATGTTCGGCGATGCGGGCTACACCGCCAGTCAGGTCGGCTGGTCCCCGCGCGAGGCGTCGATCATCAGCTATGCCTCAACGGGCGCGGCGGTGGTCTCGAAAGCGGCAGGCAATGACGCTGTGGCCGTGGGCGCGGTGAATGGCGCGGGCAAGGTCGATTATCTGGATTCGGCGCTGGTGGGCAAGCAATCGGCGGTTTTTGTCGGCGCCCTCGACCGGAATGGAAGCATCGATGCACCCGCTTCGCTGGCATGGTATTCGAACTATGCGGGCGACGATCCGGCGGTGCAGAACCAGTTCCTGACAGTCGGAGTCGAGGGCAGCAAAACCGGCCTTTACGGCACCTCATTCGCGGCCCCCGTGGTAACGGGCTATGCGGCAATTCTGGGCAGCAAGTTCACGCGCGCGACACCGGCCCAAATCACCAACCAGTTGCTTGACACGGCGCGCCAGGACACGGTGACGAATTACGACCCCGCCCGCTTTGGCCGGGGCGAAGCCAGCCTTTCGCGCGCGCTTGCACCGGCGGCGATCAAATAGGCGACAGCCAGCCGCCGGACCGGCAGCGCGCGCAGCGCGCCTCCGGCCGGGCGGCAGCGCGCGGGGCGGGCTTTGCCCGCCCCGCCCCGCCCTTTTCCGCCACCGCTACAGCGTCAGTTCCAGCGCGTCGGGGCTGAGGATCGTCAGCCGCTGGCGCCCCGCGTTAATGACTCCGGTTTTCTGCAATTCAGATATGACGCGGCTGACGGCCTCGCGGTTGGTGCCGATATAGCTGGCGATTTCGGCATGAGTGGGGGTATCATGGATCACGCCATCGGGCTGACAGACGCCCTGTTCCAGCGCCAGCCGCATCAGATAGCCCCGCACCCTCTGATCGACATTCTGGCTGACCATTTCGGTCAAGCGCTTTGTCAGGCTGCGGATCCGCCCGGTCAGATCGCGCAACAGCCGGGCGCGAAAGGCCGGAACCTCATCCACCAGCCACAGAAAGCTTTCCCCCTCGATCACGACAACGCGCGAGGGAATCTGCGCATAGATGCTGATCGAGCGCGGTCCCTCGTCCAGCGCGGCAAGTTCGCCGAAGTAATCGCCGGGGCCGATGCGCGAAAAGGTCAATTCGCGGCCGGTCTCGGTCCAGTATACGGCGATGAATGCGCCGTCGCGCACAAAGACCACACTGTGATCCGAGCTTTCGCGATCAATCACAAGTTGACCTGCGCCGCAGAGTCTTTCGCTCCAGCGCAGGCGGGGCGAGGCCAGAATTTCGGTCGGAACCGCCGCCAGCATCGGTATATTTTGAAGTTTATTCAAATTTTTATCCATGCGGCCCTGACTGGTCTGGACATGAAAGCAGGCGAACGGGCGATTCCATTCCCCTACGTCAAATTTAGCGGCCAATCACGATGATCTGCAACCGGTCGGTTCCGGTCAGTGGCTGGCGGCTGTAATCCAGTCCCGGAACCGGCGGAGGCATCTGCGCGAATGCCTGCATCAGCCCTGTGCGGGTCACGTCGCGCCCGGCCTGCATCAGCGCGGCGGCCAGCAGGCGCGCGGCAAGCCCGGCATGGATCCGCAGCGTCGGCTGTCCGGTTTTCATCGCCGCGCCGATGATCATCGGCGCAGTCAGGATCACGCGGGGGGCTGCGTCAGGCGCGGCGGCCAGCGTCTCCGGCACAGGAACCGAAAAGGACCAGATGCGGCGAAGGCCCTCGGGCAGGGGCGCCGCGTCGCCCCACAACACCACATCGCTTGCCCTTCCCCCCGAGGCGCGCACATGAACCTCGGTCCCGCTTCGCGCCAGGGCCACGCGCAGATGAGCGGCCAGCCGGTCGGCGAAATCATCGGCGGGATCGGCCTGAACGATGACCGAAGCAGGGCCTTCTGCGGCCATCTGATCTGCCAGATACTGCATCGCCGCACGTTCGGACGGGATAAAGCTGCGGATGATCGACGGGCTTTCCCCGCCCGTCAGGGGGGCCAGCGGGAACAGCACCGGGATGCCCTGCTCGGCCGCCTGCCGCGCAGCGGACAGGCTCGCCGCGCGCGGGCCGATGACGGCCAGCAGGCCGGAATCCGCGGGCAGCGGGCCATTCCGGGGCAACGGCACCAACTCGATCCCCCGCCCATGGATGGGCTGATCGCCAAGGGCCGCGCGCAACGCCGCCAGATAGGCATCGCCGAACACCCCGATACGCAGGCGGCCGGAAGCGACGCCCTGCCGTTGCAGATCAGGCAGCGCCCGCAGATAGGCCGCAAGCGCCGCGACCTGATCCGCGTCAAGCTCATATCGCGGCATCAGGCGGCTGAGGATGCGGCCATCCGCACCCCGGCCCTCGCGCAACGCGCGGGCAAAAGCGGCGGCGTCATAGGCGGGCCGGGCGGGCGTTGCCGCCGACAGCGCGGGCCAATCCACCGGCGGCGTCTCGCCCTCGCCTCCGCCCAGACCATCGCGGCCATGACAATTGGCGCAGGCCGGTCCCGGCCCCTGCCCATTGGCAAAGATCGCATGCCCGGCAGCGACCGGGTCCGGTTCCGCGCG
>NZ_JBKEBL010000100.1:0-27987 GCF_047973135.1 Paracoccus sp. (in: a-proteobacteria)
AATTCCAACATCGGCGGCGTGGACCGGGGCGTGACCGAAAGCGTGGACGAGATGTTCACGATCACCAATCAGGGGCTTGAGGATCTGGTGATCGACGGGATTGCGCTTGCGGATACGGCGGCGGCGTTCGGGTTGACCGGGGTGCCGGCCGATCTGGCGGCCAGTCCGCTGACCCTTGCGACGGGCGAAAGCTTCAGCTTTGGCGTTTCCTTCACCGGCGTCGCGCCGGGCCTGTCGCGTGGCGAGATCGTGATTTCCTCGAATGACGCGGCCAGGCCGGAAACGCGGGTTGCCGCCACCGCGACCTCGTATGAAAGGCTGCCCTATTTCGATTGGGGCAATGACTATATCGCCATCGACATTGCCGGCGACACGCTGCGCACCATGTCCGATCAGGACGGCCATTTCGAGATTTTCCTGCCCGACGAACAGGCTTACGAGATCACTGTTTTCGATCCCGAAAGCGGGCTGGTGGCGGTCGATTACGGCACCACGGCGGTGTCCGGGCGCGGAACCGACCTGACCTCGGGGCTGGTATTTCGTCCCTCGACCGCCAATGACGCGGATTTCGACGGGCTTTCGGCGGATGTCGAGCATGCGGTGGGCACCTCGGATGTCAATCCCGACTCGAACCGCGACGGGATTTCGGATTTCGACGCCATCGCCGGAGGGATCGAGCCGCTTGATCCATTCGCGACGAATCTGGGCGTCGTTCGCACGTTGGAGCTGAGCGGCATGGTCATGGCCATGTTCCCGACGCGGGATTTCGCGCGTGACGGCACGGCGCGCGATCCGCTGCTGGTGCTGACGACAACCGGGCTGTCGGTCATCGATGTCAGCAATCCCCGCGAACCGACGCTGGCCTCGGTCACAGCAATCGCCGATGTCAAGACCGGTGCCTATGATCCGGCGTTGCAACGGCTGCTGGTGGTGGGCGTTGATGGCGTGGTCAACGCCTGGGATCTGGCCGATCCGGCAGTCCCGGTTCTGCGCGGCCAGCTTGCCTTGGGTGCCAGCCATGCCCTGACCCGTGACGGGAACGCGATGATCGTGACCGGCGGGTCGGTGCGGCTGTATGACATGACGACTGGCGAGGAACTTGACAGTGTAAATATCGGGTCGAACGTCAGTGCCATTCGCGGCCTGGCGCAGGACGGGGCTTTCCTTTACGCGCTGGACAATCGTGGGGGTGTCACCGTCATCGAATTGCTGGGCGACGATCTGGTCAGGCGCGGTTCGACCACGATTTCCCTGACCTCGGGCGAACGCAAGGCCTTTGCCGCTGACGGGACGCTGTATATTCCGGCCTCGAACGGGTTTCAGGGCGGTTATCAGACAGTCGATGTCTCGAATCCCGATGCGCCGGTGCTGATCAGCGGCGCGGACGATACCTCGCTTGCGGGCAATGCCATCGCGCTGAACGGGGCCGGGCGCGGCCTGCTGGTGGGTGATCCGGGCGGCGTGTTCGGGACCGACGTGATCGATGTGATCAACACGACCGACACCGCGAATACCGGCAGCCTGATCACGCGATACGAGATCGACAGCGCGCCGACCGATGTGGTGATCGCGGCAGGCGTCGGTTATGTCGGAACCACCGACGGCAAGCTGCATATCGTCAATTTCCAGCCCTTCGACACATCCGGCATTCCGCCGCAGGTCGCGCTGCTGGCGGCCGATCTGGATGCCGATCCGGCGACCGATGGCGTTCAAATCCTTGAAGGCAGCCTGATTTCGCTGAATGCGACGATCACCGACGATGCAGGCTTGCGATCCGTCGCGCTGCTGGTCAACGGGGATCCGATCTCGGTCGATATTTCCTATCCCTTCGATCTGAGCGCCCGCATCCCCGTGCTGGATGACGGCGAGGATGCGCGCGACGTGACGCTGCAAATCCGCGCGACGGATACTGGCGGCAATGTCGGTCTTGGCCCGCTGATCCAGGCGGAAATCGTGCCCGACACCGTTCCGCCTCAACTGATCGATTCGACGATACAGGAGGGCGCGCTTTACGGCAGGTCCAAGCGGTCTTTTACCTTCACCTTCGACGAACCGCTTGATCCCGATACCGATCCGGCCGCGGCGATCAGGCTGACCGGGCCGTCGGGTCAGGTGACGCCGGAACTCGCCCTGCTGCGGTCGGGCGACCGGACCCTGACTGTTACCTACCCGGAACTGGAACGGGGCAGCCATGTCCTGACGCTGGTTGGCGGGGCGATCACCGATCTGGCGGGCAATGCCTTCAGCGATGATGACACCGACCTGACATTCGAACTTGGCAGCTTTTCGAACGAATGGACCGGGGCGGCGGGCGACGGATACTGGGGCACCGCCGATAACTGGAGCGCGGGCCGCATCCCGAATGCCGATGATGACGTCTTTATCGGCAATCTGACGGGTCAGGTAACGCTGCAAAACAACCTTGGGCCCGTCACGCTGAAATCGTTGGTCGCCGAGGCTTCGATCCGGGTTGGATACAATACGACGCTTGCGACCGAATTCGACGCGATCCTTGATGAACTGATCGTTTATGGTGGTTATAGTGCGCGGGTCGAGATCGGGACAGAAGCCACGATCAAGCTGCTGACGATAGATGGCGGCGTTTTTGCCGGGGCGGGCACGGTCAATGTGACCGAAAGGCTGGACTGGATCGCCGGAACGTTCGAGGAAGGCGGCCTGCTGACCATCGGGAACGGTGCCCTGGCAAAGTTCGGATATGATTTCGATCCCGAGGCCGCTCCTCGTTATGTCCCATCCCAGTATCTTTATCGCGACATGCGGCTTGAGGGCGACGGGGTTGTCGGCAGCGCGGCGGTGAATCTTGGGAAAACCGCTTACGATTATGATCTTGGACAATACTACACCGTTGGCGGACGCCTTACCATAGCGCCCGGTGCCGAACTGGAACTGTCCAACTTCAACGCCGATATTTACCAGTCTTCCTCTTACGGCAGTGCCGGAATCGAAAATCTTGGCGTCCTGCGCAAGACGGGCGGCGGAACGTCTGGTGCGGCTCCATTTGGAGAATCCCTTGGTCAGGTCGTGATCGAGAACGGTTACATCTCGATCCCCGTTAACGCGACGCTGCGGCTGACCAGTCAGGACGATCTGGATTTCTTTGACGGGCTGAAACTGGATGGCGGCACGTTGATCCTTGACGGGGATGTGACGCTGGAAGATTTCCAGATGGCGGGCGGCCGGATCGAGGGCGACGGGACGCTGACCCTGACCGGCCAGCCGGTGATCACTGGCGGCGCGATCATGGGTGCGGGCGATGTGGTGGTGGCCGATGACGCGACGCTGACCTTTGGCTGGGTTTATGATCCCGACGTGTCAAGCTATCCAGCATCGGTCAACCTGCAGCGTGATCTGGTGGTCGAAGGGCAGGTCGATCACGCCAGTGCCATCCTGCGGCTGGGTGATCGGGTCTATAACTCTGAGACCTTTCAATATGATGATATAGACGCCGCGATCCGGGTGACGGATGGAGCGGTCTACACATTTTCCAGCCCGCATGCGGATATGCAGGTCCGTTACCCCGCCTTCAATCTCGCATCCGGCCTGTCGAACGAGGGCGGCATCGTCAAGACCGGCGGTGGCGCGTCGGGCGCGGCCTTCTTTGGCGCGCAGACCGGCACGTTCGACTTTCAGGACGGCATTCTGGAAATCACCGATGGCAGCTTTACCCTGACGCAGGCGCTGGTCGATGCGGGTTTCGACAAGCTGCGGATCTCGGGCGGTACGGTCACGATCGACGAGGATGTGACGCTGGCCGAACTGTACCTTCTGAACGGAACGCTGTCGGGCGGCGGGTCGGCTGTCATCGGGAAACTGGACTGGTCCGGCGGGACGATTGCGCTGGATGGCGGCATGACGGTTCCCGAAGGGGCGACGGCAAATGTTGATGGCCATTGGTACTATGGCAACAAAAATCTGCAAACGACAATGAGCGTCGAGGGAACGCTGACTGTCAAAACTGAGAGCTACATGCTTCTTGGCGGCACCGTTGACGGTGTCCGGCGCGAGGGAGTGATTGATCTGGGCGATACCGGGTTGGTTGTCCTTCAGGGGAATGCGCGACTTTACGACAATCTGCGCGACCCGGCGATCCTGTCGGGCATCACCGGCACCGGCACGATCCGCAAATCGGACGGCGGGGTTTCCGAAATCCTGTTGCAAGACTTTGCCGGGGCGCTTGATCAGGGCAATGGCCGCCTTGCCTTTGGATCCGGGTATTCGCACCTGACGCAGGCGACGATCGACGCCGGGCTGGACGATCTGCTGATCAGCGGCGGCACGGTCGTGGCGGATGAGGCGCTGACCATTCAGCGGCTGGAGATCAGCGACGGTGCGCTAATTGGTGCGGGCGACATCACCGTCGCTGACCGTTTCGACTGGACGGGCGGCGCTTTGGCCGGCAGCGGCAGCTTTGAGTTGGCCGAGGGCGCGACCGCGCAACTCGGCTATGCCATCGAAGACAGATCTAGCACGCGAAGCCTGTACAACGCGCGGGATCTGATCGTCTCGGGCGACGTGACCGTGGGCAATGTCCATCTGTATCTCGGGTGGCGATACTATGACCCTAACACTGCAAGCTATGTCAACTTGCCGGGCTTCCTGACCATCGACGATACGGGCAGCCTCGATTTCCGCAACACGGCGGGCAGCATCAGAACATATAGCAATGGCTATTTCGCCGAGGATGACCCGCTTGGGCTGATCAATCGCGGGACGATCACCGCGACCCATGGCGATGCCGCGACATCCCTTGCGATGGCCCGCAACGAAGGAACGGTCAGCGCCGCAGAAGGGCGCTTTGTCCTGAACGGCGGCATCTTCCGGGCCGATGGCGCGACCGATGATAGCATCTTCCGCGTGGCCGAGTTCACGAACGGCACGCTGATCCTTGCCGGGGATACGACGCTGACGGATCTGTCCTTCACCAGCGGCACGCTGACGGGCGATGGCGATCTGTCCATTACCGGGCAGCTTGACTGGACCGGCGGCACCTTTGCCGGTGGCGGCCAGATCACCGTCGCCGACGGTGCGCAGGCGACACTGGGGACGGGCACCGACAGCACCAGCACCCTGTATCTGCGCCAGAACCTTACCGTCGCGGGCGAGGCGGCGCTGGATGGCGCGCGTCTACGCCTGGGCGATTACGTTTATGACGCGGATCTTGGCCAATATGTGAACCTGCCGGGGCGTCTGGTGGTCGATACCACCGGAACGCTGCACCTGATCGGCGATGAGTCGGATCTGGACATCTACCGCAGCACTGGCGGCGCGGTGACATCTGGCAATGCCCTTGAAAACAATGGCGTGCTGGTCAAGTCCGGGGGCGGGGTCAGCTCTGTCTCGGGCGGGGTCCAGATCGAGGGCGGCGGCGCATTCCTGACCGAGGACGGCTTTATCGAGATCGGCCCGGGCACGAATTTTGTGGTCGGCGGCGCTGTCACCGTGTCCAACATTCGTCTGAATGGCGGAACCTTGCAGGTCGTATCCGACGCCACGATCCAGAACATTGAAATGCTGAACGGCACGATCTCGGGCGATGGCGATCTGACCATATCGGAAAGCTATGCCCAGACCGGGGGCACGATTGCCGGAACCGGCGGGCTGATCATCGGGGCGGCAGCGACGGCGACATTCGGCAGCGACTGGACGGGCGAAACGGCCTCCGGAACGCAGCCCATGGTGATCGCGCGCGACCTTGGCATCCGCGGGCAGGCCGTGATCGAACAGGCCGAGCTGAGGCTTGGGATCGACGCCACGCCCGATACCGGCATTACCGTCACTGTGGATGCCGGGGCCGTGCTGACATTCGACGGGGCGCAAGCATGGATGCGGGATCTGTGGTCATCGGCGGGGTTCGAAAACCGTCTGATCAATAACGGCACGATCCTCAAGACGGGCGAGGGTATCGCAGATATCGACGCGGGGATCAGCTATTCCGGCGCGGGTGTCATCACGGCAACCGAAGGGCAGATCCGCACCCCGGCGGGCGATTTCGGCAGCTTCGCGCCGCCGCTTGAAACCCCGCTCTATGACGAGAAGGTGGGCGTCGGGCAGACGCGCCTGCTGACCGCCGCCGAGGGTATCACTGCGATCAGCGTGACCGGGGGCGTTCTTCAGATCGACGAGGACATCACCCTGACCAACCTGTCCATGACCAACGGTCGGATCGAAGGGGCGGGCCGCATAACCATTACCGGGCGGCTGGACTGGGAAGGCGGCGACATTCGCGAAGGCGGCGAAATCGTGGTCAAGGCCGATGCGGTGATTGGCGAGGCCACGAATGTCGAGGCACCTGTCAGTCACGGCAATCTTTATCTGGGCCGCAAGCTGACGATCGAGGGAACGGCGGTACAGGAACAGGCAAGACTTCGCCTCGGGTCGCTGGCAAATGGCCCGGATGCCGAGGGTATCCTCAACATCGCGGCGGACGGGTCTTACGAGTTGCGCGGCTGGAATACCGAAATCGATCGCTATCGCGACGGCGACGACGGCTCTTTGTCGCAGGTTATCGTCGATGGCCGTCTGACCGGGACCGGCGGGGGCCAGACGTTGATCGACCACCTGCCGGTCTCTGGTACCGGAACCATCGCGCAATCGGGCGAGGGCGTGCTGCACATCCAGTACGGAATGACCGATGCGTCCCGCGCAAAGCTGACCGGCGATGTATTGATAACCGGCGGCACGATGATCATCGACGACAGTACCGATCTTGTGGCGCTGGAAAGCCTGACCCTGGCTGGCGGAACACTGCGCCTGTCCGGCGATGTGACCATGGCAGCCCTGACCGTACGTGACGGCGCGCTGATCGTTCCCGACAAGTTGACCGTGACCAACACCTTTGTACTGGCAAGTGCGTCTGTCTATGGCGGGGGCGAGGTAACGGTGGCATCCGGCGCGACCGCCGATTTCGTCAGCAACCGGTCTTACCCGTCGTTGAACACCCTTGGCGTCACCCTGACGGTGGATGGCGACCTGACGGTTCAGGATGCCTATCTGAATCTGGGTGCCAACTTCTATGACGACGATCTGGCCGGGTATGTTACCAACGGTGGCCGGATCGACATCGGTACGTCAGGGTCGTTGACCCTGAGGGGCGATGCTGCGGATATTATGGATCGATATTCGGTCGCCGACCTTGACAATGGCGTCACGATAGACGGCGTGCTGGTCAAGACCGGCGGCGGTGCCAGCGCGATCCCCGATCTGACGCTTGGGACAGGGGCGACCGTCGAGATTGTCGATGGAGTACTGGAACTGTCGGGCGGCTCGTTTGTGCTGACGCAGGCGATAGTGGATGCGGGGCTGGATCGTCTGACGGTGACATCCGGCGAATTGATCGTCGAGGCTGATGTAACGATTGCCGGGCTAAGCGTTGTGGGCGGCAGCCTGTCGGGCGCTGGCGCGGTGACGGTGACGGAAAACCTGGATATTGACTATGCGACCGTCGGTGGTGGCGATCTGATCATCGCCGAGGGCGCCACCGGCCATCTGACGGGCTATTCGTTGGGGCGGGATGTGGTCGTGAATGGTACGCTGCTGGTTGACAGGCAGCTTTATCTTGGGACGCAGACTTACGACCAGAGTACCGGCCAATACATCTTTAGCGGCGGGCATCTTGAAATCGGCGAAACCGGTCAGATGGATGTGACTGACAGCGGGCAGGTTGTCATGGGGATTTCCCCGCCCGCAGGCGGCGATTACGGGATTAGTTCGAACGGAACAATTGTGTCGCAGGTGGATAATCTGGTCCTGCCCTTCGCCGGTGATCAGTTCGGCACGGTCGAACTGAACGGCGGCGTTTTCGAATCGAGAACTGACCTGACCCTGACGAAGGATCTGATCGGGGCGGGTCTCGATTCCATCCAAATCTCGTCGGGAACCGTTACGATTGACGAGGACGTGACCCTTGCCCGCCTTGAACTGACCGGGGGCGCCTTGACCGGATCGGGGGATGTGACCGCCACAGAATCCTTCGAATGGCTGAGCGGCACGATGAGCGGTGACGGAACCACCTATCTGCCGGACAGCGCGCAGGTGCAGTTCGGCGGCGACTGGCAACAGACCAGCCAAAGAAATGTCGGCTATCTGTCGCGAAGGCTGGAAGTTGATGGTGACGCGGATTTCGGCAATCTGCGCCTGTATCTGGGGCAAAGCTACTATGAGAACGGAGCCTATGTCTATAAGGACGGTGTTCTTTCCATCGCCGACAGCGGGATCCTGACCATTGGTGGGGATAATAACGGCATTGTAGTGTATTCCGCCGATGGTTTTGACGGCAGCGGCGTCGAGAATGCTGGCCGGATCGTCAAGACGGGCGGCGGCGCATCCCCGGTTTCGCTGTTGTCGAACACCGGCAGTTTCGACTTTCATGACGGCGTGCTGACGCTGCATGGCGGCACGGTGAGCCTTGATCAGAACCTGATCGACGCGGGTTTCAGCCAGATCGTTGTCGAGGGCGGCAATTTCGTGGTCTCCGAGGCGCTGACGCTGGACAGGCTGACCGTAAATGGCGGGACGCTGATCGCGGAAGAGGGGCTCACCGTCACGCAGCATTTCGACTGGTTGACGGGCACCATCCTGACCGGAGATTCTACCTTTACCATCGCCGAGACTGCGACCGCCAGCTTCGGACTGCCCTTTGATCCCGAGAACCCGACCAGGTCCGATTACCTTCGGATGCTTGGCGATATGGATATTGGAGGATCGGTCACGATGGGGGCCGCAACGGTCCATCTTGGCCGCGTTGAATACGATTATACGATTGGCACTTACGTAGCCAGGTCCGGTACTGTTGATGTGCTGGAGGGTGGTTCGCTGACACTTGACGGATCACGAGCGGATTTTTTCACCGACATCAATCCCTATCTGGGCGTGGTTGACGATGGGCTGGCTGGCGTCAGCGTTCAGGGAACGCTGGCCAAAACCAGCGGCGGGATCAGCGATGTACCGCTTTATGGCACGAATACCGGGATTTTCGATCAGGGCAGCGGGGCGTTCGCGCTGACCTCGTCGCTTACAGGGGGCGCGCCCAACACGGTGAAGCTGACGCCCGGAATGGTGGCGAACGGCCTTGATCACGTTCTGGTCCGAAATGCGTTGCTTGAGGCCGGCGATGCGATCACCCTTGCCTCGCTTGACCTTGAGGGGGCCGGTCTGGTGGGACCGGGGGATGTTACGGTAACGGACGATTTCCAGATCGCCCGCGGCGGCCTGTTCTCGACCGGTACCTTGATTGTCGATCAGGGGGCAACCGCCCTTTTCGGCGAACGAAGCATTCCCGACCAGTACAACCTGGCCGATTTGCTGCAAATCGCGCAGAACGTCGAAATTCGTGGCACCGCGACGCTGGAGCAGGCACAGACGCAGCTTGGCGGCACGATGGACATTCTGACCGTCATGGGTGGCAAATACTATTATGGCCTGCCGCAGCTTGCGGCTGGCGATGCGTTCCAATTCCTGAATGCAGGTCCGCAAGCGGGCGCGATCCTTGTCACCGGGGACGGCAGTCTCGAATTTGCCGGGCCGCAGACCGACATCGCGCTTGCCTCTGATGCCCCGGCCGATCCGGCAAGCGGGATCGTCAATAATGGCACGATGATCAGGTCTGGCAGTGGAACGACCACCATCGACGAGGGGATCGGCTTCGACAGCACCGGCACCATCCGGCTGATCGGGGGGGCGTTCGATGCGCCCGGAACCGAATTTGATTTCGGCCTGTGACGGCGCTGACAAAAGGGACCGGACGGGAAACGCAGGACGCGCGGCCCGCTGGCCAGGTGACCGGATCGCGGCAGTGATCTAACATCGGTCCGGGAATGCAGCAAACTTGCAGGCGGTGGCATGACGGCGCGTCCGCAGATTCTGGAACGGGACGATCAGCTTCAGATGCTTGCCGCCGCTGTCGCGGGAATATCGCGCGGCGGCGGGCGGATCGCGCTTGTCCATGGCGAGGCCGGGGTCGGAAAATCGACGCTTGTGGAAAGCGTGCTGGCCGCGCTGCCGCGTCAGACAGGGGTGGCGGTCGGCTATTGCGATCCGCTGAACACGCCGCGCCCGCTTGGACCCGTCCGCGATATCCTGCGGGCGCTGGCCCTTGACCGGTCCGGCGAGGACAGCGCGTTCGACAGATTTCTGACCCTGGTTGCCGCGCGCGACCATCCCTGCGTCGCGGTGATCGAGGATCTGCACTGGTCAGACCAACGCAGCCTCGACTGGTTCAAGTTCGTCGGTCGCCGGATCACGCAATTGCCGCTGCTGCTGATCGCGACTTTCCGCGACGAGGCTTTGGGGACCGGGACCGGCCTGAGGGGTGCGCTTGGGGCATTGCCCCCGGCCAGCACGATACGGATTCCGCTTGCCCCTCTGGGGCGCGAAAGCGTGCGCAAGCTGTGCGGTGGTGATCCGGACCGGGCCGAGGCGGTCTTTCGGGTCAGCGGCGGCAATCCGTTCTTCGTGTCGGAACTTGTGGCAGCCGATGACGGGCAAATCCCGGAATCGGTTCTGGATGTCATTCTGGCGCGGCTTCAGTCGCTGGACGAGGGCACGCGCCGGTTCATCGACCTTGCCGCCTGCAACGCGGGCGAACTGCCCCTGAGCCTTGTCACGGGTGGTGCGCTGGGGGAAAGTGCCGGAAATATAGATAGATCGGTTCAGCAAGGTGTGCTGGTTCCGACGCAGTCCGGACTGGCCTTTCGGCATGAACTGGCCCGGCTTGCCATTCTGGACCATGTCCCGCCAGCGCGGCGGCTGGCCTGCCATCAGCTTTGGCTTGATGCCTATCTGGGTGCCGACGATCCGGCCCGACATCTTGACCGGATCGTTCATCACGCCGAAGGGGCCGCGCGCCCCGACATCATCCTCCGCTTTGCTCCTCTGGCGGCGCGCGACGCGGCGGCGCTTGGTGCGCATCGCGAGGCGGCGCTGTATCTGCGATCAGCATGCGACTGTCTGGGGAACGCGACGGATGCCGGGGCGGCAGAGGTGCTGGAGGCTTTTGCCTATGAGGCCGCTCTGGCCCTGGGAATTGACGATGCCGTCATCGCTGCCCGCAGGCGTGCCGCGAGGATCCGCAGGGCCCTGAACGCGCCGCAGATGGTGGCCGATAACCTGCGCTGGCTGTCACGGCTGCACTGGTATCGCGGCGAGGCCGATCTGGCCGGGCGCTATATCCACGAGGCCATCGCGCTGCTGGAAAACGAGGCGCCCCTGGCGGCGGGGTCGCGGGCGCAGGCGCTGGCGCTGCGGGCGCAATTCGCGATGCTTCGCGACCGGATGGCCGATGCGGTCGATTGGGGGCTTCGCGCGCTTGATCTGGCGCGGCAGGCTGCCGAGCCCGAGATCGAGGCCCATGCGCTGAACACCATCGGCAGCGCCCGGTTGTTCCGGGGCGATGCCGATGGCGAAACCCTGCTGTGCGAAAGCCTGCGCGTGTCGCTTGCCGGGGGCTTTCATGAGCAGGCGGCCCGTGCCTATACCAACCTGTCGGAATGTCTGGTCGAGGCTGGCGATTTTGAGCGCGCCGAGGCCCTGATAGACGAGGGGATCGCCTTCGATGTCGCGCATGATCTGGACGCCTGGACATTTTACCTGATCGGTCGCAAGGCGCAGCTTGCCCTTGAACTGGACCGATATGATCAGGCCGTGGCAATCTGCAACCATTGTCTTGCGCAAGAAAACCAGACGCTTTTGATGCAGATGCCCGCGCGGATCGTGCTGGCGCGGGCCAGGCTGCGGATGGGCGCAGAGGATGCGCCCGCCCTGCTGGACGAGGCGCTTGAGGCCGCTGGTCAGATTGCTGAACCGCAATACCTGACGCCGCTGCATGCCGCCTTGCTTGAGGCGGCAGTGCTGGCGGCTGACCCGGCGCGGGCACAGGCGGCGCTGGACTGGATTGCGGCACAGCCCGAGGGGACGTTCAGCCCCCGCAAGACGGGCGAAATCCTGTTCTGGCGGCTGCTGCTGGGGCATTCGCCGGCGCCCCCTTCGGGTCTGCCGCCTGCCTTTGCCCTGATGGCCGGGGGCGATTTTGCAGGGGCTGCGCAAGCCTTTCGCGAGGGTCGCAGCTTTTACCTGTCAGCCTGGGCGCTGGTGGCGGGGGGGACTGCCGAAGGGCTTGCCGATGCGCTGGCCATCTTTGGCGATCTGGGGGCCGTGGCGGCCCGCGCGGCCCTTGCGCCGCGTTTGAAGGGCGCGCGACGGGTCGTGCGGCGCGGACCCTATGCGGTGGCCCGCAAAAACCCCTATGGCCTGACCGCCAAAGAGCAACTGGTCCTGCGCCACCTGATCGTCGGCAAGACCAATGCCGCCATTGCCGAAGATATCTGCCGGTCCCGCCGCACCATCGAGAACCACGTGTCGGCCATCCTGTCCAAGCTGGGCTGTGCCGGGCGGCTGGAGGTGGTGCTGAAATTGCAGGCCGAGCCGTGGATTTCCGGCAGCGAAAGCTGACGGCCTGCCTCTCCCCCCTTTTTTTCCTGAAAATTGAGTATCGGTCCGGGCGAAAAACAGGTGCTGCCACTCACGCGTCCGGGCCTGCCGTCCTGCAAGACTGCCAGAGGCGGGCGGCACAGATGCCCGCGTCCCCGATAACCTTTTGAAGGAAAAGTGACATGGACGATTTTGCCAGCGAGGATTTTGCCAGCGATACAGCCCCCGATCCGGATGACGGCGTGGTTGCGGACGCCGCCGCTGCTGCCCGTTTCGAGGCGCGGCTGGCCTCTGACGCCGCCGATACTGAACGCAACCGCGGGCCAGCGTTGACCAGGGGCAGGGTGGCCCGCCGCGTTCATGGCGTGCCGGTGGTCGGCGATGTGATTGGCCATCCCGGCCCGGTCTTTGATCGCAGCCGCATGGTGGACGAGATCGTCGCCCGGATGGAGGGCGCGGGCGCGGTCGGCTACACTTGGGCGATCGTGCAGAACGGGCAACTGGCCGATGCGGGGGGCATGGGATCGGCCCGCACCACCGCCGAGACCGACCCGCGCGACATGCGCCCCCGGACGCGGATGGTCAGCGCCTCTTTGGCCAAGCCGGTCTGCGCCGTTACGGTGATGAAACTGGTTGAGGATGGTATCATCGCGCAGAGCGATGCGGCCTATCCGCTGATCGCGGACCGGTTTCCCGATGCGCATCCCTCGCTTGGGGCGATAACGGTGCGCGATTTGCTGACCCATCGGTCGGGGTTCGACGGGCCGGGCAGGCTGTCTGCCTTCCCGGATACGTTGCAGGCCCCGCTTGCCGGAACGCCGGGTGTGACCGACCGTTACGAGAACTGGAACTATTGGTTTCTGGCCCATATCGTCGAATGCGTCACCGGGAAACCCTATGTGAAGGTCGCACGTCAGTCCGTACTTTTGCCGATGGGCTGCCGGACCATGACCCGCCATCGCGATGCTGTGGCACCGTGTCTCTATTATGCCGCTGGTGCGGATCGCGACGGGCGCGGCTGGGACGATTTCACCGCCACGGCCATCGGGGCCTATGGCTGGTACGCGAATGCGATCCACTGGGCGAAATTCATGGCGCATTTTCGCCACGACACCGTTCTGTCCCGTCGCAGCCGCCACCGCATGCTGGAATGGGACGGTCCGCGCTTTGGCTTTCGCCTGTGGCACGGGCAGCCGCGCGGCAGCTATTACGGCCATGGCGGCGATTTCGGTACGGGCGGTCGCTGGTTTCACGGCGGCATGATGGGCTTTCCGGATGGAATCGATGCGGTTCTGCTGACCAACAGCGACGATGTCGCCAATCCCGAGAAGGTGCTGATGGCGGCCTATCACGCGGCCTATGGCTGATCGCGGGCCGGAAACCCGCCGCAAGCTGCAACAAGGAGGAACGCAATGAAACGAATAGCTGCTTTGACTGCGGCACTGGCCGCAAGCCCGGTGACAGGCGATGCGGACGAGGTGCTTCGGATGCAGTCCGTCTGGCAGGAAGGCCGGGGCGAGGCCGTCCATACCGGCCTTTTATCTCTCGCGCGGTTCGACGCGCAGGGTACCGCGATGGTCGCGCGCGGTCTGCGCCTGATCGACGTCGAGACCGAGGTGATCAACGGCAGCCGAGGCTTCGCGGGTCTCTGGGCCGCAGGGACGGGGGGAAACCTGTTTCACGTCGTCGCCGGTTTGCCCGCGTTGCGCGCAAAGATGGACGAAATGCGCGCCGAAGGCATGCGGCTGGTGGATTTCGAGGTCTATCGCGAGGGTAGAGGCACCTTTTACGCCGCCGTCTTTCGCAATGGCAGTGGCGGTCAGCGTATTGTCCGCCCGCTTACCATCGACAAGTTCCTTGAAAGCAAGGATATGATGCGCTCGCTTGGGTTGCGGATCGTGGATGTCGAGGCGCTGGTGTTGCAGGGGCAGGTCCATTTTGCCGCGCTTTACGCGACGGACGCCCCGCCTGCTGTTTTCACGGGGTTCCGCCCCCGGCCGCTTTTCACCGGTTTGCGCGACCGGATGGTCCGCGACGGGTGGGAGTTGTTCGATGTCGAGCGGATCGGCAATGCGCAGGGGCGTGATGTCTATTTCGGATTGTGGCGCGAGGGGCCGGGCAGCAGCGCGCTGTCACGCCTGCGCAGCCCGGCGGAACAGCTTTTCCTGACCGCCCGGCAGCACGAGGCGGGCAAAGAGCCTGTCGATATGGAACTGAAACGGCTTCGGACCGATCCCCCGCCGGAACCGGCTTCGCCGATGCCGCCGGATCCGCCGCTTTTGCCGCCCAATCCGCCGCATGTGAACGTGACTGCCGGATCAGGTACGCCGCGCCTGTCGATCCGGTTCACCGGCGTGCCGGACATGCCGCTGCGCATGGAGATTCCGGAAAGCTGGTTGCCGGGCTATTTGCCGCGTCAGGATGACACCGTTCTGGTGCCTGACGGGTTGTGCGGCGTCAATATCCGCATGGCGGACCGGATAAGCTGGCAGGTCGGGGGGCAGGTGCTGAACGATGCCCCGTTCCGGTCAGGTGCCGTGACCACTTTCGGGGACCGTCTTGGCGGCATCGCGTTCAGCGGTCCGATTGGTGCCTGCGCGGGCATGGATGTGCCATGGATATTTCACCCGCCTTTCCTGATCGGCGAGACGGTGCTTGATCCGCCGCCGAATCTGCGGCTTGTCGTCGAAGGTGCCAGCGCAAGTCTGCGGTTCCGCCATGCCGGGGCGCCGGTCGGGCAGGTGATGTCGGCCACCGGGCTGTTCTCGGACGAGACGCTGGACAGGCTGAGATCGGTTCTGGACATTTTTGACCAGATCGCCGGTGCGCAGGGCAATCTTGATGAGTATTGCAGTACGGTCGGCACGTTCTGGGCGGCGCTGTGCCTTGCCGCGCCGGGGCAATCCTGCCCGCTTCCTCGGCCTGCGCTGCCCGACTGCAACGCAGGGTGACGGGTCGCGGGGCGTCAGCCTCGCGCCTCTGCTGCGGCTTTCGCGCCCGCGATCAGCAATGCGATGTCGTTCGGGCCGATGACCAGCCGATAGCCCAGAGCCTCCAGATCGTTCCAGCCCCGGCCCGGCCCGGTGATCGTTCCCAGCCAGCGGTCGGCGCCACGGGCCGCCGCTTCAACGTGGCGAATGGCCTGTTGCAGGGGCGCGGCGTCAAGCTGTTCCAGCAGGCCCATCGAACCGGCCAGATCGTTCGGGCCGATAAAGACCATGTCCACGCCTTCGACCTGCATCAGGGCCTCGATCCCCGCCACGGCATCGGCATGTTCGCATTGCACGATCAGCAGTAATTCGTCCGCCGCCCCGGATCGGGCATAGTCGGGCACGGTGCCATAGCGCGAGGCCCGGACCACTGGCGCCGCATATCCGCGTCGGCCAAGCCCCGGATAGCGGCAGGCGGCGGCGATCGAGGCCGCGTCTGCGGCCGAGTTTACCATCGGCACGATGATCGACCGGAAGCCCCGGTCCAGCACCCGTTTCAGCATCGTGTCCGACCCGTCGGGCACGCGCAGGATGACCTCGCCGCCTGCGGCCTCGACGGCGCGGGCGGTGGCGACCCAGTCCTCCAGTGTGCCGACGCCATGTTCGCCGTCGATCACGATGATGTCCCAGCCGTGGCGGACCATGATTTCGGCGACGTCGGGGCTGGCCAGTTCCACCCATGCTGCTTTCAGCATCTCGCCCGCACGCAGTCGCTGTTTCAAGGGGTTCATCGGGTTTCCTCCATGTCGAAAATCTTGCCGGGGTTCATCAGGCCCTGCGGGTCCAGTGCCTGTTTCAGGCGGCGCATCAACGCCAGCTCTCCGCTGGAACGGCTGAGCGGCAGATAGGGTTTCTTGACCAGTCCGATGCCATGTTCCGCCGAGACCGTACCGCCATGGCGTTTGACCGTCCGGTAAACGATGTCCGAGATGGTCTTGCCCGGATGGTCGGACGCGCCCGGAACCACCGCCACGATATGCATGTTGCCGTCGCCGATATGGCCGTAATAGACCGACAGGCAACCCGGCAGGGCACCCGACAGCGCAGCCCGGCATTCCAGGGCGAAATTGTCCATGGTACCGACCGGCAGGCCGATATCAAAGGCCGAATGCGGCCCCAGAACGGTGCCAAATTCGCCCGCCGCATCGCGCGTGCGCCAGAAGTCTGCGACATCGGCCAGGCTTTGCGCGATGGCGGCATCCTCGATCAGGCCGGTGTCGAACTGCATCTCCAGCCAGTTCTGAAAACGCGGCGTATCCAGATCGCGATCCATGCCCTGCATCTCGACCAGCACATAAAAGCCGTGATCGCCGGTGATCGGGCGGCGGATATTGGGGACGGTGACGGTGGCCTCGTGCCAGTAATCGGGCCACATCACCTCGAACGCGGACAGCATGGGGCCAAGACCGCGCCGGGCGGCCTCCAGCAGGGCGACCACGTCGCGATAGCGGGCCAGCCCGCACAGCGCGGCGCAGGTGCAGCCCGGTTTCGGGTGCAGCCGCAGCACCGCGCGGGTGATCATGCCCAGGGTTCCCTCTGAGCCGATGAAAAGCTGCTTCAGGTCATAGCCGGCATTGTTCTTGAGCATCTTGTTCAGGCCAGTCACCAGCGTACCGTCAGGCAGCACATATTCCAGCCCCAGCACCATCTCGCGCGCCATGCCATAGCGGATAACGCGGTTGCCGCCCGCATTGGTGCCCAGATTGCCGCCTATCAGGCAGGATCCGCGCGCGCCCAGATCCAGCGGGACAAGGAACCCGGCCTCGTCGGCGGCGCGCTGGATCACCTCTAGCGGAGTGCCCACGCGCACGGTCATCGTGGCCGAGGCGGGGTCGATTTCCTCAATCCCCGAAAAGCGTTCGAACGAGATGGCGACCGCCCCCTCCAGCGGGTGCGCGCCGCCAGCCAGACCGGTCAGACCGGCCTGCGGCACCACCGGCACGCCATGCGCGGCGCAGATCGCCATCGCATCGGCAAAGCCCTGCGGATCGTCCGGGCGCACCACGCCAAGCGGCCGCGTGGCGGGCATATAGCTGGTGTCATGGGTGTTTCGGTCGGGAATATCCGTGCCCTCAAGCCATGCGGGTCCGGGAAAGCGCCGGGCAAGGGCCGTTCGGCAGGCACGGGTATCGGGTTCGGGAATGGCGTTGCCCATCTGGGTCAGTCCTGTGGATAAGCCCCGCCGCAAGGATTGGCGGCGGGGCGGTGTTGTCAATTGCCGCGCAGCTTGTTCAGCTCGGCCATCAGCAGGTCAAAATTCTCGCTGCCGACGGCCTGCATGCTTTCGTCATAGACCGGCGCGACCACCTGATGCAGCTTTTCGATTTCGGCGGGGGGCAGTTCGGATACCTCCATGCCTTCGGCTTTCAGCTCTTCCAATGCGGTATTGGCCACCTCGCGCGAACGGGAAATCTGCGGGTCGCGCGCCTGCGCGGCGCAATCGGCGACCAGCTTCTGTTCGTCGGCGTTCAGCCCGTCCCAGACCGATTTCGCCATCAGCACCGGCGTGGGGGAATAAGCGTGGCGGGTCAGCGTAAGGTATTTCTGCACCTCATAGAACTTGGTCGCCTGAATCAGCGGGATCGGATTTTCCTGCCCGTCCACCGCCCCGGTTTCCAGCGCGGTGAACACCTCGCCAAAGGCCATCGGCACCGGGTTCGCCCCCAGCCTGCGGAAGGTGTCGATGAAAATCGGGTTCTGCATGACGCGAAAATTCAGACCCTTGAAGCCGTCCACGCTGTCAATGGCATGTTTGGAATTGGTCGTGTTGCGAAAGCCGTTTTCCCAGATCGACAGCAGGATCAGCCCGTGCTGCGGCATCTTTTCGGCCAGATGATCGAAATAGGGGCCGGTCATGATGGCATCGACCTCGGCGTCCGAGCTGAACAGGAACGGCAGTTCAAGCGCGCTCATTCCCGGTTCGATCCCGCCGATGGCCGCAGCCCCGGTCACGACCATCTCGATCGAGCCCGAACGGACCGATTGCGTGGCCTCGGCATCGTCACCAAGCTGGCCGTTGTAAAAGCCGCGCAGCTTCATCTTGCCGTCGCTGCCCGCCTGAAGGCATTCCGACATGGCATCGACCCCGGCCGAGACCGGATGATCCTCGGCCGCGCCGTTCGATACCTTGAACGTGTGGCGCCCGTATTCCTGCGCCGATGCGTCGCCGGACAGCGCGGCAGCCACAGCCAGCAGAGAAATCGCCTTGGTCAGTTGATTGGACATGAAATTACCTCCCTTTTTTCAAATTATTGCAGCCAGGACAGCGGCCACAGGACGATCTGTGGAAAGATGACCAGCAGAACGAGGACAAGAACCTGCGCCGCAAGAAAGGGCATGGCCCCCATCGCGACGCGGTGCATCGAAACGCCAGACACGCCTGCCGAAACCGACAGCACGATGCCGACGGGCGGGGTGATCAGGCCGATGGCGGTGTTGATTACGAAAAGCACGCCGAAATAGATCGGGTCGATCCCGGCCTCTTCCACCACCGGCAACAGCACCGGCGCAAGGATCAGGATCGTCGGCCCCATATCCATCATCGTGCCGATCACCAGAACCAGCGCCATGACGACCAGCAGCAGGATGCGCGGGTGATCGACCAGTCCGCCGACCATGTCCAGCACGATGCCCGACAGATCCGCGATCGAGATGAACCACGCCGTCGTCAGCGCTGCCGCCGCCAGCAGCATCACCACAGCGGTGGTATGGGCGGCGTTGCGGAACACCTCGAACAGCATCGACAGCCGCAGCTCGCGATAGACGAACAGCCCGACCAGCAGCGCATAGACAGCGGCGATGACGGCGGCTTCGG
Source organism: Paracoccus sp. (in: a-proteobacteria) (assembly GCF_047973135.1). Classification (GTDB taxonomy): domain Bacteria; phylum Pseudomonadota; class Alphaproteobacteria; order Rhodobacterales; family Rhodobacteraceae; genus Paracoccus. The sequence continues at coordinate 19,249 of NZ_JBKEBL010000100.1, forward strand.
TCGGGGTGACGACGCCAAAGCGGATGCCGCCCAGAATGATCACCGGCAGCCCAAGTGCCCAGATCGCGCCTTTCAGCGCCTCGATCCGGGCGGGCCATTCCTGCCGCGGCAGGGGGGCGACATTCTCGCGCCGGGCCAGGATCATCCAGACGGTCAGCGCGCCCAGTCCCATCATCGCACCGGGCACGATCCCGGCCATGAACAGTTTGGATATGGACAGGTTTGTCGCCACGCCGAAGATGATATAGGCGATCGAGGGCGGAATGATCGGCGCGATGATCCCGCCCGAGGCCATCAACCCGACCGAACGCGCCTCGTCATGGCCCGAGGCCCGCATCATCGGCAGCAGGATCGAGATCAGCGCCGCCGTGTCCGCCGCAGCCGAGCCCGACAGGCTGGCAAGGATGACCGCCGCAAAGATCGCCACAATCCCCAGCCCACCCCGCAGATGTCCGACAAAGGCCATGGCGAATCTGATGATCCGCCGCGACAGCCCGCCCGCGTTCATCAGCTCGCCCGCCAGCAGGAAGAACGGGATCGCCAGCAGTGAAAAGTTGTTCGCCCCGACGATGAATCGCTGTGAAATGATCTGCGGATCGAACAGATCCAGCGAGATGCCCATGGTGACGGCGCAGATGATCAGCGCAAAGGCGACCGGAACCCCCGTGGCCAAGGCCAGCCCAAGCGTGACCAGAAAGATGATCAGGCTCATTGGTGCATCTCCGCGTCGCCATGCGCGAGGGCGTCGCTCAGTCGCCCGGTGGCATAGCCGATCATCCGCCATCCGGCCATGATCCCGATGCCGACCGACATCGGTACCGCGACGCCAAAGACCCAGATCATCGGCAGGCGCGTCACCGGCGCGATGTTTGTCGCGTTGACATGCCACTGCATGATTGTGCCCGTCAGGATCAGCAGGCAGACCGCAAGGATCAGCCCGTTCGCCATCGTCAACAGCACGCGCCGCTTGCCCGGCGAGACCGACACGACCAGCAGGTCAAAGCCCATATGCATGTTGCGCCGCATCGCCGAGACCGAGCCGAGAAAGATCAGCCAGACAAAGCAAAAGCGCGACATTTCGTCCGATATGTCCAGCCCGTTCCCGAAGCCGTATCGCAGAACGACGTTCACAAAAACCATGGCCGTCATGGCGACCAGCAGCAGGACCAGAATCCAGTCCAGCAGGTGAAACAGCAGATCGAGGGATCGTTTCATTTGCGTCCTCCCGCTACGCGAATGACTTCTCCGGTGACATAGGCCGCGTCGAACAGCAGCCATTCGGCGGCGGATGCGACCTCGGATGGCTGGCCAAGGCGGGCGGCCGGAATGCTGGCGGTCGCCGCCTCAAGCGCGGCGCGGCCGGCAAACAGCCCCGCCTGGATTTCGGTGTCGATGATGCCGGGCGCAAGCGCGTTCACCCGCAGCGCCGGGGCCAGATCGCGCGCCATCGCCTGCGTCAGTGCCAGCATCGCCCCCTTGGTCGCGCCATAGACAGCCCGGCCCCGAGCCCCGCCGTTGAACCCCGCGATCGAGGACATGTTGACGATGGACGCCGTGGGATGTTCCGTCCGCGCGTTCAGAAAGCCCGAGGTGACAAGCATTGCCCCGCGCAGATTGACCGCCAGCACCCGGTCGATGGCATCCGCATCGGCGGCGTTCAGCGCCATGTCCGGGCCAAGGATGCCCGCGTTGTTGACAAGATGCGTGGGGGCCGGACCCCGTGCAAAGGCGTCGATGACGGCGTCAGGATCCGAAATGTCGGCGCAGAGGGTCTTGCAACCGGGCAGTTCGGCAGCGGCCCGGTCCAGCCTGGCGGCGTTTATGTCCCAGATCAGCGCGCGGGCGCCGCGCCGGGTGGCGGCATGCGCGATTGCCAGCCCGATTCCAGCCGCACCGCCGGTAATCAGGACAGTGGCGGTCGCGACGCTCATGCCTCGAACCGGTGGGCGAAGGACTGGTGTTCGTCCAGGCCGACGATCTCGCAGAACCCGGCATAGCTGGCCTGCCCCGCAATCCCGGCGACGCTGCCGGTTTCCTTCAGTGCCGCCAGCGCGCGGCCTTGCGCGCCAAGTGCGGCGAACAGGGTGGTGACGGCGTAAAGGCAGATGGAAAAGCCCATCTGATGCAATTCGGCAAGCGTCAGCAGGGCCGCGTCGGTTCCGTCCACAAGGCTGACGACCTTTTGGCCGGGAACGCGGGCAGAGATGGCCTCGACTTCGGCCCTCGTCTTGACGCCATCGACAAAAACCAGATCGACACCGCAATCCGCATAGCGGGCGGCGCGGGTCACGGCCTGATCCATGCCCTGCGCGGGCAGGGCGTCGGTGCGACCGATGACCAGCATATCGGGCGCCGCAGTGTCGCGTGCGGCAATGGCGGCGCGTAGCCGGGCCTCGGCTTCGGTCGTATCGACCAGACGGATGCCCGACAATTGCCCGCAGCGCTTCGGGCTGACCTGATCCTCAAGATGCAGGGCGGCCACCCCCGCCATGGCATAATCCGACACCGCCCGGCGGATATTCAGCGGACCGCCATAGCCGGTATCGGCATCCGCAATGACCGGAATCCCCGCCGCCCGCGTCATGGTGCGGGCGTGATCGGCCATTTCGGTCTGTGTCATCAGCCCCAGATCCGGCATACCCAGCCTGCTGGCCGTCGCACCAAGCCCGGTCATGTATACCGCCCCGAACCCCAGATGAGCGATCAGCCGCGCCGTCAGCGCGTCCGGCGCACCCGGTGCCGCGACGATGGTTCCGCGTTCAAGCAGGGCGCGCAGTGTTGTCATCGGACCTCTCCTTGAATTTCCGCAGCTCGACCCGCGCGACGCGCCGGGTCCGGTCGATATGTTCGGCAAGCGTCGCCGCAAAAGCGGCCATGTCGCCGTGTTCCAGTTGGGCCACCATCGTCAGATGTTCGCGGAAGCTGGCGTCGCGGCGCTGATCCGAGGGCGCGGTCAGCGCGGTTCGCAGTGTCCCGATACGTGCATCCGCCAGTGCATAGGCATCGCGGACCAACCGGTTGCCGCAGAAATCGAAGAAAGCCGCGTGATATTCGGCGTCTGCGCGCGAATAGCCGGCGTGATCGTCGCTGTCCTGCATACGGGTCATCCGGGCGCAAACCTCGCGCAGGCGACCGGTCAGCCCATGTGCATCATGCGCCATCGCCAGCTTGGCCGCCTCGCGTTCCAGCATGAGGCGGTATTCGCACAGATCCACCACTTCGGCATCGTCGGGCAGAAAGACAAAGCTGCCGCGCTTTGGGATGATCTCGACCAGGCCAAGGAATTTGAGTTCGTTCAGCGCATCGCGAACGGGCGAGCGGCTGACCCTGAACAGCGCCGTCAGCCGTTCCTCGGATATGTTTTCCCCCATCCCGAATTCGCCATCGACGATGGCATCGCGCAACCTGTCGCGGACCTGATCGGCGACGCTTTTCGCGGGCTGAATGGGAACGATTCGGGGCATGATGGTTTCCTCGCTCTGCATCGTTAACATGTAACGTGTAACATGTATATCCTTCTTTCACGGCGCGAACCATCGGTTGCCAATCGGTGGCGGGGTGCTAATGATGCGGGCATGAAAATCGCAAGTTTCAACATCAATGGCGTCAAGGCGCGGATCGAGGCTCTGACCGGCTGGCTGGCCGGGGCAGGGGCCGATGTCGTCGTCCTGCAAGAGATCAAATCGGTCGATGAGGGGTTTCCGCGCGATCATTTCGCCGATCTTGGCTGGAATGTCGAAACGCATGGTCAAAAGGGGTTCAACGGCGTCGCCATCCTGTCGCGGCTGCCGCTGGAGGATGTGACCCGCAGCTTGCCCGGTGACGATGCCGACGAACAGGCCCGCTATATCGAGGCGACGGTGACGGGCGATCAGGCGGTACGAATCGCCGGGCTGTATCTGCCCAACGGCAACCCTGCGCCGGGGCCGAAATACGACTATAAGCTGGCCTGGATGCATCGGCTGCGCCTGCGTGCGGCAGAATTGCTGGCCAGCGAGATGCCGGTGGTGATGCTGGGCGATTACAACGTCATCCCCCAGCCTCGCGATGCCGCCAGCCCCGGCAAATGGACCGAAGACGCCCTGTTCCGCCCCGAAAGCCGCGCCGCCTTGCGGACGATCCTTTGGCAGGGTTGGACCGACGCGATCCGCATAGGCGACCCTTGGGCCAAGAGCGGGCCGTTCACCTTCTGGGACTATCAGGCGGGGGCGTGGAACAGGGATGACGGCATCCGCATCGACCATCTGCTGCTGTCGCCGCAAGCCGCCGATCTGATGGTCGAAACCGGCGTGGACCGCGAGGCGCGGGCGGGCGAGAAACCCAGTGACCATGTTCCCGTCTGGGTGCGGCTTGCGGCCTGATCGCGGAATGTTGCGTTTGCAACAAGCTTGACCAAATGGTTTAAAACTGACATGGCTCGCCGCATGAAAACGCTGCGCGCCCTGTTTCTGGCTATTCTTGTCATCGCGGTCCTGCCGTGGGGTGCCTTCGCCTCAGGGCATGCATCCTGGGCCGCTGCGTCAACGCAGCTTGCCGATACCCTGCAATCGGGGGGCAGTCACGGCGAAAAGCCGTCCCTGGCCGGCAATTCCTGTCATGTGGATCACGCGATCCTGCCGGTTCTGGTCATGCCTGCGCGGGATGCTTTGGGGGCGGCGATACGCCCGTCGGACGGTCCTGCGCGCTGTGGCCTGCCTGTGGCCGGGGCACCCGAGCCTCCGCGTCCCTGACGATGCCGCCGCCGCGCGACGATGCGCGGCCCGCTATCAGTCAGAACCAAGGATTCATCATGAAACGTCGCAATTTCCTGACGGCCGCCTCGGCCGCCCTGCTGTCGGCCTGTGCAAGGTCGGAACCCGAAGCCTATGAGACGCTGCCCTCGCCCGCGATGCAGCTTTTGCCCGCGCGCTATGGCGCGGTCACGGACGAGCCCTTCCCGGTGCCTGCCGTGCCGCAGGGCATCATTCCGCCCGATCTGTGGCGGCAAGAGGTCGCCAATCCCTATCCCGACCAGCCGGCGGGAACGGTCGTGGTCGATCCTGACCGCGCCATGCTGCATCTGGTGCAAGAAAACGGGGCGGCGATGCGTTACGGCGTTGGCGTCGGGGCGGCTGGTTTTGGCTGGGCGGGCGACGCGGTGATGCAGTTCAAGCGTAAATGGCCCCGCTGGACCCCGCCCGATGAAATGGTCGCCCGTCGCCCGGATCTGGAACCCTATTCCATCGCCAATGGCGGCATGGCGGGCGGACCGGGCAATCCTTTGGGCGCACGGGCGCTGTATCTGTTCCAGAACGGAGAGGACACACTGTATCGCATCCATGGCGCCTGCGAGCCGCAATATCTGGGGCAGGCCGTGTCATCGGGCTGCATCCGCCTGCTGGATCAGGACGCCATCGATATTTACGAACGTGTGCCCCATGGCGCGAAGGTGGTGGTCCTGCCCTCTCTGTGGAAAGAGGGCGCGCGCGGTATTTTCTGACGCGTCTACAGCACCAGCACGCCGGAATGCTTGGCCTTGTGTTCCGGCTCGACATGGATGGTGATCTGCGCGTCGGCCAGCTTGGCGCGCAGCGACTGTTCGATCCGGTCGCAGATGTCATGCGCGTCCTCGACCGTGGTTTGCCCGTCCACCACCAGGTGAAAGTCGATGAAGGTGACGGCCCCGGCATGACGGGTGCGCAGGTCATGCGCCTCAAGCGCGCCGGTCGCCTTGTCCGAGATGATCGCCCGGATCGTGTCCAGTGTGGCATCGGGCACCGCCTCGTCCATCAGTCCGCTAAGCGAGGTTGCCGTCACCTTCCAGCCCGACCACAGGATGTTCAGCCCGACCAGCCCGGCCAGCGCGGGGTCAAGCACGCTCCACCCGGTCAGCACGGCCAGCACGACACCCAGCAGCACCCCGCCGGACGAGATCACATCCGACAGCAGATGCTTGCCATCCGCCACCAGCGCCGGGGACCGGTATTTCCGGCCGCGCGTGATCAGAACCCAGCACCAGACCGCGTTCAGTACCCCGGCAGCGGCGTTGATCGCGATTCCCTCGAACGGGGCATCCAGCACAGGCGGGTTCAGGAAACCGAAATAGGCCTCGCGCATGATCAGCAGCGCGGCGACGATGATCATCACGCCTTCCAGCACGGCGCTGAAAAATTCCGCCTTGTGATGGCCATAGGGATGGGTCGAATCGGCGGGGCGCGCGGCGACCCGGATGGCGACCAGCGCGGCGACGGCGGTGGCGACATTCACGGTACTTTCCAGCGCATCCGACAACAGCGCGACCGAGCCGGTCAGCCACCAGGCCAGCAGCTTCAGCGCCAGCACGGTCAGCCCGACGAAGATGCTGCCGATGGCGATTTTCAAAGTGCGGTTCATGCGTGCCCACCCCTGTTTGTCGAGAAACAGCATGTGTCAGATCGGTGCCGGAATCTCAACCATCCGCGCCGCTGCGTCACGACGGCAGAGGGCGACAAAGGCGATCTATCCCAAAGTGGTACATATCCTGACCGGATGCCCGTCTCTGCAAGGTGGCCGCCGGGGCTTATAACGGATCATCCATAAAATTATCTGAATTTTCCGTCGCAAGACGGCCTGAAGGATATTCGATGCGGGCGGCTTGTCTTGGGCTGATACTGAATCTGGTGGCGCTGCTTGTGGCGGGCCCGCCTGCATCCTCACAGGGCTTTTGGGAGGACACGGATATGCTGGATCTTCATTCCGGCTCGGCCGGATCGGACGCTGCCGGCGATCTGAGATTCGGCGGATACGATCTTGCGCATGGAAAGCATGTCGATTTTTCCGGTTGGTACACCCCGGCCTATCCTGATCTGACAATCCTGTTCATGACCCGGATTTCAAGCGGATTCGGGGTGATCTGGGGGCTTGGGACGGGCGAGAGGGGGGCGAAATACCGGGTCGCCCCCTCGGCGCATCTGGGGTTCATCCTTCAGACACATCCCTTCGACGGCGCAACGCTGTCGGTCAGCGGCATTCACGTCCTTGGCGGCGGAATGCGCGAAAAGCCCTGCATCGCCGACTATGGTGTGATCGGTGGCGTCGGCAAGGTGAATTGCCGTCTGGCCGCCGGGCTTTTGCCGCCGGCAGAGACGCTGAGCTATCTGGTGGATGTGGCCGGCTGGCAGGATGACCGGATCAGCATGACATTCGAATACCGCTTTTGACGGCGACGACCCGGCCCGATTCTCGCAGCAGATACCCCTGCAGCGGGCGGAATACGTGGCACAAGGGCGGCACCTTCGGGGAGCGACTGAAAATAGGCGCATTTTATCATATATATTTCAGTATCTTGAAGTCTTTCGTAAAATTTGTTCGGATTTTTTGCGCAACGGGGGTTGCGGCTTTGGTTGTTGGTCCGTAGATACCGCTTCACCGAGACGGCGGGAACGCTGGAACGGGACGAAGCGGAAGGCGGTTGTCTGAAGCTTTGGAGGAAATCTGGAAGCATGGCGGCTGGGGTAAGCGCTAAGAGATTGGCGCTCCGGTTTGTTATGTTTCTGTTGCTTTTTGACATTATAGTATGATGAAGGGATATGCGGGCGGTTTGGTCGTTTGACGACTGAGAGTTTTGCATATCGGCCTGGTAGCTTATGCGATGATCCAGGTGTCAGCTTCACTGTTTGTCGGACTTGCGCAAGTGAGGACGATGGACAGTTGTTACCCCGGATGTTTCCGGGGGTGACAGATGTGCAAGGTTCGACGTCAAGGATAGCGTTTCGGCGCTTTCAACTTGAGAGTTTGATCCTGGCTCAGAACGAACGCTGGCGGCAGGCCTAACACATGCAAGTCGAGCGAGGACTTCGGTTCTAGCGGCGGACGGGTGAGTATCGCGTGGGAACGTGCCCTTTGCTACGGAACAGTCCCGGGAAACTGGGTTTAATACCGTATACGCCCTTATGGGGAAAGATTTATCGGCGAAGGATCGGCCCGCGTTGGATTAGGTAGTTGGTGGGGTAATGGCCTACCAAGCCGACGATCCATAGCTGGTTTGAGAGGATGAACAGCCACACTGGGACTGAGACACGGCCCAGACTCCTACGGGAGGCAGCAGTGGGGAATCTTAGACAATGGGGGCAACCCTGATCTAGCCATGCCGCGTGAGTGATGAAGGCCTTAGGGTTGTAAAGCTCTGTCAGCTGGGAAGATAATGACGGTACCAGCAGAAGAAGCCCCGGCTAACTCCGTGCCAGCAGCCGCGGTAATACGGAGGGGGCTAGCGTTGTTCGGAATTACTGGGCGTAAAGCGCACGTAGGCGGACAGGAAAGTTGGGGGTGAAATCCCGGGGCTCAACCCCGGAACTGCCTTCAAAACTATCTGTCTGGAGTTCGAGAGAGGTGAGTGGAATTCCGAGTGTAGAGGTGAAATTCGTAGATATTCGGAGGAACACCAGTGGCGAAGGCGGCTCACTGGCTCGATACTGACGCTGAGGTGCGAAAGCGTGGGGAGCAAACAGGATTAGATACCCTGGTAGTCCACGCCGTAAACGATGGATGCTAGCCGTTGGGAAGCTTGCTTTTCAGTGGCGCAGCTAACGCATTAAGCATCCCGCCTGGGGAGTACGGTCGCAAGATTAAAACTCAAAGGAATTGACGGGGGCCCGCACAAGCGGTGGAGCATGTGGTTTAATTCGAAGCAACGCGCAGAAGCTTACCAACCCTTGACATCTGGATCTCGGTTACCGGAGACGGTATCCTTCTGTTCGGCTGGATCCAAGACAGGTGCTG
>NZ_JBKEBL010000187.1:0-36820 GCF_047973135.1 Paracoccus sp. (in: a-proteobacteria)
AAATGGGCATCTGCACCGTCGCGGTGCATTCCACCGCCGACAGCGACGCGATGCATGTGCGCATGGCCGACGAATCGGTCTGCATCGGCCCCGCACCCTCGACCGCCAGCTATCTGTCGATGCCCGCCATCATCTCGGCCTGCGAGATCACCGGCGCACAGGCCATCCATCCCGGTTACGGCTTTCTGTCGGAGAACGCGAATTTCGTGCAGATGCTGGAAGATCACGGCATCACCTTCATCGGCCCCCGCGCCGAACATATCCGCATCATGGGCGACAAGATCACCGCCAAGGATACGATGAAGGCACTTGGCGTGCCCTGCGTGCCGGGCAGCGATGGCGGGGTCGATGACGTGGCCGAAGCCCGCAAGGTCGCGGCGCAGATCGGCTATCCGGTGATCATCAAGGCCACGGCGGGCGGCGGCGGGCGCGGAATGAAGGTCGCCCGCGACGAAACCGGGCTTGAAGTCGCCTTTCGCACCGCCCGCGCCGAGGCCAAGGCCGCCTTCGGCAACCCCGATGTCTATATCGAGAAATACCTGCAAAAGCCGCGCCATATCGAAATTCAGGTCTTTGGCGACGGCAAGGGCCGTGCCGTCCATCTGGGCGAACGCGACTGTTCTCTGCAACGCCGCCACCAGAAGGTTTTCGAAGAGGCCCCCGGCCCTGCCATCTCTGCGAAAGAGCGCGACCGTATCGGCAAGATCTGCGCCGAGGCCGTGGCCGAAATCCAATATGCAGGCGCGGGCACCATCGAATTTCTCTATGAGGATGGCCAATTCTATTTCATCGAGATGAACACCCGCCTGCAGGTCGAACATCCCGTGACCGAGGCAATCTTTGGCGTCGATCTGGTCCGCCAGCAGATTCTTGTCGCTGCGGGCGGAGAGATGGAATTTGATCAGGACAAGCTGTCAATCCGTGGCCATGCCATCGAGGTTCGCATCAATGCCGAAAAAATCCCCGGCTTCAGCCCCTGCCCCGGCAAGATCACCCAGTATCACGCGCCGGGCGGCCTGGGCGTGCGGATCGATTCGGCGCTGTATCAGGGCTATTCCATCCCGCCCTATTACGACAGCCTGATCGGCAAGCTGATCGTGCATGGCCGCGACCGGCGCGAGGCGCTGGCGCGGCTGGACCGTGCCCTTGGCGAACTGATCGTCGATGGTATCGACACGACCGTGCCACTGTTCCTTGACCTGCTGGACGAGCCCGACATCCAGAAAGGCAATTACTCGATCCACTGGCTGGAACGCTGGCTGGAACGGAAATACGGCTGAGCCGCCGTGATCACCCCGGCACAACTGCTCAGCGGTTATGCGCGCGGCATCTTTCCGATGGCCAAGGATGCGAATGACCCCGACCTCTACTGGTTCGATCCGCCGATGCGCGGGATCATTCCGGTGGGCGGGGTGCATGCCTCGCGCTCGCTCAGGCGCGATCTGCGGCGGGGGGGCTGGTCAGCGCATCTGGACGCCAATTTCGACGCGGTCGTCGCAGCCTGCGCGGGGCGCGACGAGACCTGGATCAACGCGCCGCTGGCCGGGCTGTATCACGACCTGCATCGCGCCGGATATGCCCATGCCATCGAAATCCGGCATGATGGCGGCTTTGCCGGGGGTATTTTCGGGGTCACGCTTGGCGCGGCCTTTTTTGGCGAATCGATGGTCTCGGCCCGGACCAACGGGTCAAAGATGGCGCTGCTGTGGACCTCGTCGCATTTGCGGCACTGCGGGTTCACCCTGTTCGACACGCAATTCCTGACGCCGCATCTGGCACGGATGGGTGGGCGCGAAATCCCGCGCGAGGCCTATCACCGACAGCTTGCCGATGCGATGACCCTGCACGCCGATTTCCATGCCGCCGGACTGCCGGATGCCGGTCAGATCTGGCAGGAAATCACCCAGACGTCATAGCGCGCATCGTCCAGCGCCGACAGCGCGGGCGAACTGGCGATCATCCAGCCGCTGAACAGCGTCACGTTCTGGGTCAGATCGGCGATGGTCAGTTGCGCATAGGCGTCCGAGCTTGGGTCGCTTTCCGGATAGCGGCATTCGCCCAGCCGCACCTCAAGCCGACCGAAACGCACGGCCTGGCCGACGGTCAGCGGCAGGTCGGTGGTCCGTCCCGACACCTTGTCCAGCCCGCGCAGAACCGCACCATTGGCCCGCGCCACCCGTTCCGGCGTTGTCGCGCCCTCGGGCAGTTTCATGTCCTGAGCAGCGGCGGTCATGGCCAGCGGGATCAGAAGCGCAGCAAGAAGGATCCGGATCATTGCGCCGCGTCGCCATTCTGCGACTGGCTGTCGATGAATTTCATCATCAACTGGATCAGGCTGACGGCACCCTGCACATCCTCAATCTCATCCCCTGGTGCCAGATCATCGGGGCTGCCGCCGGGCTGGATCTGGATATAGGCGCCGCCCAGCAGCCCGTCTGACTGAATCAGCGCAGCGCTGTCGGCGGGCAGGACGATGTCATCGGGGATACGCAGCGTTGCGTCGGCCATATAGGTCTGCGGGTTCAGCGCTACACCGGTCACGCGACCGATCTTTACGCCCGCCAGCCGGATTTCGGTTCCGACCTCGACCCCATCCACATCGGGAAAGGATGCCCTGACCTCATAGCCCCCGCGCAGACTGGCGCCGCCCGTCGCCCAGAGACCGAACCCGATAGCCACGGCCAGAACGGCAAGACCGGCAACCAGTTCGGCCCGATGCCCGGCCTGTTCTTCGGCGGCAACGCTCATCTATTCCGGCTGCCACGCGTCATAATCGCGCCGCTGCGCCGGATCGGGGAAATACAGCGACCCGTCCGGGTGATAGGCCTTGGTCGTGCCGGTCAGATTCGGCAGATGCGGCTTTTCCCAGGGTTTATGCGGCAAGGGATCCTGCGTGGGCGGTTCGGCCCATGTGTGATGCAGCCAGCCATGCCATTCGGGCGTGATCCGGCTTGCCTCCATCTCGCCATTATAGATGACCCAGCGGCGCTTGCCGTCCTTGCTTTCGTAGAACACATTGCCGGCATCATCCTCGCCGACCTTCTTGCCATTGCGCCAGGTCCAGAACTGCGTGTTGATGGTTTCGCTGTTCCACCAAGTCAGGGCGCGAAGCAGGTTGTATTTGACGGACATCGGCACGGAACCTCATTTTTCCGGTTTGATCGAGATATGGCGCAACTTGCCGCCAAGGTCCAGACGTCCCGGAATTGGCCGGGACCGGGTTTTCCGTAAAACACGCATGAAAGCCGCCGTTTTCGGCGCGGCGATGTATCAGCCGGCCGAAGCGCTGCCCTTTTTTTGTTCGGCATGGATCAACAGCGGCTTGGCGGCGGCGTTCTCTACCGCTTCCTCGTTCACCACCACCTCTTCGACGCTGTCCAGTCCGGGCAGGTCGAACATCGTGTCCAGCAGCACATCCTCCATGATCGAGCGCAAGCCGCGCGCGCCGGTCTTGCGGGCGATGGCGCGTTTGGCGATGGCGGTCAGCGCATCCTCGGTGAAGGTCAGTTGCACGCCTTCCAGATCGAACAGCCGCTGATATTGCTTGACCAGTGCGTTCTTGGGCTTGGTCAGGATGATGATCAGCGCCTCTTCGTCCAGATCGGTCAGGGTTGCGATCACCGGCAGACGGCCGACAAATTCCGGGATCAGCCCGAATTTCAGCAAGTCCTCGGGTTCCAGTTCCTTGAACAGCTCGCCCACGCCGCGATCATCGTTTTCCTTGACGCTGGCACCAAAGCCCATCGCCGTGCCCTTGTTGCGCTGCGAGATGATGCGGTCCAGCCCGGCAAATGCGCCGCCGCAGATGAACAGGATATTCGTCGTGTCCACCTGCAGAAATTCCTGCTGCGGATGCTTGCGCCCACCCTGCGGGGGCACGCTGGCGACCGTACCCTCCATGATTTTCAGCAGGGCCTGCTGCACCCCCTCACCCGAAACGTCGCGGGTGATCGAGGGATTGTCAGATTTGCGCGTGATCTTGTCAACCTCGTCAATATAGACGATGCCGCGCTGCGCGCGTTCGACAGTGTATTCGCTGGCCTGCAACAGCTTGAGGATGATGTTCTCCACATCCTCGCCGACATAGCCGGCTTCGGTCAGGGTCGTGGCGTCGGCCATGGTAAAGGGAACATCCAGAATCCGCGCCAGAGTCTGCGCCAGCAACGTCTTGCCGCAGCCGGTCGGGCCAATCAGCAGGATGTTCGATTTCGCCAGTTCGATATCTGACTTCGCCCCATGGTTCAGGCGCTTGTAGTGGTTGTGGACAGCGACCGACAGGACGCGCTTGGCATGTTCCTGCCCGATCACGTAATCGTCCAGCACCCCGCAGATTTCGCGCGGCGTGGGCACCCCGTCGCCGGATTTCAGCCCGGTCGACTTGGTTTCCTCGCGGATGATGTCCATGCAAAGTTCAACGCATTCATCGCAGATGAACACCGTCGGGCCCGCAATCAGCTTGCGGACCTCGTGCTGGCTTTTGCCGCAAAAGCTGCAATAAAGCGTGTTCTTACTGTCGCCGGACTGGTTTGCCATCGTCCACTTCCTTCGTTGCGCGACCTTGCCGGAAGGCCACTGGCGGCCATCGGAAACGTCGCGCCGCCACATCGATCATCTGTCTTGCGACCCCCGCAGGATGACGGAAATCAATTGCTCATATGTTAGGGGGCCGGCGCGCCCGTCACAATCCCCCAAACTGTTCTATTTTTTGTCAGGATCGGCCTTGCCGCGCGGTTTCAGAACCTCGTCGATCAGCCCCCACTCTTTCGCCTCGTCCGGGGACATGAAGCGATCACGTTCCAGCGCCTCTTCGACCTGTTCCAGCGTGCGGCCGGTATGCTGGACATAAATTTCGTTCAGCCGACGCTTCAGCTTTTCGGTTTCGCGGGCATGAATCAGGATGTCGGTCGCCTGACCACGGAACCCGCCCGACGGCTGATGCACCATCACCCGGCTGTTCGGCAGCGAATAGCGCAGCCCCGGTTCGCCCGCGGCCAGCAAAAGCGAACCCATCGAGGCCGCCTGTCCGACCACCAGCGTGGACACGCGCGGGCGGATGTATTGCATCGTGTCATAGATCGACAGGCCCGAGGTCACGACACCGCCCGGACTGTTGATATACATGCTGATATCCTTGGACGGGTTTTCCGCCTCAAGGAACAGCAATTGCGCGCAGACCAGCGTGGACATGCCGTCATGCACCGGCCCCGACACGAATATGATCCGTTCCTTCAGCAGCCGCGAAAATATGTCATAGGCGCGTTCGCCGCGCGATGTCTGTTCGACCACCATGGGGACGAGGGTGTTCATGTAGATTTCTGCCGGATCGCTCATCCTGTGTCCTTGTCTGATTGTCCCTGGTTCCCGCGATTCGCCTGGGGCCGATCACCCCGTCATAGACGCGAAAGGTTGACAGACTCTTAGTAACGGGCAAGGTCCGCCGCAAGGGATCGGGCAAAATTCGATCAACTTCGCCGTAATCCGGCCACAGGAGAGATACATGAAACTGATCGTCGGACTTGGCAATCCGGGGGCGAAATACGCGGGAAACCGCCATAATATCGGCTTCATGGCGGCAGAGCGGATCGCGGAAGATCACGGTTTCGCGCCCTGGCGCGCACGGTTTCAGGGCCTGACCTCCGAGGGCAGGCTGAATGATGCGCGTGTCACCCTGCTGAAACCCCAAACCTTCATGAATCTGTCCGGCCAGTCGGTCGGAGAGGCGATGCGCTATCTGAAACTGACGCCGGCGGATGTCATCGTGCTGCATGACGAACTGGACCTGGCACCGGGAAAATGCCGGCTGAAACAGGGTGGAGGCCATGCGGGCCATAACGGCCTGCGCTCGCTCCATCAGCATATCGGGGCCGATTATCACCGAGTCCGCCTGGGAATCGGGCATCCGGGGCACAAGGACCGGGTCGCGGGCTATGTCCTGTCGGATTTTGCGAAGGGCGATCGCGACTGGCTGGACGATCTGCTGCGCGGCATCGCAGAGGGGGCTCCGCATCTGGCCTCGGGCGATGGCGGCCGGTTCCAGAATGCCGTGGCCAGCCAAACCACGCCTGCGCGCAACAGCGGCTCTGCGCCCCCTGCCCCGGTCGCGTCCCCCGCCAGATCCCGCGAAAAACCCGTGCCTGAACAAGAACCGGAACCCGCCAGCCTTGCCGACCGGCTGCGGGCGCTGACAAATCGGTTCAAATAGTCGGCAATCGCGGGCTTGCCGCACGGACAGGATGATTTATGCTGCGATTTGCTTAATCAGGCAGTTCAATGACGCGACCATTCCGCCGCCGAATCCTCTACCTTCCCGGCTTTGACCCCATCCCCCCGCGCCGCTATCGCGAACTTTACCGGCGTGAATCCGCCGAACAGGCGGCGATTTCGGGTTATCGGATCAGTATGCGCCCGCGCAAACGCAAGACGGCCTTTGGCTGGGGGGCCGGGGGCGAATTTCCCGAAGGCAACGCCGAGGCACAGTTCGAGGTGCTGGTCTGGGCCGATCTGGTGCAGCAATCCATGCGAGGCGGAATCCCTGCCACCTATGGTCAGCTTGTGGCGACGGCATGGGCCTATATCGGCTCGGGTGCGCTGTTCCGGCTGATGCGGCTCAGGCGCGGGCCGGTGATCGCGGCGCTGTATCCGATCGCGGTGCTGCTGTTGCAGGCGCTGGCGGCGCTGCTGCTGGGGGGGCTGGCCGGCTGGCTGGCGTGGCACTGGACAGGATTGTGGGGCGGGCTGCCCGTGGCCCTGGCCTGCGCGGTTGCGGTCCTGATCGGGTTTAGGCGGCTGGATCACCGGATTTTCGCCTATTATCTGATGCATGACTATGCCTTCACCGCCCGGAATGGCGGCGCCTACCCGCCCCGGCTTGAGGCACGGCTGGCCGAATTTCGTGAGACTCTGGCCGAGGCGCTGACCGGAGATGAGGATGAAGTGCTGGTCATTGGCCATTCGTCGGGGGCCTATCTGGCGGTGTCGTTACTGGCCGATCTGCTGCGGGCGGGGCAATCGCCTCCGGGCGGCCCGGCGCTGGCGCTGCTGACGCTGGGGCAAGTGGTGCCGATGGCAGCCTTCCTGCCCCGCGCGACCCGGCTGCGCGCGGATCTGGCCTTTCTGTCCGAACAGCCGCAGATCTTTTGGCTGGACGTGTCGGCCCCCGGCGATGCCTGCTGCTTCGGGCTGTGCGATCCGGTCGCCGTCACCGGAGTGGCCGGGCCGGGGCAGCGCTGGCCGCTGGTCATCTCGGCTGCCTTCACGCAGACCCTGTCAGAGGCGCGGCAAAAGGCCCTGCGCGGGCACTGGTTCCGCCTGCATTTCCAGTATCTCTGCGCCTTCGACCGCCCTGGCGATTACGACTATTTCGCCATTACCACGGGACCGCTGCCGCTGGCCCAACGCTATGCCGGGCGCGCGCCCTCGCCCGGCCGCATCACCCGTCCGGTCGGGCCGGGGCTTGCGCGATGATCCCGCCCAAACCCGACAGCAGCGACCGGCGCGGATCGGTCCTGCGCCTGGCGCGCGGCTTTCGGCGTGACCTGCTATCCGCCCTGCCCGCGCGGCTGTATCACGCCTGGATGGCCGAATTCCGCAGCCCGCTGATCCACAGCTTTGTCTGCAACGACCCTGCGCTGCTGCGACTGATCCTGCGCGACCGGCCTGCCGATTTCCCGAAATCGCGCCGCCTGCGCGAGGGGCTGGTGCCACTGCTGGGCAATTCCGTCTTTCTGACCAACGGGGCCGAATGGCGGCATCAACGCCGCATCATCGACCCCGCATTCGAGGGCGGGCGCCTGCGCGAGGTCTTTCCGGCCATCTGGTCCGCCTCGACCGCCGCCGTCGCCCGACTGCGCCCCGGCGAGATCGATATCGAGCCTGAAACCAGCCATGCCGCCGCCGACGTCATCTTTCGCACGCTGTTCTCGCTGCCTATCGAACACCAGACCGCCAGCAGCGTCTTTCGCGCCTTTCGCGCCCATCAGGACGCGCAGCCCATCGTCAACCTGGCCGCGCTGCTGCCGCTGCCACGCTGGATCCCGCGCTGGCATTCGCGCCGGACCCGCGCCACCGCCGCCCGGATTCGCGGGCTGATCGATCAGCTTGTGGACCGCCGCCTTGCCGCCATCGCCGCCGGCAGTGCCCCCGACGATCTGGCGACCAAGATCATGACCACGCCCGACCCCGAAACCGGGAAATGCTTCAGCCGGGCCGAGATGGCGGATCAGGTCGCCATCTTCTTTCTGGCCGGGCACGAGACCAGTGCCTCGGCCCTGGCATGGGCATTGTGGCTGCTGGCCGCCAGCCCCGGCTGGCAGGACCGCGTTGCCGCCGAAGGCCGGGGCCTGACCTGCGATTTTGCTGCCCTGTCATCCCTGACCGCCAGCCGCGCCGTCTTTCGCGAGGCGCTGCGGCTTTATCCTCCGGTACCCATGATGGTCCGGGAGACGACGCAGCCCGAAAGTTTTCGCGACCGCGACGTGCCTGTGGGCGCGCAGCTTGTGCTGTCGCCCTGGCATCTGCACCGCCACGAAAAGCTGTGGGACCGCCCCGATGAATTCGACCCCGCCCGGTGGGACGGCCCCGGCAACGCAACCAGCGCGCGGCGGGCCTATCTGCCCTTTTCGGCCGGGCCACGGGTCTGCCCCGGTGCAGGCATGGCAATGATCGAGGGGCCGTTGATGCTGGCCCTGATCGCGGCCGCCTTTCGCCTGTCTCCAGGGCACAAGGCCCCGGTTCCCGTCGCGCGCTTGACCGTGCGTGGTCGCGACGGCATCCTGATCCGGCTGGAACCGCGAGAGAAACCATGAGCCGCGAAACCGTGAACCGCATCTGCGCCGCCCTGCCCGGTGCCGAGCTCAGCGATCCCTGGGGGGCGGGCAGGACTGCTGGAAGGTCGGCGGCAAGATGTTCGCCGTGACCGGCGCCGTGACACCTGCGGTCTCGGTCAAGACCGACGGCATCGAAACCGCAGAAATGCTGATCGAGGCCGGTATCGCGCAACCCGCCGCCTATTTCCACCGCAGTTGGGTGGCCCTGCCGCTGGACAGCCCCGAGGACGAGATGCGCCACAGAATTACCGCAAGTTATCAAATTATTTACAAGGCATTGCCAAAGAAAATTCGGGTTGAACTTGACCTTCGCTGACTGACATAGGCCGCGGGGCATGTCTTTCGCGAGAAGATCACGACATATCAGAGTGATGGAAGGCCCATCGTCCAGCTTGACGAAAGTGGATTTGCCGCCGGCATGCCGCGAACCCATGGCTATCCGGTACGCGGGCGGCGTTGCGTTGGCAAACACGATTGGCATGCTCGGGGCCAGACCAATGTGCCGGGGGCCCTTCTGGCAGAGGGTACTGGGCGCGCTCTATGGCCAGACGCGTTCATGTGACCATGTTGCTGAATATAACCTTTTGATTTGACGCTGATTCTGCGCAGATTTCGTGATCAAAATCAGCTTCCGTCAGCTATATCATTCGCCTTTGCGCGCATTCGGGGTTCCATTCTCGGGGACAGGATGCCCGGACAAGCTGGTGCTGCCGACCGTCGGCGCGGCCGCCCTTCCCCGCCGGTCAATCCGTCAACCCCGGAAGATCCGGAGGGACCGGAATAGCGGTTTCAAGCAGGATCTGGGCATAGGCCTTGGCCTGCGTGTCCAGCCGGGTCGAGGCCACGCCGCCGCCGCCAAGGGCGCGGTGCAGCAGGAAGTTCATCCCGTCCAGCCCCGGCGCGTCAAAACGCTCGACCGGGCCTTCGGCCAGATGGGCAAAGACCTGCGCCACGCGCGTTTCGGTCAGGCTGGCACGCAACCAGGGCAGATATTCCGGCCTGCGTGCGATCACGCCGATATTGGCGTTGTCGCCCTTGTCGCCCGACCGCGCCACCGCCAGTCGCCACAGCGGGACAAGCATGTCGGCCCTTGCCGGATCGGCAACGGCAACAGGCTCTGCCTGCCGGGGCGGGGCCTCGGGGCCGAAATCCATCGGCGCGACCTGTTCCTCGGCCTCGCCCACCCGGACCGTCACGGTGACGGCATCCTTGGGATAAAGGAACGAAAACAGCCGCAGCACGGGCGCGGGTTTGGGCCGCCCACCCGCCATCCCCAGACGGCCCGTCGCCATGGCAAGCGCGGTGCCGGTGTATTCGCGGCCGAACAGCTCCAGCGCCTGCGCCTCGGGGTGACGGGCCACGACCCGCAGCACCACCTCGCGCAGCGAACGCAGCGCCGGATCGGCGGCATCGCCGAACATGCCTTCGCTTCCGATGATATCGACATCCCAGGCGCTGAACGGCCCAAGCCCGCGTTCGGCAAAGATCCGTTCGGCCCGCACCCGCAGCGCGGCAGCTTGCGCACGCGCCTTGTCCACGGCCTCACGCCCGACAAGACCCATCATTGCCGCGATCTTCCAGCCATCGGCATGGGTTGCGCTGATCTTGTACCGGCCCGAGGGGCTGCGCCCGCGCGCGCCCGTGACCCGAACCCGGTCAGACGCGATTTCGGTCAGCCGGACGGCGCTGAAATCGCAGGTCACATCCGGCAGACGATAGGTGGCTGGATCGCCGATCTCGTACAGCAACTGTTCGGCCACGGTCAGGCGGCTGACCAGCCCGCCGGTTCCCTCGGGCTTGGTGATCACGAATGTGCCATCGCGCGCAACCCCGGCAATCGGCCAGCCCATATCGGACCAGTCGTCCGCCACTTCCCGCCAGTCGGTGAAATTGCCGCCCGTTACCTGCGCGCCGCATTCCAGCAGATGCCCGGCAAGCGAGCCCTGCGCCAGCAGGTCGAAATCATCCGCCCTCCAACCGAATTCATGGATCAGCGGCCCAAGGATCAGCGCCGAATCCACGCAGCGCCCGGTGACAACGATATCCGCCCCCATCGCCAGCGCGCGGGCAATGGGGAAAGCTCCCAGATAGGCGTTCATGCTGGTCAGCCGGTCGGGCAGCGGCGCACCGGTTTCCATCTCGACCGGAGCGGAGGCGCGCACGGCATCGGCCTGGCCCATCAGGTCATCGCCCTGAACCGAGCCCACCGTCAGCGATACGCCCTGTTCAGCGCAGGCCGCCTGCAAGGCAGCAACGCAGGCATCCAGATTGACCCCGCCGGCATTCGCCACCACCCGGATACCGCGCCGGGCGATTTCGGGCAGATGCGGGGCCAGCATCGCGACAAAGTCGCGCGCATAGCCCGCATCGTCGGATTTGCGGCGCATCCGGGTCAGGATCGACATCGTGACCTCGGCCAGATAGTCGAAGGTCAGGTAATCCAGATTGCCGCCTTCGATCAGTTGCCGCGCCGCCAGCGCGCTGTCGCCCCAGAAACCCGAGGCTCCGCCGATCCGCACCATTTGCCGGGTCTGTTCAGATTGCGCCATTTTTCTTCATCGCCTCGAATTCGTCATCGGACAGGCCCAGACCGGTCTTATAGATGTCCTCGTTATCCGCCCCGAGGGCGCGCGCCGACCAGCGGATGCGGCCCGGATGATTGCGCATGCGCGGCACGACATTCTGCATGCGGACCGTGCCGAAATCATCGTCGGGCACGGTCGCGATGGCCTGCCGGGCCTGAAATTGCGGGTCGGCAAAGATCCGGTCAATGGACAGGACCGGGGCCAGCGTGCCCTTTTCGCGATAAAACGCCTCGACCGCCTCGTCCATGCTGTGACTGGCGAACCAGCTTCCGAAAATGCCGTCCAGTTCCTCGCGCGCCTCGCAGCGACCGACATTGGTCTGATAGCGCGGTTCGTCCACCAGATCGGGGCGGTCGATGGCGCGGGCATTGTTGTGGAATGTCCGCGTGGTGCTGCCCGACAGCGACACGAATTGCTTGTCGCGGGTCATGTAGACGCTGGAGGGCGCGGTATAGCCCGCAAAATTGCCGTTGCGGCGGCGGATATTGCCGGTCTGGTCGTACTCGATGGCGAAAGTGTCGTTGATCTTGAACACGGCCTCGGTGATCGACAGGTCGATTTCCTCGCCGGTTTCGGGCCTGTCGCGGGCGATCCGGTACAGCGCCGCCATGACCGAGAACGCACCGAACAGCCCGCCGAACACGTCGCCGATGGGATAGCCGGGGTGGATCGGCGGGCGGTCGGGATCGCCGGTCAGGAAGGTCAGCCCGCCCATCGCCTCGAATACGCGGGCAAAACCGGGCTGCTGCGCATAGGGACCGTCCTGTCCGAAGGCGGTGACGCGGAGGATCACCAGACGCGGGTTGATCTGCCACAGGCGTTCGGTGTCAAAACCCCATTTCGCCAGGGTTCCGGGGCGGAAATTCTCGATCAGGACATCGTGGCGGCGCAGATGTTCCTCGAACAGGGCCTTGCCCTCGGGCACGCGCAGATCCAGCGTGCCGAAACGCTTGCCCCGGTTGGTGGCCTTCCACCACAGAGGCTTGCCCTCGTGAAAGGGCGGAAAGGCGCGCAACCCGTCACCCACCTGCGGCAGTTCCAGCTTGGTTACATCGGCCCCGAAATCGGCCATCAGCGTCGCGACCATAGGCCCGGCGATGATCGTCGCGATGTCCAGAACCTTGAGGCCGTCCAGCGGGCCGAACCCGGCAGTGTCGTTCATGATCATTCCTCCGTTTCGGCTATGCGGCAGATCAGGTCGCCCTCGGCCACCTGCGCGGGGGCGGTGACGGGCAGGTCTTCGACGGTTCCGTCGCAATCGGCCAGAATGGCGTGTTGCATTTTCATCGCCTCAAGCAGGAACAGCCGGTCGCCGGCGGATACCCGGTCACCGGGGCGGACAAAGCATTCGATCAATTGCCCGTGCATCGGCGCAAAGACCGTACCGCTGCCTGCGCCCTGCCCGGCCGCGCCCGGAGTCTGGAGGCGAAATTCATGGGTCACGCCGTCAACGAACAGCGTAACCGCCGCATCATCGCGCAAATGGGCCAGCAACCGAACCGCGCGACCATCAACCTGCCAGCGGCCTTGACCCTCAAGCCGCACGTGGCAATGCCTGTTCCCGCCGCGGACCTGCCAGCCCCCGGCATCGGGGGTCACGCTCAGCGGCAGCGTCGTGGAGCCGTTCACCAGCACCATCCGCTTGGGCAGCGGCGTGGCCGAGGACCAGCCGCGCAATTCCGCCGAGCAGTAGCGCGAGCGCGAGAACATCCGTTCTGCACCCGCACAAAACAGCATTACCGCCGCCAGCGCCCAATCGTCGGGTGACGGCTGGGGCGTGGGAAAGCCCGCCTCGCCGAACCGCTGACCGATGAATGACGTGGTGGCCCGACCCGCAACGAAATCGGGCGCGGTCAGCAGGTCCAGCAGAAACGCCTGATTGGTCGCAAACCCGAATACCGCATTCTCGCGCAGCGCCATGACCAGCTTGTCCAGCGCCTCGGACCGGGTCTGGCCGTGGGCGATCAGCTTGGCAATCATGGAATCGTAATAGGGTGTGATCTCTTGCCCCCGGTCCAGCCCTGCATCAATGCGAACCTCGCCCGAGGGCCGGTGCCATTCCGCCAGCCTGCCGATGCCTGGCGCGAAATCGCGAGACGGATCCTCGGCGTAAAGCCTGATCTCGATCGCGTGGCCATCCATGCGCAGATCGTCCTGCGTCATGCCAAGCGTCTGCCCGCGCGCCACGCGGATCTGCATCCCGACCAGATCCAGCCCCGTCACCATTTCGGTCACAGGATGTTCGACCTGAAGGCGGGTGTTCATCTCAAGGAAGAACAGATCGCCGGCATCGTCCAGCAGGAACTCCATCGTTCCGGCACCCAGATAGCCGATGCTGCGCGCGGCCTCGGCACTGATCCGGCCGATATGGGCGCGCTGATCAGGGGTCAGCACCGGACAGGGCGCTTCCTCGATCACCTTCTGGTGCCGCCGCTGGACCGAGCAGTCGCGTTCGCCCAGATGGATTGCGTTGCCATGCGCATCGGCCATCACCTGAACCTCGACATGGCGGGGATTCTGGACCGCGCGCTCCAGGATCAGATCGCCCGAGCCAAAGGTGGACAGCGCCTCGTCGCGAGCCGCCTGAATGGCGCCGGGCAATGCGGCGGCATCGGGCGCGATGCGCATGCCGCGCCCTCCGCCGCCCGCCGCCGCCTTGACCATCAGCGGAAAGCCGATCGTCCTGCCCTCGGCAATCAGCCGGGGAACGGACTGATCCTCGCCGTCATAACCCGGAAGGCAGGGCACCCCCGACGCGCGCATATGCCGCTTGGCCGCAGCCTTGTCGCCCATCAGCCGGATCGTGTCGGGCGAGGGGCCGATGAAGATCAGCCCCGCATCGCGGCAGGCCTGCGCGAAATCGGCATTTTCGGACAGAAAGCCATAGCCGGGATGAATCGCCCTCGCTCTGCTGCGGCGGGCGGCCTCGATAACCTTGCCAATATCCAGATATGACTCGCGCGCCGTCAGCCCGCCGATACCGACCGCCATATCCGCCGCCCGCACGTGCAGCGCGTCGCGGTCGGCATCCGAGTGGATCGCGACCGAGCGGATGCCCATCCGCCTTAACGTGTGCGCCACCCGCACCGCGATTTCGCCGCGATTGGCGATCAGGACCGAATCGAACGGTCCGGTGATGTTCTTTCCGATTGTCATTGACGGGCCACCCCGAACGTGTTGGGCGACAGATCGCGCGCCCGCGCCTCGCGACAGGTTTCCAGCGCGAACCCCAGCACGCGGCGGGTGTCGCGCGGGTCGATGACCCCCTGATCCAGCAGCCGTCCCGAGGTATAGAAGGCATGGCTTTGCCGGTTGTAATGCGTCTCAAGCCGCGCGCGCTGGCGGGCCAGCCCGTCCTCGTCTACCGGAACGCCGCGACGTTCGGCACCGCTGCGGGCGACCTGTTCCATCGTCATGGCGGCCTGTTCCCCGCCCATCACTCCGGTCTGGGCGTTGGGCCAGGTGAACAGGAAATCGGGTTCGAACGCCGCGCCGCACATGGCATAGTTCCCGGCCCCGAAACTGGCCCCGATAAACAGCGAGATGCGCGGCGTGCGCAGGTTCGACACCGCCTGAATCAGCTTGGAGCCATGCTTGATCATGCCCGCATGCTCATAGCTTTTGCCAACCATGAATCCGGTGATGTTGTTCAGAAAGATCACCGGCAGACCGGCCTGATCGCAGGCTTGCAGGAATTGCGCGACCTTGGTGGCCCCCTGCGTGTCGAAGGGGCCGTTATTGCCCACGATCCCGCAGGGAATGCCCATGATCGCGCCGTGACAACACAGCGAGGCTGCGCCGTAACGGGGCTTGTATTCCTGAAAATCCGAGCCATCGACGATCCGCGCCACCACCTCGCGCATGTCAAAGGCGGTGCGGTAATCGACCGGCACCACCCCCGCCAACTGGTCGGGGTCGTAATGCGGAGGTACCGCCGCGCCGCGATCATCCGCGCCGCAGCGGTCGTTCCAGCCTGTCCGCCCGATCAGGTCGCGCAGCGTGGCGATGGCATCGGCATCGTCCTCGGCCAGATATTCGACGCTGCCGGTGCGGGTGGCGTGCATCTCGGCACCGGCAAGATCCTCTTCGTCGGCAATCTCGCCCGTCGCCGCACGGACCAGGGCGGCCCCTCCCAAAGCCGCCCTGCCCCGGCCTTTCACGGCGATGACGTAATCCGCCATGCCGGGAAAGTACGCCCCGCCCGCGACCGAGGGGCCATGCAGGATCACAAAGGACGGAATGCCCGCCGCCGACAGTCGCGCCATGCGGAAAAACGCGCCGCCGCCGCGCGACCATGTCTCGACCCGGTAATCCAGCAGGTTCGCGCCCGCGCTTTCGACCAGAAAGATGAAAGGCAGTTTCTTGTCCAGCGCGATGTCCAGACAGGCCCGCAGCTTTTCGCCCGTGCGGACCAGCATCGCCCCCGCCGAAATGCCGCTGTCGCTGGCAAAGATCATCGCGCGGACGCCGCCCACAAAGCCAATTCCGGCGATTGAACTTGCCCCCGGCACGCTGGTTGCCGGATCCTCATCATCGACAAGGTAATTCGCCAGACCGTAAAGCTGCAAAAAAGGCATACCCGGATCCAGCAGCGCGGCCACCCGTTCGCGCGGCAAAAGCTGGCCGCGTTCCTCGAACCGGGGACGACGCTTTTCCGACAGCGCGGCGGCCCGCGCTTCGATTTCGCGCAGCTCATCGACAAGCGCCAGCATCCCTGCGCGGTTGGCCTGATACTCCGCGCTGCCAGGCTGCACGCGGCTTTGAAAGCGGGGCATGTGCGTCACTTCCTTCCCGGCGCAAGGCCAAGCGATTTTGCGATGACCTGCAACATCACCTCATCCGCGCCGCCACCGATCGAGGTCAGCCGGAAATCGCGATAGCGCCGCGCGATGGAACTTTCCCACATGAAGCCAAGGCCACCCCAGTATTGCAGGCAGGAATCCATCACCTCGCGCTGCAACCGCCCGACCTTCAGCTTGGCCATCGAGGCCAGAAGCGTCACATCCTCGCCCGCGACATAGCGTTCGACCGCGCCCCAGGTCAGTGCGCGCAGGGCCTCGATCTCGGTCTGCAATTCAGCCAGCCGGAAATGCACTACCTGATTGTCCAGCACCGGGCGGCCAAAGACCGTCCGCCCCGAGGTATATTCGACCGTCTCGCGGATCGCCTCTTCCATGACGCGGGGTCCGCGCGCTGCGGCGTACAGCCGTTCCTCCTGAAACTGCTGCATCTGATAGATGAAGCCCATGTTTTCCTCGCCGATGCGGTTGGTCTGCGGCACCCGCACCTCGTCCAGGAATATCTGCGCCGTGTCCGAAGACCACATCCCCAGCTTGCGCAGTTTCTGCCGGGTAACGCCATTTGCGTTCAGCGGCACGACGATCAGCGACTTGTTCTTGTGCACCGGCCCGTCACCGGTATTGCACAGGCAGCACATCCAGTCGGCCTGCATGCCGTTGGTGATATACATCTTGGACCCGGTGATGACGTAATCGCCGCTATCCTTGTGCGCCACCGTTTTCAGGCTGGCAACATCGGACCCCGCCCCCGTCTCGGTCACGCCAATCGAGGCGACCATGTCGCCCGTGATCGCCGGGGCCAGATATTCACGCCGCAATTCGTCCGAACCATAACGCGCCAGCGCCGGCGTCGCCATGTTGGTCTGCACGCCAATGCTCATCGAAACGCCGCCACAGGCCACGTAACCCAGGGCCTCGGATGCCGCTGCCTCATAGGAATAATCCAGCCCCAACCCGCCGAACTGTTCGGGCTTGCCTATCCCCAGCAGACCCAGCCTGCCCAGCTTTCGAAACACCTCATGCGCGGGATAGATCTCGGCCTCTTCCCACGGATCCAGATGCGGATTGATTTCCTGTTCGGCGAATTTGCGGACGGAATCCATAAGTTCGCGATGTTCATGGGTCAGAATCATGACCTGCCTCCCCCGATAGTTCTTGTTTTTATAATTAGCATGCGAATATAATTTGGCAACGCAAAAACGCGCAACGGAGGAAGATCAATGCAAGGCGATGCCGGGGCGCTGCCCTCGTTCGAATTTCTTGAATTGCGGCTGAATCGCGGGCGGCTTGACGTGCTGTTCAACCGCCCCGGCCAGCGCAATGCCGTCAACAGCGCCATGAGCCGCGAAATCGGCGCGCTGGTCGAATGGCTTGAGGGGCAGACGACGATTCGCGTCGTCACGCTGGCGGGCGCGGGCGGAAATTTCTGTGCGGGCGGCGACATCAAGGAAAGGCGGGCCATGGCGCAATCGGGCCGGACCGAAAGCCGCGACGATATCGCCGCGCGCAATCAGGCGGCGGGGCAGACCTTTGCCCGGTTCGAGGCACTGCCCCAGGTAACGGTCGCGCTGGTGCAGGGCGCGGCCTTTGGCGGCGGCATGGGCTATGCCTGCCTCTGCGACATCACCATCCTGACGGAATCGGCCCTGATGGGCATGCCTGAAACAACGCTGGGGGTAACGCCCGCCCAGATCGCCCCCTATGTGGTACGGCGCATCGGGCTGAGTCAGGCCCGCGCGCTGGCGGTGACGGGCCGCCGGATCGATGCAACCGAGGCGCTGCGCCTTGGCGTCGGCCACCATCTTGTCGCTGACGATCAGGGGGCCACGAAACTGGATGAGGTGGTCGCGCAGATCATGCGCTGCGGGCCGCAGGCCAATGCCGCGACCAAGGCCATCATGAACCGCGTGGGCAACATGCCCGTCGCGGAACTTGGCCGTTTTGCCGCCGAACGCTTTGCCGATCTTAACCTCTCGCCCGAGGGGCAAGAGGGCCAGTCCGCCTTTGTCGAAAAACGCCGCCCCGACTGGACGGCATCCGCCCCGTGACAGCAAGCGACTGGCCATTGCCGGGCGAAGCGAATAATGTGCCGCCATCAGGCATTCCCGAGAAGACAACATTGACCGATATGGAAAACAGGGAACGCAGCATCGGATTTCTGTTCAACGACATTTCCCGCATGCGCGTTACGCTGTATGATCGCTTTGTCGCGCCCCTCGGCCTGACCTTCACACAGGCCATGCTGCTGCATCACCTGATGGTCAGGGATGGCGCCACGCAGGTCGAACTGGCCCGGCGCATGGATCTGGGCACCGTCACCATCAGCGGCGTGATCGACCGGCTGGAGGCTGCAGGATGGGTCGTGCGCAAACCCGACGAACGCGACCGCCGCGCCAAGACAGTGTGGAAGACCGAGGCCGCCAACGCAATCCGGTCCGATCTCGTTACCGCACTGAAATCGCTGAACGACCTGACGCTTCACGGCCTGACCGACAGCCAGATCGCGGAACTGTCCACCCTGCTGCGGCAGGCGCGGGCAAGCCTTGCGCAGGCCCTCGCCGCACCCGGCAAGGACTGACCCCGCCCCACAACGCGCCCGCACAGACAAAAATCAACCCTGCGAGAGGCAGCGCTGGCCATGCGGAAAAGGGGCAGCGGGGGGTCCGGGGGGCGCAGCGCCCCCGGCCACCGCGGGACGCAAATCTTCCCGCACCGCCGTCGCACCGGTATCTCGGGCAGGGCGCGACGTTGCTATCCAGAGGCGCTCAGCGGCAGCCACAGCGACAGGACCGGGAAAAACACCAGCAGGATCAGCACCACCAGATCAAGGACCAGAAAGCGCGTCACCCCCGAGAATATCTGCCCGACCCGCACATCCTTGCCGACCACCGATGACACCACGAACACGTTCAACCCCACGGGCGGCGTGATCAGCCCTATCTCCAGCAACTTGATCACCACGACACCGAACCAGATCAGGTTGAACCCCATCGATTCGATCACTGGCACGATGAAGGGCAGGGTCAGCAGCATGATGCCGATTGAATCGAGGAACATGCCAAGCGCCAGATACATCAGGATGATCGCCAACAGGACGACCCAGACCGGAAAGCCCGAATGCGTGACCCAATCGACGAATGCCTGCGTCACCCCCGTCAGCGAGATGAATGACACGAAAATCTTGGCACCCACGGCAATAAAGAACAGCGCGGCGCTTTGCTTGACCGTGTCCAGGATCGAATGGCGAAACTGTTCGAATGTCAGCCGGCGGGTGACGACGCCATAGACGATGACGAAGGCAAGGCAGATCGAGGCGGCTTCGGTCGCAGTGAATATGCCCCCATAGATGCCGCCCAGAATGATCGCGAACAGCAACATCGCGGGCCATGCCTGCAAACCCGCGCGAATCAGCGTTCCGAAGGATGCGGCGGGGGTTTCGTCGCGCGGTGCCTCTGAGGGGTTCAGCGTCACCCAGATGATCACCGTCAGCATGAACCCGGCCAGAGACAGAAGGCCCGGAATCACCCCGGCCAGGAAAAGCTGGCTGATCGAGGTTTCGGTGAACAGCCCATAGATGATGAACAGCACCGATGGCGGGATCAGCGATCCCAATGTCCCCCCCACGGCGACCGAAGATGTCGCCAGACGGTCGGAATATCCCAGGCGCTGCATCTGCGGCACGCAGATCTTGCCCATGGACGAGGCGCAGGCGACCGACGAGCCGGTGATCGCCGAAAAGCCTCCGCAGCCGATCAGCGAGGCAATGGCCAGCCCGCCCGGAACGCGGCGCAGCCAGGCGCGCGCGGCCTCGAATATGTCGGTGGTAATGCCGGTCCAATAGGCGATATGACCCGCCGCGATGAACAGCGGCACCATGCTGAGCTCGTAAGAGTGGATGAACTGAAAGGCATTGCTTTCGATCAGCCCAAGCGCCGGGCGCAGTCCCCGGAAAAAGTGGAACTCGCCGCCGGGACGCCAGGCATAGACCACCAGCGAACACAGCGTCGCGACAGAAGCCAGCGTAAAGCCGATGGGCACACGCAGGGCCAGAAGGAACAGGACCGCTCCGAATCCGAAGGTTCCGACGAGATATGGTTCCATGGTTTCGCTATCTTGTCAGCCGCCGACACGTGGGCCGGGCGACAGGGTGGACAGGAAAAGGCCAATCAGCCGGACCGAAAAGACCAGATAGGCGACGAAAAAGATCAGCCGTCCGGGCCATTCCGGCCAGCGCAGCAGCCCGAAATAGTAGTTCCCGGATTCGATCGCATCGATCAGCGAGAATGCCGCCGAATAGATGATCGGCAGCACCGCGATCATCGCCACGATCAGCGCAAGAATCGCCAGCCGCCGCCGGCCCGCCGCGCCCATCCAGTCGGTAAACACCTCGACCGCGATGAAACTACGATCCGCCGCGACCGAGGCCAGCGGCAAGGTCAGCACGGCCAGCATCAGATCGGCGACGATCACGCTTTCATCCGGCATCTTGCCCAGGGACAGGTTGCGCAGGACGATGCCCAGAACGACATAGACGCAGATCACGATCAGGCTGACCGCCGCCAGACCGTTCGCCAGCGTCTCGATCCGCGACAGGACCGCACCAAACGGACCAGAGCGCGGGTCGCGCTCTGGTCCGGCCTGTCCCCCGGCCCTTACCGGTTCCATGGATAGCCTTTTTCCTGAAGTTCGGCGTCATATTTGGCCACCAGCGTCTTGTACTGGTCAAAGATGGCCTTGCCGTCATAGCCCGCCGCCGAAACTTCGCCGATCCAGGCATCGACATATTTCTGCGACGCCTCGATCAGTTTCTGCCGTTCCTCGTCGGAAAGCTGGGTGATCGGAACCTTTTTGCCGATTTCGCCCGACATGATGCCCTGACGCACGCCCTCGGTTTCGTCGATCAGGCGATGGGCCATGTCCTCGGTCATCAGCCGCCCCGCCTCGCGCAGCGCCTGCTGGTCCTTTTCGGGCAAATCGCCAAAGATGTCGCGGTTGATGTCGATCGAGATCCCGGCATACTGGCCCCAGTTGATCTCGGTGATGTGGTCCAGCACCTCATAGATGCGATAGGCGCGGTTAGTGTAATAGAAGCCCACATTGCAGTCGATCAACCCTGTATCCAGATGCTGATAGACCTCGCTATAGGTCGAGGGCACGACCGTCGCGCCCAGATCGCCCATGACCTGCGCATAGATGCCGTTGGCGCGAATCTTGCGGCCCTTGAGGTCATCGACGGAATCGACCGCGTCGCCCTTGCATTCAAAGCTCAGCGGCCCGGTTTCCGCCGTACCCAGATAGACGATGTTCTGCGCCTCCATCATCTTCTGCATGTCGGCATTGGTGGTCATCAGCTCATAGACCGCGCTGGCCTCGACCCAGGGGTCCGACGAACCGGCGGCAAGGTCGGCGACCGCCAGACCCATCAGGCCCTTGGGTTCGTAAACCGCCACGCCCACACCGATATCGGTGGTGCCGACGCTGATGCCGCGCAGCATGGCGTCGAACTTCAGCAGAGCGCCGCCCCAGTGAAATTCGATCTTCACATCGCCGCCCGACAGTTCCTCGACCTGTTTGGCGAAATATTCCTGCGCCTCCGCGCGCGCGCCCCGGTTCGGGCTGCCATCGGCAAATCGCAGCACGGTTTCGGCCTGTGCGGACGCAGCCATGGCCCAGATGGTGGCCGAGACAAGCGCGGTGGTCGTGGTGATACGAGACAGTTTCATTGGTCCTCCCCTTACTTTCTGCATTCAAGCCTTGTCCGGCCCCTCAAGCCGGGCGGTACGCGCTCATTCCGCGCGTTCGAACACTGCGGCAAGGCCCTGCCCGCCGCCGATGCACATGGTTTCCAGCCCATAGCGAACCTGCCTGCGACGCATCTCGTGCAGCATGGTCGCCAGAATCCGTCCGCCGGTCGCGCCCACCGGATGCCCAAGCGAGATGCCCGAGCCGTTCACGTTCATCCGCGCGAAATCATCCTTGCCGAATTTCCATTCGCGCGTGCAGGCCAGTGCCTGCGCCGCGAAAGCCTCGTTCAGTTCGATCAGGTCAATATCGGCCAGCGACATTTCCAGCCGCCGCAGCATCCGGGCCACGGCGGGAACCGGGCCGATGCCCATGATGTTCGGCGCGGTGCCGGCGACGGCCCAACCCGTCAGCCTTCCGAAAATCCGCCAACCCTTCTGCGTGGCAATGTCGCGCGTGGTCACGATGCAGGCCGAGGCTCCGTCATTCTGGCCGCTGGCATTGCCCGCCGTGACAGTCGCCTGCGGATCCTGACGACCAAGGATCGGACGCAGCGCGGACAAGGATTCAGCGGTGGTGCCGGGGCGCGGATGCTCGTCGCGGGCAATGATGGTTTCGTTCCCCTTGCGGTCGGTCAGGCTGACCGGAATGATCTCATGGTCAAACAGCCCACCTTCCTGAGCGGCAATCGCGCGGCGATGCGATTCGGCGGCAAATTCGTCCTGTTCCGCGCGCGGGATCGCGTAATCGCGGCGCAGGTTTTCCGCGGTTTCCAGCATGCCGCCCGGCACTGGATAGTTGACGCCTCCCGCCGTCACCCGGCCACGGGCCAGCGCGTCGTCAAAACCCATGCTCTGCCCGCTGACACCCCAGCGATGGGCGGTCGAATAGAAAGGCGCATTGCTCATGCTTTCTGCACCGCCCGCGATGACCACATCGCTGGCACCCGTGGACACCTGCATCACCGCGTTGATCACCGCCTGCAACCCCGAGCCGCAGCGCCGGTCGATCTGCATGCCGCCGGTCTCGCAGGACAGCCCTGCATCCAGCGCCACCACCCGCCCCAACGCCGGCGCGTCCATCGACGGATAGCATTGCGCGAAAATCACATCATCGACCGCGTCAGCCGCGATCCCGGCCCGCGCGATCAGCCCCTGCAACAGCGCTGCACCCAGCCCATGCGCGGACATGGCCCTGAACTGACCGCCATAGCGCCCCACCGGCGTACGAACCGGTTCGCAAATGACAACATCCCGCATATCCCCTCCCTTGAGTCGCAACTGGTGCGGCCTCGTGAATCAAGATTAGATCGTATGCGAATTATTCTCAAGATGAAAAATTCGCGTGCTAATGACAGGCCGGGGCGTCACGCCGGCTAACATTTACCATGCGTCAAGACGCTTTACTTTCGCCACCGATCCGTGGTTCTGCCCACCTGCCGGAAAGAAAACCACGATCAGGGGGCAATGGACCAGCATATGACAACCGTGACAGATCCTGCCGGCACGCGGTTGCTGCTGTCCGGGGTCAGTCTGATTCGCGATGGCAAGCCAGTACTGAGCGGTCTGGATCTGGACAGGCGGGTGACGCGGCTGGGGATCGTCGGGCGCAACGGATCGGGAAAGTCCACGCTGGCGAGGCTTCTGGCCGGGCTGGTCGCGCCGAGTGGCGGCGAATTGCGTCTGGACGGCATCGACCCGGCCCGCGACCGCAAGGCGGCGCTGCAAAAGGTCGGGATCATCTTCCAGAATCCTGACCACCAGCTGATCTTTCCGACCGTCATCGAGGAAATCGCCTTTGGCCTGACACAGCAGGGGCAATCCAGAACCCGCGCCAACGACAATGCCCGCAAGGTGCTGGCCCGGTTCGGCAAGCCGCACTGGCACGACGCCTATGTCAACGCGCTGTCACAGGGCCAAAAACATCTGGTTTGCCTGATGTCCATCGTCGCCATGGCCCCCGGCTTGCTGATCCTCGACGAACCTTTCGCGGGGCTGGACATTCCGACCAAGGCACAGTTGCGCCGCCATCTGGAACTTTTCCGGGGCGCGCTGATCCATATCACCCATGATCCTGCGGATCTTGCCGGATATGATCAGGTGCTGTGGCTGGATCAGGGAAAAATCCGCGATTGCGGCCCGGCCGCGCAGGTGCTGACCGATTTCGTCGCCTGCATGCACAGAATCGGAGAGGGCAATGATCTCGCTGACCTCGCCGGTTAGAACCCGTGCCCATGACTGGCCCGCAGGGGCCAAGCTGGCCGCGCTGTGCCTTTCGACAGCCGGGCTGATGACGCTTGAAAGCCCGGCGGCCCAGCTTGCCGCGATGGCGGCAACGCTGATTCTCTATGCGCTGCCCGGACGGGTATTCCTGATTTCAGGGCTGCAAAAGCTGCGCCCGCTCTGGCCGTTTCTGTTGATCGTCGGGCTGTGGCACGTGATCGAGGGCAGCCACCGGCAGGGTGCGGCTATCGTATTGCGGATGATGACCGCCGTGGCGCTGGCCAATCTTGTCACCATGACCACGCGCCTGTCGGACATGGCCGATGTCGTCGCATGGCTGGCAACGCCGCTGCGGCGGATCGGCCTGCCCACGCGGGCACTGGAAATCGCCGT
Source organism: Paracoccus sp. (in: a-proteobacteria) (assembly GCF_047973135.1). Lineage (GTDB taxonomy): Bacteria > Pseudomonadota > Alphaproteobacteria > Rhodobacterales > Rhodobacteraceae > Paracoccus. The sequence goes on from NZ_JBKEBL010000187.1 coordinate 24,567, forward strand.
GGCAATGGCGATGCGGATGACCCCGGTATTGCTGGCCAAGGCGCAATCCCTGTCGCAGGCATGGCGGGCAAGGTCGCGCCGCAGGCCCGGCTGGCGCATCGTTCTGCCCTTTACCCTGCTGGTTCTGGACGATGCGGAAAATCTCTCGGACGCGCTGCGTGCACGAGGGGGAATTATCACAACCAAGGAAAACTAGATGGAAAGATCCGTCGTACTTATCGCCCTTTTCGCCGCCATGATCGCGGTACTTGGGCTTGTTCCGCCAATCACACTGGGCTTCGGTGTCCCGATCACCGCGCAAAGTCTGGGGGTGATGCTGTGCGGCACGATCCTTGGCGCGAAACGCGGCGCGCTGGCGGTACTGCTGTTCCAGCTTCTGATCGCGATGGGCCTGCCGCTTCTGTCCGGAGGGCGCGGCGGCCTGGGTATCATCGTTTCGCCCACGGGCGGATTTTTTCTTGGCTGGCTGCCCGCCGCTTTCGTCACCGGCCTGATCGTCGAAAGGCTGCGTATCGGCTCGTTGGCGGTTGTGGCGGCGATTGCCTCGATCATCGGCGGGATCGTCGTGCTTTACGCCTGCGGCATCATCGGTATGTCGCTGACCCTGTCGAAATCCCTGGCCGAAGCCACCGCGCTGGTCCTGGCCTTCATTCCGGGCGATGCCGTCAAGGCGGTGATTGCCGGTCTGCTGACCTCGGCGCTGGCAAAGGCCCGTCCCTCGGTCGTCCTGTCGCGATCAGCGGCGAAATGACCTGAACGCCAATACCCCCCGGCCCGTCGCATGCGAAGGACCGGGGGAACGACGGCCCGGCAGGCCAAAACCGGCGGGCCAAAACCACCGCATCACGAAAACACGATCCCGCCATCTACGTTCAGCGTCTGTCCCGTCACAAAGGCCGCATCGTCCGACGCCAGAAACGCGACCGGGCCAACCACATCCTCGGGCGTGCCGATCCGGTCCATGGCGGTGATCGATTTCCATGCGTCGCGCACGTCAGGGTTCTCCAGATTGACGCGGCCCATCTCGGTCAGGATGATGCCGGGGCAGACGCAGTTGACGGTGATGCCCAGAGGGCCGACCTCTTGCGCCAGCACCCGCGAAAAGCCCATGACCGCCGCCTTCGACGCCGAATAATGCGCCTGTTCGGGCGCGCCATGCTTGCCCCCGATCGACGCGATATTGACGATCCGGCCATAACGCCGCGCCTTCATCGCTGGCAGAAACGCCTGAATGACCATGAAAGAGCCCTTGGCGTTCACATCCATGACGCTGTCCCAGACCGATTCGGGCAGGCCATCGACCGCGCCCGCGATCAGAATGCCGGCGTTGTTGACCAGAACATCAAGGTGCCCGAACCCGGCCAGCACGGTCTGCGCCATCGCTTCGACCGCAGCCTTGCCGGACACATCGCAGGTCGCGACGATCACGCGGCGCCCCATCGCCTCGATCCGGGCGGCGACGGCCTGCAACCCGGACGACTGACGGTCGATGTCATTCAGCGCCAGATCATAACCGCGTTCTGCCAGACCAAGGGCAATGGCGGCACCGATGCCACGGCTGGCACCTGTCACGAGGGCGGTTCTTGCCTGATTCATGGGGTTTCCTTTCACATTGCGTAATAGCCACCATCGACGGTCAGGACCGTCCCGGTGATGAAGCTTGCAGCATCCGAGGCCAGATCCGCGCAGGCCGCCGGATCGGTGACATCAAGCCTTTCGAACCGCCCCCCCAGACGCGCTGCGGCACCCTCGCCCGCCACCTCGTCCAGATCGGCAATCACCACCGTCGCCCCCGCGTGGACAAGGGTTTCGCAGATGGCCAGCCCGATCCCCTTGGCCCCGCCCGTCACCAGCGCAAGCCGCCCCTGAACCCGGAAACGCCCGCTCATCCCAGCACCTTGCGCAAGGCGGGGTACAGGGAGGCATAGCGGGGATAAATCTCGTCATAGCAGGCAACATTCGCAGGGCGCGGTTCGATCAGCCTGCCGGGCCGGACCATGACCGCGATGCCTTCGTCGATTGACCCGAACCGGCCCGTTCCCACCCCCGCCAGCACCGCCGAGCCGGTCGAAGGCGCATCGGGCGAGGCCGGAACGCGGACCGGCAGCCCCGATGTGTCGGCATGGATCTGCAACCACAGATCAGATGCCGTCGCCCCGCCGCCAACGGTCATTTCCTGCCCGGCATATCCCGCATCGCGGAATGCCTGCAAAATGGCGCGGGTACCAAAGCCGATGCCCTCCATGATGGCGCGGAAGATGTGATGCGGTTCGTGGGCAAGGGTCAGCCCGACAATGGCCCCGCGCGACAGCGGGTCGGTATGGGGGGTACGATTGCCCTGGAAATGGTCCTGAACGATCAGTCCCTCGGCTCCGGGCGGCAGATCGGCGGCCAGCCGGTTCAGCCTCTGGTAATCCAGCGGCCCGCCGGTCAGCCGCGACAGCCAGTTGATGATCGAGCCGGTCGATGTCTGCCCCCCCTCGACGATATAACGGCCCGGATAGACGATATCGGCGTAAGAGCCCCAGACGCCGGGCGCGTGCATGGGGGCCTCGGTCACGCCGAATTGCAGATGCGAGGATCCGGTGATCATCGCCAGTTGCCCCGGCTTGTGAACCCCCAGTCCGATCATCCCGATCAGCGCATCGGCGCCGCCCTGCACCACCCTGACGCTGCGGGACAGGCCCAGTTCCGAGGCGGCCGAAGCGGTCAGGGTACCGATTACCTGGCCCGGCGGGACGACGCGGGCAGGCCATTTCGCCTCAAGATCCTCAAGCCCCAGTTCGTGCAGAAGGCCGCGCGCCCAACCGCCCTCGCGGCTGCGGTAATGCCAGCGCAGCCCGGCATTATCCAGACTGGCTGCCCATTCGCCGGTCAGCCGGAAGGTCAGGTAATCCTGATATTCGCAGATGCGATGCGCGCGGTCATAGATGGCCGGCTCTTGCCGCTTCAGCCACAGCGATTTGGGAATCATCCATTCGGCAGAAACCGGCCCCCGCCCCGCCCCGTTCAGTGCCAGCGCCGCATCGCCCGTCGCCAGAACGGCGTCCGCCTCGGCATGGGCGCGCACATCCATCCACATGATCGCGGGCCGAAGGGCATCGCCGTCTTTATCCAGCGCAACGACCGTGCAGCAGGTGGTCGCATAGGCGATCGCCCCGATCTGCGCGGGATCAACCCCGGCATCGGCGATGGCCCCCCTGGAGGCGACGACGAAATTGCGCCACCAGTCGGCGGGATCCTGTTCGGCCCGGCCCGGCGTGAAATGCGTTGCATAGGGGACCGCGCAGGTGCCCAAGCACTGCCCCTCGACGTCATAGACCCGCGCACGCAGGCTTTCGGTTCCACCATCCGCCGTCAGAAAATAGCTCATCACATCCCCTTTCCCCTTCGGGTGGCGTTACATTGCCCCGGTCCCGGTGATCGCCCGCGCGACAATCGCCTCGACCCGCTCAGGATCATCCCAATGCGGCATGTGCCCGGCTTCGGGGAAATGATGCACGGCAATCAGGGGCGACAGGGTCAGGGCGTCGCGCCAGTCGATGATCCGGTCCCGGTGCCCGACGATGATACACACCGGGATCTGCCGGGCCAGCTCTGCCAGTTGCGGCACCACATCGACCGACTGCCCACGCCCCGCCCCGTCGCCGGGGGCAATCGCCTCGGCCAGCGCGCGCAGGCGTCCGCGCGACAGATCGGCATGGATCGCCGCAACCATCTGATCCGAAAAACTGGCAGCGCGCGGAGACAGGCGACGCAGCAGATGCGCCGTCATCCCGGCGCTGTCAGCCCGCGCCATTCCGTGCAGGAACCCGGCATCGATGGACAGGCCCAGCCCGGCAGGCGCGATCAGCGTCAGCGAGGCCACACCGCCCCGCCCTGCCGCCATGACCGCAACCGCCGCCCCAATCGAGTGACCCACCAGATGGACGGGGCGCGCAGGCGACAGTTCAGGCTGCAACCCGGCGACCAGCGCATTGAAATCCCGTGCCTCGGCCGTGGTCTGGCCATGGGCGGGCAGATCAATGGCGCGGGCGCGGAAACCGGCCCGGCCCAACCCCCGGCCAAGTTGCTGAAATGTCGTCCGGTCGCCCGCAAAGCCATGGATCATGAGGATCGGCGCGCCGCCCTCGGGCCCCCAGCTTTCGCCCGCCAGACCACCCTGCCGGTGTCGCTGCACATCCGCCAGCTCGATCCGCCCGCGCCGCCCGCTGCCCTTGACCTGCGCCAGATCGACCCCCGCCTGTCGCGCCGCACGGCGGGCCAGAGGGGTCGCGCGCAGGGACGGCGCATCGGGGGAACGCGGGCTGGCGGCGGGTTCGGGTTCTGGTGCCGGTTCGGGTTCAGGCACGGCAACCGGCAGGGTAGCAACGTCGTCGTCACCGCTGACCCAATCACCGGCCCCTTGCAGGTCGATCCTTGCGATGGGCTGGCCGACCTGCACAAGATCGCCGGGCTGAACCAGCGTTTCGGCCAGCAGACCCGGCCCGAGCGCGGGGTATTCCACGGCGGTCTTGTCGGTCTCGAACTCGATCAGCGCATCGCCGCGCGTAAATGCCTGCCCCGTCTCGACCAGCCAGCGAGCAACGGTCCCTTCTTCCATGGTCTCGCCCAGCCGGGGCATGGTCAGGGTCACGACGCTCATGCCGGGGCCCTTTCGGACAGGATGCGTTCGGCAATCTCTTGCACAAGCTCCGCCGTGGGGACCGAGTTGGTCTCCAACTGAACGGATACCGAAATGGGGATGTCCTCGCCCGCGACCCGGATCACAGGTTCGGCCAGAAAATCGAAACATTCCTCGTGGATGCGGGCCGACAATTCGGCGGCGACGCCGCAGGTCATCACGCCTTCGGACAGGACCATGACCCGCCCGGCCCGCTCGACATGTTCACGCACCGTATCGAAATCCAGCGGGTTCAGCGTGCGCAGGTCGATCACCGTTGTCTCGATCCCCCTTTCCGCAAGCCCCGAGGCGGCCTTCAGCGCGTTATGGACCTGCCGGGAATAGGTCACGATGACCAGATCGTCCCCGCAGCGCCGCACCGCGGCCTTGCCCCATTCCGGCGCGGAGGCGGTCAGATCGACATCCTCTTTCAGCGTATACAGCGCCTTGTGTTCGATAAAGACCACCGGATCGGGCTGGCGCAGCGCGTCGCGCAGCAGATGATAGGCATCGGCCACGGTGGCGGGCATGGCCAGGCGCAGCCCCGGCGTGTGCATGACATAAGCCTCAAGCGACTGGCTGTGCTGCGCGCCGGCCGAACGGCCAGTACCGCCCTGCGTGCGCAGGACCATGGGCACGCCAGTCTGTCCGCCGAACATATAACGGATCTTGGCCGCCTGATTGCCAAGCTGATCCATGGTCATGCCGATGAAATCGACATACATCAGTTCAGCCACCGGGCGCAGGCCCGACATCGCCGCCCCGACCGCCGCCCCGACGATCGCCGGTTCGGAAATCGGTGTATCCAGCAGGCGGTCCGCGCCAAATTCCTCGTACAGCCCCTTGGTCACACCATAGGCCCCACCATAGCGCCCGACCTCTTCGCCGATGACGAAAACGCTGTCATCGGCAGTCATCGCATCCCGCAGCGCCTGTTTCAGCGCGTCCCTGTAAGTCATCTGCACCACGGTTCACACCCTCGCCAGAATACGGTCGATCCGCGCGCGGACCGGTTCGGGTTCGGCCTGATCGGGGCCATAGACATCACGGAACATCGATGCCAGCAGAGGCTCGGGCGATGCGGTGGCAAAGTCGATGCTGGCATCCATCTCGATCGCGATTTCAGCGTCGATCCTGTCCAGATCCCCGGCCGGATGCCCGGCGCGGATCAGCGCCTCGCGCGCGTGAAGGACGGGATCCCTTGCGCGCCCCTCGGCTTCGTCGGCTGCACTGCGATAGGGGCTTTTGTCCATCCGGGCATGGCCGAAAAAGCGATAGCATTCGACCGCCAGAAACCCCGGCTGCCCGCCACGCGCCGCATCCAGCATTCCGGCCGCCGCCGCCCGCACGTCGCGCACATCCAGACCGTCCACGGTCATCCCCTTCAGCCCCAGCGCCTGCGCGCGCAGATGCAGGTCTCGGCCCTTTGTGGCCTGTTCGATCCGGGTGCCCATGCCGTACTGGTTGTTGATGCAGACGAACAGCACCGGCAAATCCCACAACGCGGCCATGTTCATGCTTTCATAAAGAATGCCCTGTTGCATCGCCCCGTCGCCGAAAAAGGCGACCGAGATGGCGTTCCTGCCCTGGCGCCGCAGGGCCAGCCCGGCCCCGACCACGGCGGGAATGCCGCCGCCGACGATGGCATTCGCGCCCAGATGCCCCAACCCCATATCGGCGATGTGCATCGAGCCACCCTTGCCCCGGCAATACCCCCCCTCTTTGCCGCCGATTTCCGCCATCATCCGGTTCGGGTCGGCCCCGCGCGCCAGAAAGATGCCGTGGCCCCGGTGATGGGTGGTGAATGTGTCGCCCTGCCGCATCAGGCTGGCCACGCCGACCGCAGCGCTTTCCTCGCCGATGGACAGATGCAGCATTGATCCCGCCGATTGCCCGCGCACGAACAGCTCGCCCACGCGTTCCTCGAATGTGCGCACCCGCCGCATCTGGCGGTACAGCGCGGGAAGATCGCTGTTCGATTCAGCGCCGGTCGTCGCTTGCCTTGTCATTCCATGCCTCAGAGAAGGTTCAGTTTAGTGGTGCGCGATACAATGGCGACCGCGACAAGGATGATCACGCCCTTCACGATGTTCTGGATATAAGTGTCCATCCCGATCAGGTTCAGGCCGTTATTGATCACCCCGATGAACAGCGCGCCGCTGAAGGTGCCAAGCACCGTCGCTGTGCCGGGGCGGAACATGGTCATGCCGATGAACACCGTGGCCAGCCCGTCCAGCAGGTAACGCTCGCCCACATTCGGCTGGCCCGATCCCAGCCGCGCCGCCAGCAGCGCCCCCGCGATCACCGCAAAGACCGACACCGTGATCAGCGCCGCCATGCGATAAAAGGTGATGCGCACGCCCGACAGCTCGGCCGCCTTCTGGTTGCCGCCCACCGCATAGACATAGCGACCGAACACGGTCCGCTCCATCACGAACCAGGCGATGGCGACGGCGGCCAGCATGAAATAGGCGAGGTTGGGGATGCCCAGAAACCGGCCCTGACCAAGCGCCAGATAGGCATCGGGCAGCCCGCCATAAATCGCGCGCCCGCCCGTCATCAGAAAGTTGATGCCAAACAGGATCGACCCGGTGGCCAGCGTGGCGATCAGCGAGGGAATGCCGATCCGCGTCACCAGCAGACCATTGACCAGCCCGACCACAACCCCGGCCGCCACGCCCGCCAGCAAGGCGGGCAGCAGCGGCCAGCCTCCGGTCAGAAGAACCGGCACCAGAATGCCCGCCAGCCCCACGGTATAGCCGACCGACAGGTCGATCTCTTTCGCGGCAAAACCGAAGGTCAGCCCCGAGCCAACGATGGTCAGGATGGCAATCTGCTGCAGGATATTGGTCAGGTTGAACGGCGTCAGGAACCGGTCCACGAACAGCGAAAAACCCAGAAACATCAGAATCAGGACGCCAAGCGTCGAATAGCGCTGCAACCAGTCGGAACGCAGTTTCCCCGCGCTGCGAGGGGTACCGCCGCCTGCTGCGGCAGAGGGGTTCGTGCTCATGCAGCTTCTCCTGACATGGCGGTGATGAAACGGCTTTCGGAAAATTCCGGGGCCGGGATGTCGGGTTGCGGCAGGCCGTGGACAAAGGGCACGGCGCGGTTGCACACCTGCGCGATCTCGCCCAGATCGGACGAGGCGATCAGGATCGCCGCGCCGTCGGCCGCCAGCCTGCGCATATGGGCATGGATTTCGGTCTTGGCGCCGATATCGACGCCCTCGGTCGGTTCGATGAAGATCAGCACGCGATAGCGATCTCCCGCGCCATACAGCCATTTGCCGATAGAGACCTTTTGCTTGTTGCCGCCCGACAGGTTGCGGATCAACTGATCGCGCGTGGGGGTCTTGACGTTCAGAAGGGCAATCACCCGGTCGGCTTCGGCATTTTCGCGGCTGCGGCTCAGCACCCCGGCGCTGGCGGCATGGTCGGGATGAACCATGGACAGGTTCTCGACCACCGAAGAATCGCCGGCCAGCGCGTTTTCCATCCGGTGATCAGGTACCAGGGCGACGCCCGCGCGCTGCATGGCCCGCACGCCCTTGCCGGTGATGGCCTGCCCCGCGACGCACACCCCGCCCGAGACCACCCCCTCGCGCGTATAGACCGAGCGCGCAAAACCGAAATGCCCCGCCCCGGTCAGCCCGATCAGCCCCACGATCTCGCCCGCGCGCAGGGCAAATTGCGGCACATGGATATTGCCGACGCGCCAGTCGCGGACCGCCAGAACCTCGGGTCCGAACGGTGTCGGCGCGGCTCTGGGCTGCGCCTGCCCGATCCCGGCATCGCGGCGCAGCATCAGATCGGTCAGCAGCGCCTCGGATGCATCGGCCCGCGCAAGGGTTCCGACCTCGCGGCCATCGCGCAGGACGGTGATCCGGTCGGACAGTTCGACCACCTCGGACAGGAAATGCGAAATCAGCACGACGCCCACGCCCTGCGCGGGCAGGCTGCGGATGATCCGCCACAATTGCCGCTTTTCGCGCGCCTCAAGCGTGGCGGTGGGTTCGTCCAAGATCAGCAGGCGGATCTGGCCGCGCAAGGCCCGGACGATCTCGATCACCTTGCGTTCGGCCATGGGCAGGTCGGCCACCGGACGATCCAGCGGCAGATCGACCTCGGGGAACCAGCGTTCGACAAGCTGCCGCGCCCTTTGCCGCAGCGCGCGCCGGTTGACCACCCCGAACCCCAGCCGGGGTTCGTCGCCCAGCATGATATTCCCGGCACCGGTCAGCGCGGGAACAAGCGAACCCTCCTGGCTGACATGCGCGATACCGTGCCCCAGCGCCTCGCGCGGCGAGCCCAGATGGATCCGCCGCCCCCCGGCGGTGATTGTTCCGCGGGTCGGCTGCAAGGAACCGCCAAGGATGTTCACGAAGGTGCTTTTCCCGGCCCCGTTCTCGCCGACCAGGCCATGCACCTCGTCAAAGCGGAAATCGGCGGTCACATCGTCAAGCGCCAGCGTGCCGGGAAATTCCATCGTGATCTTTGAAAGCAGCACGGTCATGCGTGCCCCCTGCCATGAATGGGAATGCGCGGGCGACGCAGCGCCCGCGAACCACGTCTTACATGAATTCCTGGCAGTTCTGCCGGGTCACAAGCGGAGCGTCCATGTAGACAATGTTCGACGGAATGACCTCGTCACGGGCCTTTCCCTCTTCGACAATGGATTTGATCCATTCGCCAACCTGCGCGCCCATCCCCTCGAATGGCTGGCTGACGGTCGCGATCATCATGCTGTCGGACTTGCAGACCTCGGCGACGGCCTGCGGATGCCCATCGATGCCGATGACCTTGACGTCCTTCAGCCCCGCCGCATTCAGCACGTTGATCGCCGCCTGCGCGGGTTCATCCCAGGGCGCCCAGACAGCATCGATCTGATCGCCAAAGCGGGCGACGTAATCCTGCATCGACGACGTGGTGTCCTCGAAAAACGCGGTGTAGTCGATATTATGTTCGGCCAGAACCTTGACGTCGCCATATTCCTTCAGCACGATTTCCATCACGTCGCCGCGTTTGCGGGTGCCGTGATGTTCGGCCATGCGCAGAAAGATCAGATTGCCCTGCCCGCCCAACTGGTCCAGCAGATAGGGCGACACATCCGCCGACATGGCCCAGTTATTCGTGGTGATATCGACCATCACCCCGTCCACATAGCCGCTGTCCACCGAAAAGATCGGAACGCCCGCCTGCAAGGCGACGTCGATCGCGGCCCTTGAGGCGCGCAGATCCGACATGGTAATGATGATGGCGTCCACCCCGCGCGATGCAGCATCCTGAATATTGGTCGCCGTCCTTTCGCCCGAACCGCCGGAATCGAGGAAGCTGACATTCCAGTCCGCACCCTGCGACGCCAGCCATTCCTCGAACCCCGCCTTGACGCGCTGTTCCGATTGCGCGGCCGCGTTTGAATGCACCCAGGCGATCTCCGTCGCCTGAACGGCCGAACCTGCGGCCACCATGAATCCGGCGGCCAGCAAGGCCGCGACATGCCGATGTTTCATAAATTCCTCCCGTCTGGACACGGAGGCCGCATCAATGCCCGCCCTCCGCCGCTTAACTATCAGCCTGATTCGTTACATTTGTCAATGTTTGTGACATTTGTAATAATCGTCCGGCGGTTTGCCTGTCGCCTGCGGCCCGGCAATGCGTGTAAAGGAGGGGCATGATGGATTCGGGCGAAACACAACTGATGAGCCGCGCAGCCTGGCTGTACTATCTTGGCGGCATGAATCAGGAGGAAACCGCCGCGCGGCTGGGAACGACGCGGGCGCGTGTCAACAAACTGCTGCAACAGGCGCGCGAAGCGGGGATCGTGTCGATCACCATTGACACGCGCGCAAACGGCATGTTGCAACTTGAGGATCGGATCACCGCCGAGTTCGGGCTGGAACGCTGTATTTGCAGCCCTGCCTTGGGGCTGAGCCAAGAGGTTACGACAAGCCCCGCCCTTGCCGAATTTCCCCGCCGCGCCGTGGGATCGGTCGCCGCACGGTTGTTGCGCGAAGTACTGGCCGACAAACCCGGCAGTCTGGTCGGAACGGGCTGGGGGCGAACCTTGGACCAGATCACGCGCCAGATCGCCGGGCTGGCCGCACCCCGCGCGCGCTTTGTCAGCCTGATGGGATCGCTGACCGCGAACAGCGCCTTCAACCCGTTCGAAGTGGTACAAGCCCTTGCCCACGCGACCGGGGCCGAGGGGTATTTTCTGCCCGTCCCCTTCATCGTGGACAAGGCCGAGGACCGCGAGGTTCTGATGTCGCAACGTTCGGTCCGGGATGTGCTGCACATGGCACGCAATCCCGACATCGCCTTTATCTCGGTCGGAGAACTGACGGAATCCTCGCTGCTGCGGCAGTCGGGAATGATCAGTGAGGCAGAACTGAATTCGCTGCGCCGTGCCGGGGCGGTGGGCGACACGAATGGCATTTTCTTCGACAGGGACGGCGCGCCCGTCGATCACGACCTGAACCAGCGGACGCTTGCGGTCGGGTTTGGGGATCTGGCGCGCAGCCACACAGTGCTGCTGTCCGGCGGCACCGAGAAATGTGCCGCCACACGCGCCCTGCTGCGCAGCGGGATCGTGCGCACACTGATCATCGACGGGGATGCCGCCGAAGCCCTGACCGGCAGGTGACACCCGCAATCCGCCTGGACGGCCGACATCTCGCAGAGGGCCGTCTCGGTGGACGGATCTCATCTGCACCTCAGCCCCGCTGGCCGGGCGGCAGCGACGGGGCAGGCCCTGCCCGGTCTGGTGCTTGCACGCCAAGCAACGCATTCCAGACAGCCGACAGGCAAGTCCGACCCGAAAGCAAGGGGGGCAGCCTGCAACACCAACGCCCTCTGTGGGCTGTCGCGCAACACCCGCGCGCGTTGCTTTCGCCATATGCGCAACAGAGGCTCGGGCGGCGCGGCAAAGCCCGGCAAATGGGGCATTCTGGCGCTGCACAGGACTCTGGCCGGGGCGGCATCGGATGGGCACGCAGGTCGTTCACCACTGTCATGCATTGCGGGGAAGCTGTGGCGTGACGTCACCGCCGGATGATTTGCGTCCCGCGATGGCCGGGGGGGCTGTGCGCCCCCCGGACCCCCTGCAAAAGCCTGCGGCGAACCCTTTGTCCTTTCGGCGGGCGCTGCCGCCATCCAGGCCATGCAGTTCAAGCGGCGGGTTGCGACCGTGATCCTGCGCGGGGTACCTTTCCGGCCTCACTATCCACACCCTGACCGCGCGCGAAGCGCGCCTCAGGCCGGGCGGCAGCGCGCGGGCCGGGCTTTGCCCGGCCCGCCCCCCCTTTCCGGCAAGTCAGCGCCTGCCCGGTCCGGTGCCTGCTATAGCCTGACGACCTCACCATGAGTCAGTTTTCCCAGAGTTCCCATAGTTGTGGGATTTTTAATCGTCGCCTGCATCGGGTTTGAAGCGCTCTCAGACCCGCCTTGAATGGCGAAACCATTGAACGACCACTGATTTTTCTTCGTTTTTTTGGGAGGCCCGCTGTTTGACAGCCCACAATCCGGTTGAGACTGCCCAATAAAGCGCGATGGCCATGACCATGATCAGGCGGTTCAGTTTGCCGGGAGAA
>NZ_JBKEBL010000044.1:0-28082 GCF_047973135.1 Paracoccus sp. (in: a-proteobacteria)
CGCAGCGCGATCCGCGAGGTCGGCAAGGTGATGGGGCTTTCCGAAGACGTGTGCGGGGCGATTGCCGCGACCCATTGGGGCAGCATGGAAGCGGATGTCGCCGAGGAGCGCGTGGCCGAGGCGGGACTGGACTGGCACGACCCGCATCTGCGCCGCACGGTCGCGCTGGCCCGCCAGCTGATCGGCATGCCGCGCCATTTGTCCCAGCATGTCGGCGGCTTCATCCTGACCCAAAGGCCGCTGACCGAAACGGTGCCGATCGGCAATGGCGCGATGGAGGATCGCACCTTCATCGAATGGGACAAGGACGACATCGAGGAGCTGGGCATCTTGAAGATCGACGTGCTGGCGCTGGGGATGCTGACCTGCATCCGCAAGGCGTTCGACCTGATGCGGCAGCACGAGGGGCGGGCGCTGACGCTGGCGGGCATCCCGCAAGAGGACGGCCCGACCTATGCGATGCTGCAAAGGGCCGATGCGGTGGGGGTGTTTCAGGTCGAAAGCCGCGCGCAGATGAATTTCCTGCCGCGTATGAAGCCTGCGACATTCTATGATCTGGTGATCGAGGTCGCCATCGTCCGCCCCGGCCCGATTCAGGGCGGCATGGTCCAGCCCTATATCAAGCGCCGTCAGGGGCTGGAAAAGGTCAGCTTTCCCTCGGACGCGCTGCGCGAGGTGCTGGGCAAGACCCTGGGCGTGCCGCTGTTTCAGGAACAGGCGATGCGGATCGCGGTGGTGGCCGCCGGGTTCACCGCCGAAGAGGCCGACCGCCTGCGCCGCAGTCTGGCCAGTTTCCGCCGCATGGGCACGGTGCATGAATTTCGCGATCCCTTTGTCGCGGGGATGCTGGCGAATGGCTATGACGCTGATTTCGCCGCCCGCTGCTTTTCGCAGATCGAGGGTTTTGCCGATTACGGTTTCCCCGAAAGCCACGCGGCGGCCTTTGCAATGCTGGCCTATGTCTCGGCCTGGCTGAAATGCCATCACCCGGCGGTCTTTGCCTGCGCGCTGCTGAACAGTCAGCCGATGGGCTTTTACGCCCCCGCCCAGATCGTCCGCGATGTGCGCGAACATGGGATCGAGGTTCGGCCCGTCTGCGTCAATAACAGCGAATGGGACAACACGCTGGAACGCCGCGCCGACGGGGTGCTGGCCCTGCGGCTGGGGTTCCGGCAGATCAAGGGCTTTCGCGAGGATCAGGCGATCCGCATTGCCACGTTGCGCGGCAATGGCTATCCCGATCCCGAAAACCTGTGGCTGCGCGCCGGCCTGCCCCCCGCCACGCTGGAGCGTCTGGCCGAAGCCGACGCCTTTGCGGGCATGGGGCTGACCCGCCGCGATGCGCTGTGGCAGGTGCGCGCGATCCGCGCGCCCGCGCCGCTGCCGCTGTTTTCCGACCCGCTGGATGGCGAGGGGTTGGCCGAGCCGGTGGCTGACCTGCCGCAGATGCAGCTTGGCGAAGAGGTGGTCGAGGATTACGTTGCCCTGCGCCTGTCACTGCGCGCGCATCCGATGGAACTGCTGCGCCCGTCGATCCCCGGTCTGACCCCGCATGCGGAACTGGCCAGGGTGCGGATGCCGCGCGTCTCGGTCTGCGGGCTGGTCATTACCCGGCAAAGGCCCGGCACGGCCTCGGGGGTGATCTTCCTGACGCTTGAGGATGAAACCGGCGTCAGCAATGTCGTGGTCTGGAACCGCATGTATCAGGCCAATCGCCGCGCGGTGATGGGCGGGCGGCTGCTGCGCGTGACGGGTCGGCTGGAACGCGCAGGCATCGTCACCCACCTGATCGCCGAGCGGATCGAGGATTTGTCGCATCGGCTTTCCGATCTTGGCCATCCGCTTGAGGACAGCGTCGGCCTGACCTCTCCGCAGGCCGACGACGCCCCGCGCCCCCGCCGCCCGCCCGCCCGCGCCATGCATCCGCGCGAACAGGCCAAGCGGCTGTTTCCCAGCCGGGATTTCCACTGATGCCAACGGGTTTGAAGGCGGACCCTGTGTCAGGCACGAATGGCAAGGCGGTTGCGGCGGGTACGGGTCATTCGCCGGGGCCGCAGGTGGAAATTTGCACTTCTCTGCGGCGCTCATGCGTGACCCGGCAGGGGGTACCGGTGCCGTCCAGGCAAACCGGAACCGGAATGCCCAAGCCGGAGGCGGTTCGGGCCAGCGGGGCAATTGATACGAAAAACCAGTCCGGCGATATAGCTGACGGAAGCCAATTTGATCATCAAATTGGCGCATAATCAGCGTGAAATCAATAGGTTACATTCAGGCAACATGATCACCTTCGGCGCGTCCGACCGGGCGGCAGCGGGCGGGCCGGGCTTTGCGCGGCCCGCATCCCCTTTTCCATGCCGCTCAGCGCTGGCGGATCTGGTGCAGCACGCGGGCCAGACCTCCATCGACCAGCACGAAACTTAGCCCGAAGCCCGTAGCGAAGCCGGCAATCTCGGCGATCCAGTCATAGCCCGCTCCGCCAGAGACGATTCCGAACACAAGCTGGAACATCAGCAATATCCCGATCAGCGAAAAGGCCCGCAACCGGTTCGCGTTCAGCGCCGTCAGCCGCATCCACAGCACGAAGGTAAAGACCCCCACCAGCCCGTAAACCGCCGGATAGCCACCGATCAGCGGCGCGGGCCAGTCGGGCAGGAACGACATGGCCAGCGTATAGACCAGCGCCCCGCCTGCCGCTGACCCCAGAAACAGCACGACCATGGCCCAGGGCCGGAACAGCCGGGCGACCATGTTCCCAAGGGCCAGCGTGAAGGCCAGCACGAACAGCGCCTGAAGCAGCGAATAATGGATGAAGGGATAGGTGAGGATGCGGCAGAGCTGGCTGAAATCGAGGGATTTCGTTTCCCACATGCGCCACAGCATCTCGGGTGCGAAGGCAGTTTTTTGCAGCCCCGCCAGCCGCAGCCCGACCCCTTCGGCCCCGCCGATCAAGCCCAGACGGCCAAGGCCGAACACCGCCTCGCTGGCAATGACCGGCATGGCCAGCAGCCAGACCACGGCGGGCAACTGGTTGAAAGGCGACTCGTTCATCCCGTCCTGCATCGGTTGTCCTTCCCGGTTGCGATCCGATCCGCCAACAGCTAAGCCACCCCGAAGCAAAATCCAAGCAGGCCAGACATGAGCGAGACGACCACATCGCGTTTTACGCCGCGCATCTTCTCGGGCATCCAGCCCTCGGGGGGGCTGACGCTGGGGAATTATCTGGGCGCACTCAAGCGCTTTGCTGCGTTGCAGGGACCAAAGGCCGAGACGATCTATTGCATCGTCGATCTGCATGCGATCACCGTCTGGCAGGATCCGGCGGTGCTGCACCGCAATATCCGCGAGGCGGCGGCGGCGTTTATGGCCTCGGGTGTCGATCCGGCGCAGTCGATCCTGTTCAATCAAAGCCAGGTCAGCGCGCATGCCGAATTAGCTTGGCTTTTCAACACGGTGGCCCGCGTCGGCTGGATGTACCGGATGACCCAGTTCAAGGACAAGGCAGGCAAGAACAGCGAAAATGCCAGCCTTGGTCTGCTGGCCTATCCGGCGCTGATGGCGGCTGACATTCTGGCCTATCAGGCGACCGCCGTACCCGTGGGCGAGGATCAGAAACAGCATCTGGAACTGACCCGCGACATCGCCGCCAAGTTCAACCACGATTACGGGATCGAGCATTTCCCCATCACCGAACCGCTGATCGAAGGCGTGGCCACCCGCGTCATGTCGTTGCGCGACGGGTCGCGGAAAATGTCGAAATCCGATCCGTCGGATGCAAGCCGGATCAACCTGACCGATGATTCCGACGCCATTGCCCAGAAAATCCGCAAGGCCCGGACCGATCCTGACCCGCTGCCCGCCAGCATGGAGGGCCTGAAGGACCGCCCCGAGGCGCGCAATCTGGTCAATATCTATGCCGCGCTGGCCGAGGAAAGCCCCGATCAGGTGCTGACCCGATTCGAGGGGCAGGGTTTTGGCGCCTTCAAGCCCGCGTTGGCCGAGCTGGCCGTATCGGTCCTGTCGCCCATCACCGCAAGGATGAGCGATTATATGGCCGACCCGGCCGAGATCGACCGCATCCTGGGCAAGGGGGCCATCCGTGCCGATGAGGTCGCGACCCCGATCCTTGACCGCACGAAAGAAATCATGGGCCTGCTCAGCAGCCGCCGCTGACGCCCTGCGCCGGTCGCTGCCCCGTCGCGATGGGCTCTATGCCGCCACAGGGGTTGCCACGGGTCAGCCGTCAACGCCGTTGGTATCATCCGGCGGTTCCGGCACGCTGCGGTCCCTGGCAGGCAGGGCGCGGGTGCCGCGCCGGTGCGACATCTGCCAGACAGGAAAACCGGCTGGCCGGGTCAGATCGGCACGGTTCCGATGCTTGCGCCGCCGCAGACGAACAGGGTCTGTCCGGTAATGAAACCGGCCTCGGGTTCGGCCAGGAACATGAAGGCGCGGGTTACGTCCGCAACCGTTCCAAGGCGACCTACCGGGATGCGGCTGGCCAGGCTGGCCTCTTGCGGGCTGTCCTTGGGGACGATGCCCCAGAAATTGTCGGTCAGGATCGGGCCGGGGGCGACGACATTCACGGTGATACCGTGTTCCGCCAGTTCCAGCGCCCATGTCCGCGCCATGCCGATCATCCCGGCCTTTGAGGCGGAATAGGCCGTGCGGGTCTTTGCCCCCAGCGCCGCGCGCGAGGCGTTGAACAGGATCCGCCCGAAGCGCCGTTTCTTCATCGCCGGAAGAAAAGCCTGCGTCAGCGTCAGCGCCGAGGCCAGATGAAGCTGCGTCAGGGCCAGCATATCCGCTGGCTGCGCGTCCTCGATCAGGTTCGGCAGGATGATACCCGCGTTATGGATGAAATGCGTCACCTCGTGCTGCGCGGCGATGTCGCCTGCCGCGCTGGCCACAGCCTGCGGGTCCGACAGGTCGCAGGTCACATGCTGCACCTCGGGCGCGTCGCCCGGATGACGGGCAAGCGACACCACGCGCCACCCGCGCGCCGTCATGGCAGCGGCCAGATCCGCGCCGATACCCTTGTTTCCGCCTGTGATGACAGCGGTATAGCCGGTCATGTTCTTATCCCCCAAAAGATCAAGGCTGACGTTTCTTCATGTGCCGCAGGTCATGGGTCGCAGGGTCGCCCAGCAGCGCCGCCGCCATTGCCTTCAGTTCGGCCCGCTGCAATTTGTTGGTGGGCGTCAGCGGCAAGGCATCGACCAGTGCGACATAGCCCGGCACCTTGTAATAGGCCAGTTGACCCAGAGCCCATTCGACCAGTTCCCGCGAATCCAGCGTGCCATTGGCCACGATGCAGGCGAATACCTCGTCACCGCGCAGTGCGTCAGGAACGGCGGCAACCCCGACCGAGGCGACCGCCGGATGCCGGATCAGCGCCGATTCGACCTCGACCGCGGCAATATTCTCGCCCGAGCGGCGGATGACGTTCTTCTTGCGATCGACGAAATGGATTTGCCCGTCAGGCGCGCGGCGAACGATGTCGCCGGTGTGGAACCATCCTTCGGCCCAGGCATCAGAGGTGGCCACCGGATCGGCCAGATATTCGCGGAAAAAACCCGCGCGGGGGTCCGGACCGCTGGCCCGGACCAGCAATTCACCCTGCGCGGGATCGTCGCCATCCGGTTCCAGCCGGTATTCCATTCCATCGCCGGGGCGCCCAAGCGCCGATTCGCCCACGCGGCGCGGTAACTGGCTGGCGGCGATCACCGCGCCCGCGCCGGTTTCGGTCATCGCCCATGCCTCGACCAAGGGAAAGCCGAAACGATCCTCGAACGCGGCATGCAGTTTCGAATCGACACCCGCGCCAAAGCCGAAACGCACCTGATGCGCGCGGTCAAGGCCGGTTTCCGTCAGGCCCATCAGCATCGAGGGCATGACGCCAAGGTAATGCACGCAGGTTGCGCCGCTGTCATGCACCGATTGCCACCAGCTTCGCGGGTGGAACCGGTCCAGAACGGTCAGACAGCCGCCGGTCGCGATCATTGCCATCAGCGAATAGGCCATGGCGTTCATGTGAAACACCGGCAACGGGGTCAGCATCCGTTCGCCATCGCTTCGCAGCGCGCACAGCCCGCCCTCGGCGGCGTACCACGCCCCCGCGCGCAGGAAATAGTCGTTGCTGAGAACACAGCCCTTTGGCTTGCCGGTACTGCCCGATGTGAACAGCACCGCCGTTTCGCACGCGCGGCCGGGGGCGTCGTCAAAGGCGGGATCGGCACCGATATGCGGGATCGGGTCGCCGGGCGCGATGATGACGCAGCCGGGGCAACCCTGTGACAGATCGTCATGACGGTCGGGCGTGGCGATTGCCAGAACCGGGCGGGTCAGCCCGGCCATATGGGTCAGTTCGGCGGCCCGCAGGTCGGGATTGACCGGCACGACCGAGGCCCCCAGCCCGTTCGCGGCGATCCAGTACAGAAAGAAATCCGGCCGGTTCTGCAATCCCAGCATGATCCGGTGCCCGGCCCGCAGCCCGGCCTTGCGCATATCATCGCGCAACGCCGTGATCCGTGATTGCGCGCCGGAATAGGTGATCTGACCCGCCGCGATGTCATAGATCGCGGCGGTTTCGGGCAGGATGTTCAGAAAGGGCCGCTCTGGCCATGCAGAGGCCGCCAGGGCAAATGCCGAGGCGACGTCATCGGCGTTCATCGGGTTCATGGAAGCAACTGGATATTTCCAAAGGCCGCGTCGCAATTCAGGATATCGACGCGCTTGCCCGCGATCCTGATCCCGTCAGGCGTGGCCTTCAGGTCATGGGTCACTGTCAGCGCCAGCAGGAACTGCTCGTCCAGGCGGGTTTCGATGTAATGCATCTTGGTGCGGACCTTTGCGCTGTCGCCGGTCAGTTCCTCGATTCGGGGGCGGTTCAGGACGTGATGGCAGCGGCTTTTCGGTTTCTGGCTGAAGGTCCGCGCGCCGTGCAGGCGTTCGATCCGCAGGCGCAGCATGAAATTATCCTCGTAAAGCAGCGAGGTTTCATTGACCGGATCCTGCTGGTTCCAGTTCAGCGGCATCCAATAGATCGCTTCGGGCAGCCACAGATCCAGCCATTCGTGATACTGGCCCTCATCCAGCATCCATGCCTCGTCATAGATGAAATCGACGACCTCGTCGCGGTTCATGCCGCACCCCCGATCATAAAGCGTTTCCAGGCGTCGAACTGGTTGCGCATCTGGCGTTCGGTGGTTCCGTTCAGCACCGCCTCTTGCGACAGATCCTCGCCTTCCTCGTAGAGGCGCTGGATATTCACCCATTCCAGCCCGTCCGACATCAACCCTTCCTGCGCGCGTTCGTACATTTCCAGATCGTCATGGCCCACCATTGACGTCGGCGCGTTGATCATGCGGTTATACATCGCCGTGCGGGCCGTCAGTTCGACAGGCGCGCCGTCGAGGGCGAAGATCCAGCTTTCCACCAGCGTCCGGTCGGCGGCCAGAGGGATGAAATTGCGCAATTGCTGGATCGGCCCCTTGATCATGATATTGGGGAAATAGACGGTGTTATGCCGGTTCTCGCCCAGGATCTGCGCCGCCCGTTCCTCGCCATAGGCACCGGACATCGCGTCCAGATAGCCCGGAATCTCGGAGTAATCGGAATGGATCGAGTGATGCACCCCGGTATGGCCGTGGCCGTTGGGCCATGTGCGGATGCCCATGTTTTCAAAGAACTCATAGGCCGACATGAAGGGGGCGATGATCTCCATCGCGGGGGGGGTGGGCGTGCCCTCGGGCTTGTCCATTTCCTCCCATATCTTCACCGCCGTTCCGGCGCTGGATTCATGGGCGACCATCGGGTGACAGGTATCGGTCTGGTTCTCGACCAGCATCTTCCAGTTGCACTTGTGCATATAGCGCAGCGGAGCGCCCACCACGGTCAGCGTTCCAACCGGTGAACGATCAACCATATTGTCCAGCGAGGACAGTGAATCGCCAAAGAACTCGTCGAACGGGATGCCCTCGGGGGCAAGCCGGGCAAAGACGAAGCCGCGATAGTTTTTCACCGCGCCGACCGGCGACAGGCCCTTTGCGGCCTCGGTCGTTTCCAGCCCGGTGCCCTCGTATCCCTTTTTCAGCGGAATCGCCAGCAGGCAGCCATCGGTCTTGAAGGACCAGGCGTGATAGGGGCAGCGAAAGAACTTGCCGGTATTGCCCGCCTTGTCGATCACGATCTTGGTGCCCTTGTGTGGGCAGCGGTTGTACAGGACGTGAATCTCGTTGTCGGTATGGCGCACCATCAGCAGCGGCTGGTCGCCGATCTGGGCGGTGATATAGTCGCCCTTTTTCGCGGTCTGGCTTTCGTGGCCGATATAGACCCAGCAATTCGGGAAAAGATGCTTCATCTCCAGCCGGAAAACCTCGGGGCTGGTATAGACGTCGCGGTGGACCTGCTGGGGACGGATCAGTTTCTCGATCCGGTCTTGCAATGCGGCGGTATCGGTCATGGCTGGCTCCTTTCGGTCAAAGGTCTAGCTTCAGGCGGTCGGACAGGGCGCGGCTGACGCAGATCTGCATCAGCTTGCCTGAGGCGCGTTCGTCCGCCGACAGTACCACGTCGCGGTGATCGGGCGTGCCTTCCAGCACATCTGTCTGGCAGATGCCGCAATCGCCGCGCTGGCAATCATAGATCAGATCGACGCCCGCATCCTCCAGCGCCTCGATGATGGTCTTGTCGGCAGGCACGGTGACAACCTGCCCGGTCGAGGCGATCTCGACTTCGAAGGCCTTGTCGCCGCTTTGATGCGAGGTATTTTCGAACAGCTCGGCATGGATTTGCGCATCGGGGCGGCCTGCGGCCTCCATCGCGGCGCGGGTGGCGTCGATCATCGGATTCGGGCCGCAGACATAGACATGCGCGGCGGGATCGGCGGTGGCGATCAGATCGGCCACGGCCAGCGGTGCGCCCGCCTGATCGTCGTAATGCAGGGTCAGTCTTTCGCCATGCGCAGCCGTCAGACGGTCGGCAAACGCGGCGGCGGCGGGCGAGCGGCTGGCGTAATACATGTGGAAATCGCGTCGGCTGGCGGACAGCGCCGTCGCCATTGAGATCAGCGGCGTCACCCCGATTCCCCCGGCCAGCAGGATCACCGGCGAATCACCCGGTTCCAGCGGAAAGTGGTTTTTCGGCACGCTCGCCGTAACCGCGTCGCCCGGTTGCAGCCCGTGCATGAAGCGCGATCCGCCCGCGCCGCCATCCTCGCGCCTGACGCCAAGGACATAACTGTCGGGCGCATCCGCCGTGCCGGAAAAATCGATCAGCGAATAGGCGTTATGCCCGCCGCCGGGTAGCGCGACCTCGATATGTGCGCCCGCGCCAAAGGCGGGCAGGCTGCCCCCGTCGGCCGGGGTCAGCCGGATTTCGCGGATCGGTTCGCCCACCTCACCGGCATGCTGCACAACTAGCTTAAGCTCGGTCAAATTGCCGCCCCCCTTCGCTGGCCTGTCGTTCCATGAAGTATCCGTGAGCGCGGGCCGCGCCGTCAAGCTTTAAATTTGAAGTAATGAAAATTCATAAATTACTTGCCTAAAATTCTTTCGGGTGGCAGGCTGATTCCCAGAATCGCCCCAGAGCGGGCCGCAACAGGGAAAGAACATGCGAATGAACAGACTGACGATAGCATCGGCGCTTGTCGCATTGACCTTGGCCACCTCGGGCGCAGCCCAGGCAGCCGAGACCACGCTGCGCCTGTCGAACTGGTTGCCGCCGTCGCATCCGGTGGTCAAGGACATCATGGTCCCATGGGCGCAGCAGGTCAGCGAGGCGACCGAGGGCCGGGTCGAGGTGCAGATCCTCGATGCACCTCTGGGGCCGCCGCCCGCGCATTTCGATCTGGTGTCCAGCGGTGCGGCTGATATCGGCTTTTCCGCCCACAGCTATACGCCGGGCCGGTTCACCCTGACCGAAATCGCGGAACTGCCCTTCCTGACCCCCTCGTCCGAGGCGAACTCGGTCGCGCTGTGGAATGTCTGGACAAACCTGCTGGCCGACAAGAACGAACATGCGGGTGTCAAGGTGCTGGCGCTGTTCGGGCATGGGCCGGGGCATCTGCTGACGACCGAACGCGCGGTCACGCCGCTGTCGGAACTGAAGGGCGCGAAAATCCGCGTTGCCGGTGCCGTGACCGATCAGCTTGTACAGGGTCTGGGCATGGTGTCGGTGCAGGCGCCATCGTCGGAAAGCTATGAATTGCTGTCGAATGGCGTCGCGGACGGGATCGTGTTCCCGTACGAGTCGGTACCGTTCTTCAAGCTGGACGGCATCCTGAAAAACGCCCTGCGGGTCGAGGGCGGGCTTTATAACGTCTCGTTCTTCATGGTCATGAATCAGGCCCGTTTCGACAGCCTGTCCGAGGCGGATCGCGCCGCCATCGACAAGGTCTCGGGCGAGGCGCTGGTGCGTATGGCGGGCAAGGCCTGGGATGCGGCGGATGCGGCGGGGCTGGCCACGCTGGAGGGCAAGGTGAATTTCCACGACGTCACCCCCGAGGAACATGCGGCGATCGAGGCGACCGCGCAGACCATCTATGACCGCGTGCGCAAGGGATACGAGGCCAAGGGTGCCGATTTCGATGCCGCGCTGGCGATGTTCAAGGACGAACTGGCGAAGGAGCAGCAATGAACGTCCACACGCTGCGGATGCATGTGCGAACGGCATCCGCGATCATTCTGGGTGTCATGCTGATCGCGTTGACCTGTATCACCGTGCTGGATGTGTCTGGCCGGTATCTGTTCAACGCGCCGCTGCCCGGAGGGGCTGAACTGACCGAATTGCTGGTCATGGGTGTGATCTTCGCCGGCCTGCCCGCCATCAGTCTGGATGACGGGCATGTCACCGCCGACCTGCTGGCGCAGCGCCTTGGCGCAGGCGGCAAGGCCGTGCAACTGGCCCTTGCCCGCGCGGCGGCGGTGATCGTGCTGGCGATCGTCTCGGTCGAGATGTGGCAGCATGGCGCAAGGCTGTCGGGCTATAACCAGACGACGGTTTACCTGCAAATCCCGGTCGGCCCGGTCGCGCAGGCCGCCGCCGTCATTTGCGCCGTGTCCGCCGTGATCGTGGCGGTACTTGCCGTGACCCGTGCCCCGCACGGAAGCTAGGGAAGATTTGGATGGATTGGCCACTGGGTACTGCAATCCTTTTCGCGCTGCTGTTTTCGGGCATTCCCATCGGGTTTGCACTGACTCTGGTCGGCTTTGTCGGCGTGGCCAGCCTCATCGGCATTGACCCGGCGCTGGCGATGATCGGGCAGGTCTATGTGGACAGCGGTCGCAGCTATACGCTGTCGGTGGTGCCACTGTTCCTGCTGATGGGCAACATGATCGTGCAATCGGGCATCGCGGACGAGATTTTCGATGCCGCGAACGCCTGGCTGCGCCACCGCCGGGGCGGGCTGGCCATGGCGACCATCGTGGCCTGCGGCGGCTTTGGCTCGGTCTGCGGATCGTCGCTGGCGACGGCGGCGACGATGGGCCGGATCGCGTTGCCCGCGATGCGGCGCTATGGTTATTCCGACGAGCTGGCGACCGGCTCCATCGCGGCGGGCGGAACGCTGGGGATCATCATTCCGCCATCGGTGATTCTGGTGATCTATGGCATCCTGACCCAGCAGGACATCGGCAAGCTGTTCCTTGCCGGGATCGTGCCGGGGCTGATGGGGATCATCGGCTATATGCTGGCGGTGCGGCTGTCGCTGGCCATGCATGCCGAAAAGATCGAATCCCTTCCGCGCCTGTCCCTGACCCAAAGGCTGGTGGCGACGCGCGGGGTCGCGCCGGCGCTGGCACTGTTCGGCTTTGTCCTGGGCGGCATCTATCTGGGCGTCTTTACCGCGACCGAGGCGGCGGGCATGGGCGCGGGGGCCTCGATCCTGCTGGCGGCGATGCGGCGCAAGCTGACCCTGCGCGACACGCTGAACACCCTGTTCGAGACCGGCAAGACCACCGCCGTCATGTTCTTTGTGCTGTTCGGCGCGCTGTATTTCCTGAACTATGTGAACCTGTCGGGGCTTTCGACCGATATTCGCGGCTGGATTCTGGGGCTGGACATGCCGCCGGTCGGAGTGATCCTGATGATCATGCTGTTGCTGCTGGTTCTGGGCAGCCTGCTGGAAAGCCTGTCGATGGTGATGCTGGTCACGCCGATCCTGTTTCCCATCGTGACGGCGCTTGGCTTTGACGCGATCTGGTTCGGGGTGTTCCTTGTCGTGGCGACGGAACTCAGCTACATCACCCCTCCGATGGGGATGAACGTCTTTGTGCTGCGGGTGGTCGCGCGCGATGTGCCTGTCGGCCGGATATTCCGGGGTGTGGTTCCCTTTGTCGTGATGGATCTGGTGCGATTGATCCTGCTGATCGCCTTTCCCGTTCTGGCGCTTGCCATTCCCCGGTCAATGTAGTGACGGGGCGGGATGACCGACAAGACGGACAGTGACGATTTTCTGAACAATTACACCCTGTTCGTGATGGCCATGGCCAGCACGCATGTCAGCGAGGGCTTTCACCGAATCGCCGCCGAACAGGGCCTCAGCGTGCCGGAATGGCGGGTGCTGGCCTGCCTTTATGACCGCAAGTCGGCGACCGTCAACGAACTGGCGCGGCTGTCCCTGATGGAACAGTCGCGCCTGACGCATCTGATCGGGCGGATGCAGGCACGCGGGCTGGTCGATCGTCGCCGCAGCCCGCAGAACCGTCGTCAGGTGCTGGTCTGGCTGTCCGATGAGGGGCTTTCGCTGGCGACGGAACTGGTCGCGCAGGCCAGGGCACATGAACAGCGGCAGGTCATCGACAGGCTTGGAGAGCGCGGGACCGCGCAATTGCATAAACTATTGTGGAAATTGATGCTCTGAAACGCCTGTTTTATACAAAATTGTATAACAGTATAGTTCAGAGTTGCTTGACAATGGCGGTCAGGGGCGCGCTATTGCCACACGGGAAATTGACCCCGCGTGAATCGGATGCGCAGACATCCCGGCACCGGGGACAACAGGGACTAAGATGACGGACACAGCATGCGCGCCGCTTCTTTCGGTGCAGAATCTCAGCGTCGCTTTCGGCGGCAATTCGGTCATCCACGATCTCAGCTTTTCGGCACCTCAGGGGCGCACGGTCGCGATTGTCGGGGAAAGCGGATCCGGCAAAAGCGTGACATCGCTTTCGATCATGCGGCTGGCGGATCTGGCGGGGGCGAAATTCACCGGCGGGCGCATCATGTTCCAGTCGCGCGACGGTGATATCGACCTGCTGTCCATCGGTCAGGAACAGGCGCGGCATATTCGCGGCAACCAGATCGGGATGATCTTTCAGGAACCGATGACCTCGCTGAACCCGGTATTCACCATTGGCGACCAGATCGCCGAGGTGCTGATGCTGCACGAGGATCGCAGCAAGGCCGATGCCCTGAACGAGGCCGAGCGGCTGCTGAATCTGGTGCGGCTGCCCGATGCGCGGGGGATGCTGAAGCGTTATCCGCATCAGTTGTCGGGGGGGATGCGGCAGCGGGTGATGATCTCGATGGCGCTGGCCTGTCGTCCGCAACTGCTGATCGCGGATGAACCCACGACAGCGCTGGACGTGACCATTCAGGCGCAGATCCTGTCGATCCTGCGCGATCTTCAGGCCGAACTGGGCATGTCGGTGATCTTTATCACGCATGACATGGGCGTCGTGGCCGAGATTGCCGATCATGTCGTGGTGATGTGGAACGGCCGCAAGGTCGAGGAAGGCCCCGTGACCGAGGTTTTCGCCAATCCGCGCCATCCCTATACCCAGACCCTGCTGGCCGCGATTCCGCGCCTTGGGCAGATGAAGGGCGAACCCCTGCCGGTGCGTATGCCGCTGACCGTGCTTGAGGATGGCAAGCCGCGTCAGGTCGGTGAACGGCATGTGCAGGATACGGCCCGCCTGTCCGAGGATCCGCTGATCCGCGTGCAGAATCTGTCGGTGCGTTTCGACGTGAAAAAGACATGGCTGGGCAAGGTCACGCATTACGTGCCCGCCGTCACCAATGTCAGCTTCAATATCCACCCCGGCGAGACACTGGCGCTGGTGGGGGAAAGCGGCTCGGGCAAATCGACCATCGCGCGCACGATCATGCAGCTGAACCCGCCTTTCGCGGGCGATGTCAGCTTTGACGGCAAACCCATGTCGCGGATGGGGCTGGCCGAACGCCAAAGCCTGCGCCGCGAAATCCAGTATATCTTTCAGGATCCCTTCGCCTCGCTTGACCCGCGCAAGACTGTCGGCTGGTCGATTGCCGAACCGATCCGCACTCATGGCCTGCTGGATAACAGCCGCGATATTGGCCTGCGCGTGGGCGAGCTGCTGGAACGGGTGGGGCTGCCCGCCTCGGTCGCGGGGCGCTATCCGCATCAGTTTTCCGGCGGCCAGCGGCAGCGGATCTGTATCGCCCGCGCCCTGGCCAGCAAGCCGCGCCTGATCATCGCCGACGAGGCGCTGTCGGCGCTGGACGTGTCCATTCAGGCGCAGGTGATCAACCTGTTCATGGATCTGCAAAAGGACGAGGGGCTGGCCTATCTGTTCGTCAGTCATGACATGGCCGTGGTCGAAAAGATCAGCCATCGCGTCGCCGTTCTGTATCTGGGGCAGATCATGGAACTGGGCAGCCGCGCGCAGGTCTTTGAGAACCCCTCGCACCCCTATACGCGCCGGCTGCTGTCAGCCGTTCCCGTGGCCGACCCGACGCGCCGGCCCGACCGGACCGCGCTGGAGGGTGAGGTGCCATCCACAACACGCAGGGCGGGCGATGAGCCCGTTTCCGTCATCATGAACGAACTGGCACCCGGCCATTTCGTCGCGAATACCTGATACCGGAGGAACAAGTCCCATGAAGAAATCCCTGACCGCAACCGCGCTGGCGCTGATCCTGTCGGCCGGCGCATTTGCCGCGCCCGCGCTGGCCGAAGGCAAGCTGACCGTCTCGTCCCCGCAGGATCCGGGAAGCTGGGATCCGATCGACACGATCATGGTGACCTGGGCATCGCTTGCGACCAACATCTTCGAAGGGCTGACCTATCGCGGCCCCGACATGAAGCTGGTGCCCGGCCTTGCGACCTCGTGGGAAGAACAGGAGGATGGCAAGCGCATCCGTTTCCACCTGCGCGAAGGCGTGACCTTCCAGAACGGCGAACCCTTCAACGCCGAGGCGGTGAAATTCTCGTTCGAGCGTCTGTTGGGCGAGGAAGGGGCCAAGGGTCCGCAGCAGGCCAACTATACCGCCATCGAAAAAGTCGAGGTGGTTGACGATCTGACCGTCGATTTCATCCTGAAACAGCCCGATCCGGTGCTGCTGACCAAGCTGGCCGGTTACGGTGCGATGATCGTGCCGCCGAAATACTATGCCGAGGTCGGCGATGCCGAATTCAACATGAAGCCCATCGGCACCGGGCCGTTCAAAATGCTGTCCTACGAGCCCAAAGTCGGCGTCAAGATGGAGGCTTTTGCCGATTACTGGGGCGGTGCGCCGAAGCTGTCGGAACTGGAATATCGCTTCATCGCGGAACCGGCGACTGCCGTTGCCGAATTGCAATCGGGACGTGTCGATCTGATCATTCCGCCGACCATCCCCATCGGCATGATTCCCACCATCGAGGCTGACAGCGATCTTGCCATCGTCTCGACCGCCGGTCCGACGGTGACGGCGCTGCGGTTCAACACCAGGAACGGCATCACCAAGGACGCGAATGTCCGCAAGGCGTTGATCATGGCGGTTGATCGCGAAACCATAGTCAGCACGATCCTTGCCGGTCAGGCGCAGACCATCGCCTCGTTCCAGGGCAAGGATTCCTTTGGCTACAGCGCCGATCTGAAGCAATTGCCCTATGATCCCGATGCCGCGAAAAAGCTGCTTGACGAGGCGGGCGTCCAGTCCGGCGCGACGGTCGAGATCACCACGCGCGGCAACGACGCCACCTTCAACGAGGTCGCGCAGGCCGTGGCCGCCTATCTGTCGGTGGTGGGCATCAACGCGACGATCAAGCCCTATGAGGCAAACGTCCTGTCCAACGACATCATCCCGCAGGGCAAGACCGGAGAGATGTTCCAGCAGGGCTGGGGGGGCTGGACTTTCGATTATGACAACACCGCCTATGCGTTGTATCATTCGGGCCAGAAATGGAACCCCTATGACAATGACCCGGAAATGGACAAGATGCTTGAGGCGCAGCGTCCCATGACCGACCGGGCCAAGCGCGAAAAGATGTTGCAGGACATCGCGGCCTATGCTGCCGATCACGCGCTTGAGATGCCGCTGTACAACATGAACGCACTTTTCGCGATCAACAAGCGGGTCGAGGGCTTTGTTCCCGCCCCGGACAGCCGGCTGAAGCTGAACGAAGTGTCGGTCAAGTAGATCGCGCCATGATGACCGGCCGGCCCTGTCGCGGGCCGGCCCCTGAAGTTTTTCGAAAAGCGAGGCGCCTGGCATGGCCGGATTCCTGGTAAAACGTCTGCTACAGGCTGCGTTTGTCGTGGTCGTGGTGACGCTGATCGTCTCTTTCGCGGTGCGTCTGACGGGCGATCCCGCGATGATGATCGCGTCAGGCGCGACCGAAATCACCGAGGCCGATCTGGCCCGCATCCGCGAGGGGCTGGGCCTGAACGAGCCCTTCCTCACCCAGTATCTGAACACGCTGTCGGGCCTGTTCACCTGGGATTTTGGCCGAAGCTTCGTGGGCGGCACTCCGGTTTCGCTGCTGATCAGCTCGGCTTTGCCCGCGACTTTGTGGCTGGCCTTCTGTTCGATGGGCGTGTCGATCTTTCTGTCGATCCCGCTGGGGATCTGGGCCGCCGTGCACAAGGGCAGATGGGTCGATCAGGTGATCCGCGTCCTGTCGCTGGTCGGACTGTCCTTTCCGAACTTTTGGCTGGCGACGATGCTGGTGCTGCTGTTCTCGATCACGCTGAAACTGCTGCCCCCCAGCGGCATGCACGGTTTCGCGTCGTTCATCATGCCCGCGACGACGATGGGCGTGATCCTGACCGCCACCAATGTCCGGCTGGTGCGCACCGCCATGCTGGAGGTGCTGAACTCGCAATACATCATGGTCGCCCGCGCCAAGGGGCTGAGCGAAAATACCGTGCTGTACAAACACGCGCTGCGCAACTGCGCCATTCCCCTGATCACCTATATGGGCCTGCAATTCGGCGGTCTTCTGGGCGGGGTGGTCGTGATCGAGCGTGTGTTCAACTGGCCTGGCATGGGCTCGCTTGCCTTTGATGCCGTGGCCGCGCGGGACTATCCGGTCCTGCAATCCGTGATCATGATCATGTCCACCATGATCGTGATGGTCAATCTGCTGGTCGATATCGCCTATGGGCTGATCGACCCCCGCATCCGGACAGAGTGAACCATGGCCGCCTTGACCAAATCCCGCTTCTTTTCGCTGGAATTCATCCTTGGTGCCGGAATTGTTCTGGTGATCGGCATGCTGGTGCTGCTGTCTGGCTGGTTGTTTCCCGATGTCGGCAAGATCGACCTGACCGCGCGCCTGCTGCCGCCCTTTGCGCAGACCGGGCATCCGTTCGGCACCGACCCGCTTGGCCGCGACGTGCTGGCCAAGGTGGTGGTCGGGGGCCGGATTTCGCTGATGGTGGGCTTTCTGTCGGTCGCGGGCGCGGTGGTCCTGGGCGTGGTGATGGGGCTGGTCACGGGCTATTACCGGGGTGTCTGGGACGTGATCCTGATGCGCTTTGCCGATGTGCAGCTGGCGCTGCCCTTCATCCTGCTGGCGATCACCGTGATTGCGGTGGTGGGCGGCAGTCTGGTCAACACGATCGTGCTGCTGATCGTATCGCAATGGGTGCAATATGCGCGGCTGGTCCGTGCGCAGGTGTTGGCGCTGCGCGAACGCGAATTTGTGCTGGCGGCGCAGGCCATCGGGGTCAAGAACCGCAATATCCTGTTCAGTCATCTGTTGCCCAACCTGCTGGGACCGGTGATCGTGCTGATGACGCTGAACGTCGCCAACAACATCCTGCTGGAAAGCAGCCTGACCTTTCTTGGCCTTGGCGTCGATCCGACCATCCCAAGCTGGGGCGGCATGCTGGCCGAGGGGCGAACCTATCTGCAATCGGCCTGGTGGGTCAGTGTCTTTCCGGGGGTCGCGATCCTGCTGACGGTGCTGGGGCTGAACCTTTTGGGCGACTGGCTGCGCGATCTGCTTGACCCGACCGGACGGACCGAGCGGTGATCATCCATCAGCTAACCCTGCCGCGCACGCTGGACGGGCTTGTCGCGCGCTTTGCCGATGCGCCCGCCGGAACCCGGATCGAGGCCTGGACCTTTGACGACCGCGCCGCCCGCCACCGGGCCGAGGGGGCGCTGGCGGTCCATGGCGTGACGGCGCGCTTTCGCCCCGCCTACAAGCCGATCCTGGCGTTTTTCCGCGAAGAGGCGCGGCCCGGCTTTACCTCTGTGCGGATTGCCTATCCGGTCCACCCTGCCGCCATCGCCAGCCGTTTTCTGCTGGAAAGCTATCCTCTGGCGGCGCTGCTGGCCCCGGTGGTGCCGGAACTGGTCGCTGGCGACAGCGATTGCGACTATGTGGTCACGCTGACCTATCCCGAAGGTGCCGAGACGCATCGCGTGTTTGCCCCCAACCGCCAGCATCACGACCCCGAGGGGGTTGCGATGCTGTCTCCCTGTGGCTGGCTGCGGGTGGACGGGCAACCTGAACCGCTGGCGACGGATTACGAGACGCTGTTCCATGCCACCCTGGCGGCGGTGGCCGCGCATGACTGGGGCGACGAGCCTTATTTCGAGGAACTGAACCTCGCTGTGACCCTGCCTGCCGCCGATGAGCCGCTGGGTCATGATGACGAGGCGCAAAGCCTGCAAGAGGCGATGCACGAGGATCTGTATTTCTCGCTGTTGGAATATTTCAGCCGCAGGTCAGGCCGCGCTCCGGGGGATCGCGGTCTACAGCCCGGCCAGATCGTGCCGCTGGTCACGCAGGGCGATCCGGCGGTCGTGGTGTCGCTGTGCCCGCTGGCCCGCGCCCCGCGCGAGGCTGCGTGGCAGGTGCCGGACCGTGCCACCGCCGCGCTGTCCATGGCGCAGATCCACGACGAACTGGCCACCCTTGGCGGAGAAGAGTTTACCGCCCAAAGCCGCGCAGGCCGGGTGATCGAGGCGCGGCATCTTGCCGGAACCGGTGTGCCGGTGATGATCTCGGCGGGGCAGCACGCGAATGAGACCAGCGGCATCGTCGGTGCGCTGCGTGCCGCCCGCCACCTGCGCGACGCGGGCGCGCATTTCACCATCTCGCCACTGGAAAATCCCGACGGCTATGCGCTGCATGGCCGCCTGACGGCCGACAATCCGCGCCACATGCACCACGCCGCGCGTTATACCGCCTTTGGCGACGACCTGGAATATCGCAGCGATCCCGACCGGCTGTTCGAACAGGCCATCCGCCGTCAGGCCGAGGCGCTGACCGGTGCCGGGCTGCATCTGAACCTGCATGGTTATCCGGCCCATGAATGGACACGCCCCCTGTCGGGCTATGTTCCGCGCGGCTTTGCCATGTGGACGCTGCCCAAGGGGTTCTTTCTGGTGCTGCGCCATCATACCGGGTGGGACGAGACCGCGCTTGCTCTGGCCGGGGCCGTGACCGCCGAACTGGCGACCATGCCCGGCCTGATGGCGATGAACGCGCGGCAGATCGGGCTTTACGGCATCCATGCGGGCGAGACCGGGTTTCAGATGATCAACGGCTTTCCCTGCCTGATTGGCTGCGACGACCGGCACCGGGTTCCGTTGACGCTGATTACGGAATATCCGGATGAAACCATCTATGGCGACGATTTCATCGCCGCACATGAGGCGCAGGCCCGCACGGTCCTTGCCGCCCATGCCGCATGGCAGCAACTGGCTTTGGCGCGGCAGATCGCCTGAGCCGGGGTCAGACCTCTCCCTCAAGGCGCTTGCGCAATTCGCGCAGGACGGGCAGCGCGCCGCGGACGCGTTCGGCACCGATGTCGCGCACGACCTCAGAGATGAGGGGCATGAAGGCGGCAATGGCGTCGTCGCGGGCGGCACGTCCTGCCGGGCTGATCGAGACGAATTTGCGCCGCGCGTCGTCCCAGTCGGGGCGGATATGGATATGGCCTGCCCATTCCAGCCGTGACAGGGTGTTGGTCATCGCCCCGCGCGTGACGTGAAACGCCTCGGCCAGTTGCGCGGGGGTGCGTTCCTCGTTCACATGGGCCAGCAGGTTCAGCACCGAGAAATGCGAAATCTGCATGCCGCGCGGCAGGGCGCGGCTGATCAGGTTGCGCGACAACTGGTCGGCAATGAAAACTTCGGCGAACAGGCTTGCGGCCAGCGGGTTGGCCTCTTCTTCCTGCTCGGCTTCGGTCATTGTCGTGTTCATGGGCTCACGGTCCTTCGAACGGACGATCATGGATCAGCGACGGGATGCGCGAACGTGCCCTGTCCACGGCCTTCAGGTCAAGATGCAGGACGGTCACGCCGGGCAGGGTTCCGGCATCAGCCAGAACCTGCCCCCAAGGATCGACGGCCAGCGAATGCCCGTGGCTGCGGCGGGGCTGGCGGTCGGGCGAATGCGGGGCGGGGTGGCTGCCGCATTGGGCGGGGGCAAGGACGAAACAGCCGTTCTCGATGGCGCGGGCGCGCAGCAGCACCTCCCAGTGGGCCTTGCCGGTGGTCGGGCTGAAGGCCGAGGGCACGGTCAGGATGCGCGCGCCCGCCTGTGCCTGACGGCGGTAAAGTTGCGGAAAGCGCAGGTCATAGCAGATGGTCATGCCGATGGGCACGTCCGCCGCTTGGGTCAGAACGGCGCGGTCGCCGGGCCGGTAGGCCGCGCTTTCGCGATATTGCTCGGTCTCTGAAATGGTGACATCGAACATGTGCAGCTTGTCATAGCGCGCCGCGATCTGACCTTGCGGGTTGATCAGCAGGCTGCGATTGACAAAGCGCTCGTCGCCGGGATCGTTGCTTTTCAGCGCCAGAGACCCGATCAGCAACCAGATCCCCCCTGCCCGCGCCTCGGCCCTGAGCGCGGTAAGCGTGGGGTCACGGGCCTCGGGCTGAAGGACGCCCGCCTGCCATTTGCGATCGGGGGACAGCAGATTTGTCGCCTCGGGGGTCAGCACCAGCCTGGCCCCGCGCGCCACCGCCTCGCGAATCATTTGCTGTGTTTCGTGCAGATTGGCCGCCGGATCGTCGCCGACTGTCATCTGCAACATGGCCACGGTCAGGCCCGCAGGCGTGGTCATGCGGCATCGCCCCCAAGCAACGGGTCCAGCTTGCCCGCAGCGTCCAGCGCATGCAGATCGTCGCAACCGCCGATATGGGTTTTGCCGATGAAAATCTGGGGAACGCTGCGCTTGCCACAGGCGCGCCTTGTCATCGCGGCGCGGCGTTCGGGATGGTCCGCGACATCGATTTCGGTGAAATTCACGCCCTTTGTCCGCAACAACTGCTTGGCGGCAAGGCAAAAGGGGCAGGTTGGGGTAGTGTAGATTTCAACAGTCGGATCAGAAACCATGTGCAGCCTTTGTGCGCGAATACCTCAGCTTAATTATCCTTAACCGCCCGCGCCAGCACTGCAACAGAAACTGGTCCCGACCCTGCGGCAAGCGCCGCCCCGGCCGCCTGGGCAAGCGTCGCGCCCGAGGTCATCACATCGTCGATCAGCAGAACGGCGCGGCCCCGCACCCTGTCCGCGTGGCGCGGATTAAGGGCGATGGCCTCTGCGACATTGGCGAATCGATCCGATACGCCCCGGTGATCCTGCCCCATGGTGTTGCGTTTGCGCAGCAGCAGATCCGGCAGGTGGGTCAGGCCGCGCGACCGGGCCAGCGGCTCGGCCAGCAAGGCAGCCTGATTATAGCGGCGGCGCACCAACCTGCGGAAATGCAGCGGTATGGGGGCGACGATCATGTCGTGCCGGATCAGGGGCGCGGCGGCGGTGGTCAGCCAGCTTGACAGATGCGGGGCCAGATCGGGGCGGTCGCCATGTTTCAGCGCAAGGACCAGCCGCCGCCCCGTCCCGCCATAGACCAGCGCCGCGCGCCCGTGCCGCCAGGGGCGCGCGATGGCAAGGCAATCGTCGCAGGTTGCGCCCTCATCAAGGCCGGTGCCATCATCGGGCAAGGGGGCGCCGCAGCGCGTGCAGGCGCAACCGGTGATGAAATCGGCCTCGCGCCAGCAATCGGCACAAAGCTGCGCCGCCTCTCCTGCGACGGGCTGACCGCAGCCCAGGCATTGCGGCGGATAAAGAAGACGAAGCGCGGCTTTTATCGGCCCGCGAAGCAAACTATGGTCCCGCGTCATGATCATTCCTTCCGCCAGCGAACGCCCAAACCTGACCGACCGCGATGCCCTGCTGCGCCAGCGCCGCAGGGCATCGCGGCAGGGCCATGCCGATGTGTTGCACCAGATTGCCGCCGACGAGATCGAACATAGGCTGGCAGAGGTTAACAGAAGCTTTACATCCCCCGCCATCGTGACGGGTTTCCCCGATTTTTGGGCGACGCGCTTTCCGGGCGCGCGAATCGTTCCCGACGATCCGCTGCTGGATCTGCGTCCTGGCGCACATGATCTGGTCGTGCACGCCATGGCGCTGCACTGGGCCGAGGATCCGGTCGGGCAACTGGTGCAGGCCCGCCATGCGCTGCGCGAGGACGGGCTGCTGATTGCCGTCTGTTTCGGCGGGCAGACCCTGTCCGAGGCCCGCGCCGCGCTGGCCGAGGCCGAGGCCGCAGTCACGGGCGGGCTGTCGCCGCGCATCCTGCCCATGGGCGAGATCCGCGATCTGGGCGGGCTGTTGGGCCGCGCCGGTCTGGCCCTGCCGGTGGCCGATCTGCTGACTCAGCGGGCCAGCTATCGCGACCTGATCCATCTGGCCCGCGACCTGCGCGCCATGGGCGAGGGGAATGCCATGGCCGCCCGCCTGCGCCGCCCGACCCGTCGCGAGATTTTCGCCCGCGCCGCCGCGATCTATGCTGCGGCCCATCCCGACCGCGACGATCCCGCGCGCATCCGGGCAAGCTTTGATCTGGTCTTTCTGACCGGGTGGGCACCGTCGGCTTCGCAACAGAAACCACTGCGTCCGGGTTCGGCCATGACACGGCTTGCCGACGCGCTGAACGACCTCGGGAAGGATACATGACGCCAGCCCACGCGCCCGCGAACCACCCCGCGATCCCGCAGCCCCGTACCGGAATCCTGATCGCGAATCTGGGCACTCCGGACGGTCACGATTACTGGTCCATGCGCCGCTATCTGAACGAATTTCTGTCCGACAGGCGGGTGATCGACCTGCCCGCATGGAAATGGCAGCCGATCCTGCAAGGCATCATCCTGACCAAACGGCCCTTCAGTTCCGGCGCGAATTACCGCCAGATCTGGAACGAAGAGACGAATGAAAGCCCGTTGATGACCATCACCCGCAACCAGACGCAGGCGCTGCGCGAGCGTGCCACCGCCGAATGGGGTGACAGCGTGATGGTCGATTTCTGCATGCGTTACGGCAACCCCTCGACCCGCGACGTGCTGGAGCGGATGATCGGGGCGGGGTGCCGGCGGATTCTGTTCCTGCCGCTTTACCCTCAATATGCCGGGGCGACATCGGCCACCGCCAACGACCAGTTGTTCCGGGCGCTGATGGAGCAGGCCTGGCAACCCTCGGTCCGGACCTGCGATGCCTATTTCGACCGCCCCGACTATATCGCGGCGCTGGCGGATTCGGTGCGGCGGGTATTGGGGGGACGCAGGCCCACGCGGCTGGTCGCGTCCTATCACGGCATGCCGAAACGCTATCTGATGCAGGGCGATCCCTATCATTGCCAGTGTCAGAAGACCTCGCGCCTGCTGCAACAGGCCCTTGGCTGGCCGGATGGCATCATCGATACCAGCTTTCAGTCGGTCTTTGGCCGCGAGGAATGGCTGCGCCCCTATACGGTCGAACATGTTGCCCATCTGGCGCGTCAGGGCGTGGGTGACATCGCCGTCATCTCGCCCGCCTTCGCCGCCGATTGCATCGAGACGCTTGAGGAAATCAACGGCGAGATCCGTGAGAGTTTCGAACATGCGGGCGGCAGGCAGTTCACCTATATTCCCTGCCTGAACGATGATCCGGCCCATATCGAGGTGATGATGAATGTCATCCGCGACAATCTCGGCGGCTGGGTCTAGCCGGTCGCGCGGTGGCTCTGGCGGGGGGCTGCCCGATGGTGATATTGCGGGCGCGGAGGAGATGGTGATCGGGTCAGGAGGCCGCAATGCACTATGCCTATGTGATCAGCAAGGGGCGGCTGGTACGGCTTGAGCCGGACGCGGATCCGGCCCATGCGATCTGGATCGACCTGATCCAGCCCGGCGATGACGAAATTGCCATGATGCACCGGCTTGGCGTGCCCCTGCCGACACTGGCCGATATGGAAGAGATCGAGATCTCGAACCGGCTTTATCGCGATGAGGGGCTGGATTTCATGACTGCCGTTCTTCCCGGAGAAAATGCCGGCGGACAGCGCAAGGCGATGCCGGTCAGCTTTATCCTGGACCGCCATCGCCTTGTGACCGTGCGCCACCACTCGCCGCGCCCGTTCCTGACCTATCCCGACCGGGCCGACCGCTCGACCCTGGGTTGCTCCACTTCGGACCGGCTGTTTCTGGGGCTGGTCGAGGAAATCGTCGCGCGGCAGGCCGATATTCTGGAGGGCTCGGGGCGGATTCTGGACGAGACAATGTCCGGCGTGTTCGTCGCGCAGGTCCGGACCGGATCGGAACGGTTACAGGCGGTGCTGCAAAAGGTCGGGCGCGAGGCCGAGACCATGTCGCAAGTACGACTGGGGCTGATGACGACCGAGCGGGTGCTGGCCTTTTACAGCGCCCTCGTCGAGGAATTCCGCGAGGGCAGCAAGCTGCGGCCCGCCGTCAAGGCGCATCTTCGCGATGTGCAGGCGCTTGAGGTGCATGCCGATTTCCTGTCCTCGCGCGTCAGTCTGGCGGTGGACAGCACGCTTGGCCTGATCAACCTGCAACAGAATAACACGGTGCGGATCCTGTCGATCCTCAGCGCGCTGTTCATGCCGCCGACACTGATCGCCAGCATGTATGGCATGAACTTTGATAACATGCCGGAATTGCATGTCAGTTGGGGTTATCCCTTAGCCATCGTCCTGATGGTGGGAACCGCCATCGGGACGTGGCTGTTGCTGCGATGGAAGAACTGGCTGTAACAGCCTTGGGCGTCAGCCCTTTTCACCAGCCCCGAACAGGCCCCGGATGCCGCCGATCACCGGAAGGATCGTGGCGGCCAGCAGCGGGTTGATGGCAAATTCGACCAGCGGTATCAGCGCCAGACCCAGAACGACCCCGAACAATCCGTCCAGCAGTGCCGTCACCGCCCATGCCACAATGCCCGGAGCCTGCGGCAGGGCATGGGCAGCGGCCTCGGCCTGATGATGGATCCAGTCATAGCCCGAATGCCAACCCAGTCCGGCAAGGCCATGCATGACGATATTGCCGCCGACCCACAGCATCGCCGCCGTGCCGATGATGGTCAGCACCTTCATGAAGCCCGGCATCACCTTGACGATTCCGCGCCCAAGCGCGGCCAGCCCGCCATTGCGTCCGGTTGCCAGATGCACGCCGAAATCATCGGCCTTCACGATCAGCGCCACCGCGCCATAAACCGCCGCCGTGATGCCAATGGCCACCACCGCAAGGATGATGGCCTTCATCACCAGACTGTCCTCGGTCGGAATGGTGGCCAGCGCGATGGTCATGATTTCCGCCGACAGGATGAAATCGGTCTTGATCGCCCCGGCGATGCGCTGTTCCTCAAGCGCGGCACCGTCGCCGTCGGGATGGGTGTGCTTTTCGCTGTCATGCCGGTCTGAATGGGTAAAGACATGGGCGATCTTCTCTGCCCCCTCAAAGCACAGATAGGCCCCGCCCAGCATCAGCAGCGGCGTGATCGCCCAGGGCGCGAAGCTGGACAACAGCAGCGCCAGGGGCAGCAGGATCACCAGCTTGTTGAAGAACGATCCCCGCGCGATTTTCCAGACGATGGGAATTTCGCGGCTGGCATCGAAGCCGTGAACGTATTTCGGCGTCACCGCCGCATCGTCGATCACCGCACCGGCCGCCTTGGCCCCCGCCTTGACCGCCTGTCCCGCGACATCGTCGATAGAGGCCGCCGCGACCTTGGAAATCGCCGCCACATCGTCCAGAAGTGCGATCAGTCCGCTCATGTCGTTCCCTGCATTGCTGGCTTTACCCCAAGCCGACGGCCCCTGACTTAGGAACTCGGCGGGGCAGAGTCCAGCGGGCCGATGACAAGGGTGCCCAGAAGGATGCCCGTCACCAGCAGCAGACCGGCCGTTACGATGGCCGCCTTGCCATATGCAGGCCGGTAACGATCTGTGCGCGCCCTCAGAACCCTGCGATCCACGATCGCATATGCCGCCGCCGCAATCGCCAGCGCCGCAACATAGCCGATCAGCATGGCGGGCCGCTGCGCGAATTCTGCCTTCTTGACAAGGGCGCTGCCCACGAACAGCCCCATCCAGTGATACAGGTACAGCGGAAAGGACAGGCCGCCGACAAGGCGCGTGACCGTGCCGCGATGGCCGGGCCGGGCGGTCAGCAACACCACCGCGACCGCTGCGAGGGGCACGCACAGCCTGTAGGGCAGTGCCATGACCAGATAGCCGGCGGCAGCGGTGGCAAACAGCGCGGAAATGGCCAGCACCCCTTGTCGCGTCAGATGCCAGTCGCCAAACCGCCGTTGCAGCATCGCGGCCAGGACACCGGCCGAGACCGAGCCGTACCAGCCCTGCATGCCGATCATGACGAGGGCAAGGATCGCACAGATGGTCAGGGATTTGCGCAGCGGCGACAGAACCAGCACCAGCGGCGCGATCAGGTAGAACTGTTCCTCGACGGATATCGACCAGAAATGCGATCCTGTCCCCTGCATGGGCAGCGCCGCCCCGACAATCTGATTTTCGCTGATAAACCAGTTATGGGTAAAGGTCAGGTCAAATGCCAGAGGCTCAAGAAAATAGGGCGAACCGCCATCCTTCAACAGGGTCAGGATATAAATCGCCGCGACTGCGGGAAGATAAGGAATCCAGATGCGGGTGGCACGGTCGTAAAAGAACCGGGGCAGCCCAGCAGGCGGCATCTTAAGCAAAATACCGCCGATCAGCCATCCGCTGAGCGCAAAGAATATCTGCACCGCGAAATTTCCCGGCGAAACAAGACCGGTAACTTGTGCGTGCTGAACGAATACCAGAGAGGCCAGGATAATACGCAGCCAGTCGAACAGAGGGTATTGAATTCTGCTGTAATCGGGCATGGGTGGGCGAAGCGGGAACCAATATACGTATGCTAATAAATACAGTTCAGTATATATTTTCGCCGGGGTGTCAACGTGTATTCAGTCGCCGCGGGAATCTTGTTCCGGCATCGCGGGTCAGGCGCGCGGCCACAGCAGCATGCCCAGGGCGGCCAGGGCGATCAGGCCCAGGCTCAGCCACAGGAGGCTGCCCCAGCCGCCAGAGCGGCCGGTATCGGGGGGGTCGGTCAGCGGCGGGGTACTGTGACCCAGCTTTTCGCGGATGCGTTGCCTTGCGCGGGCAGGGGGCATCACCGGGGTCAGCCCGCCCGCCAGCGTCGCCAGCCTTTCCTGCCAGTCGCGGACCTTTTGCGCAAAACCGGCATCCTCGCCGAGACGGTCGGCAATGGCCTGCATCTCGTCTTCGTTCAGCAGGCCAAGGACCAGTTCGGCGGCAAGCGCTTCGTCCTCGTCGATTGCCGGGGGGGCAACGGGGGCTTGAGTCATCGGCTGGCACCCTCATGGAACCGCATCAACGCCTCGCGAAAGGCCGCGCGGGTGGCGTCGGGGCGGCGGCGCTCGCGCGCGGCCAGATCGGCATAGCTCAGCCCCTCAAGACAGACGGCGCGGATGGCGTCGATTCCGGCATTTCCCGCCTCGTCGCCGGGTGCGGGGTCCGCAGCCCGCGCTGCGGGGGGCGGCAGGGCGCGGGCGCGCAGGCGGTCAATGGCATGGCCTC
>NZ_JBKEBL010000121.1:0-33753 GCF_047973135.1 Paracoccus sp. (in: a-proteobacteria)
GCCGGGCGAGTCCGGTGATCGTCCGCGTCGCAGCTTTGGTGATAAGCCGGGCGAGTCCGGTGATCGTCCGCGTCGCAGCTTTGGTGGCAAGCCGGGTGAGTCTGGTGATCGTCCGCGTCGCAGCTTTGGTGGCAAGCCGGGTGAGTCTGGTGATCGTCCGCGTCGCAGCTTTGGTGATAAGCCGGGCGAGTCCGGTGATCGTCCGCGTCGCAGCTTTGGTGGCAAGCCGGGCGAGTCCGGTGATCGTCCGCGTCGCAGCTTTGGTGATAAGCCGGGCGAGTCCGGTGATCGCCCGCGCCGCAGCTTTGGTGGCAAGCCGGGTGAGGCGCGCTCTGGAAAATCCGGTCCCGGCGGGTTTGGAAAACGTCCCCCGCGTTCCGGGGATGGCAAGCCGTATGGTGGCTCTGGTAAGCCGCGAAGCTGATCAGAACCGGACAAAGGGGCGCATATCGCGCCCCTTTGTCATTTCGTCAGGATCAGTTTGCCCGCGCGGGTGATCCGCAGTTGATAAACCTGCTCGTCAAGCACGATCAGCGCCTGATTGCCGCCGCGCGTCAGATCATTCGCGTCATGCTGCGGCAGATGGGCCAGCGGGCTGGTTCCGGGGCGGGTGAAGTCGGCGGGACGTGTGGCGGTCATGGTCGGCCTCATACTGTTCAGTTGCGATGACCGAATCCTTACAAATTTAGTAAGAATTGTCAAAGAGAAAGAGTCAGGATTTATTAATAACTAATTATCAATGCCTTATCAAGCCGCGCCCCGCCCGGTTGGTCAGCTTGGCGCCGAAAGGCAATCGGTCAGCGTCGAGGACAGGCCCTGCAGAACCGTCTCGTACAGGGATGCTTCATCCGTCAGGGCGCGGCCTGCCGGGTCCAGCTCTGCCCCGACGCGGATGTCGATGCCCTGAATGACGCTGTCGATCAGCGACGGGTCGTGTCCGAACTCGGGAAAGGCGCAGACGGCCTTGCTGTCGATGATCTGGCTGTGAATCTCGGCCAGTCGGGC
This sequence comes from Paracoccus sp. (in: a-proteobacteria), assembly GCF_047973135.1. Taxonomy (GTDB): domain Bacteria; phylum Pseudomonadota; class Alphaproteobacteria; order Rhodobacterales; family Rhodobacteraceae; genus Paracoccus. Next base: position 1,006 of record NZ_JBKEBL010000121.1, read on the forward strand.
CGCCGAGGGGGCCGAGGCATCGCCAAGCGACACGGCAATCGCCGGGGTCAGGCCGTAATGCGTTGTAAAGTAACCGTAAGCGTCGTGAAAGACGACAAAGGGCATCTGCGCGACCGGGGCCAGCTTTGCCGCTATCTCGGCGTCCAGCGCGGCAAGCCGACTGCGTGCAGCCTCGGCATTCGCAGCATAGGTCGCGGCGTTATCGGGATCCAGTTCGGACAGCGAATTGGCGATGGTACCAAGCCAGATTTCGGCATTGGTGGGGTCCAGCCAGGCATGGGCATCGACGCCGCTGTGATCATGGCCGTCATGATCGTCGTGCTCGTCATGGCCGGATTCGGCATAGCTGCGAAGCTGGGTGCCCTCGGCATGCAGCAGCGACAGGGATTTGGACTGTCCCAGACCGGTGGCGGCCCGTTCCAGCCAAGGGGTCAGTTCCGGCCCGATCCAGAACAGCACCCCGGCCGATTGCAGCGCACGCGCGTCCGAGGGCCGCATCTGGTAGTGATGTGGGTCGCCACCCTTGTCGATCAGCACCCGAACCTCACCCAGATCGCCCAGTACTTGCTGGACCAGCGACCCCGTGACCGGTGTGTCGGCGACGATTTCCGGCGGGGCGGCCATCGCGCCAAGGGGACCAAAACCAAGGATTGCAGCGGGTATCAGGCAGCGCATGAAAATCTTCCTCGTGATATTGCGGTTTGGCTGTGAAGCATGTTATGTGATAACAAGTCAACAGAAATGTAATAAGGTAACGGAATTGACCGGACCGAGCGAGACGGATCAACCCTTTGCGCCCCATGATCATGGGGTGTGCCAGTCGCGCGTACTGGCCGAGGCCGAGCAGCGGCTGGACAGGGAAGGCGCGCGGATGACCCCGGTGCGTCGCCGCACGCTGGAGATCCTGCTGGAATCGCATCGCGCGATGGGGGCCTATGAGGTGCTGGACCGGCTGGCCGATGACGGGTTCGGCAAGCAGCCTCCGGTTGCCTATCGCGCGCTGGAATTTCTGGTGCAGCACGGTCTGGCCCATCGCCTTCAGCGGTTGAACGCCTTTGCTGCCTGCCTGCACCCGGCCGTGGATCACGCCCCGGTTTTCCTGATCTGCCGCAATTGTGACAAGGTGGCCGAAACCCATGCTCCTGTCGTGCGCGGCGCGCTGACCGATGCGGCAACGGCGCATGGTTTTACGGTCGAGCGCGCGACGGTCGAGGCCTTGGGACTGTGCCCCAATTGCCGGGAAAAGGCTGACGCATGACCGCCCTTATCAAGGCCGCCGGCCTGACCATCAACCGTCCCGGCACGACCGAGCCGGTGCTGGAATACGTCGATTTTGCCATCCAGCCGGGCGAGATCGTGACAGTTGTGGGGCCGAACGGATCGGGAAAATCCTCGCTGGTGCGGGCGCTTCTGGGGCATATGCCGCTGGCCTCGGGGCGGGTGATGCGGCGGCCGGGGCTGCGCATCGGTTATGTTCCGCAGCGAGTGCTGGTCGACAATACCATCCCGCTGACGGTGCGACGTTTTCTGTCGCTGCCGGTGCGTGTCAGCGATGCCGCCGCTGCTGACGCGCTGGCGCGTACTGATGTCACCGGGCTTGAAAAGCGGCAGTTGACGCAGCTTTCCGGCGGGCAGTTCCAGCGCGTCCTGCTGGCCCGTGCGCTGCTGCATGATCCGCAACTTCTGGTGCTGGACGAGCCGACGCAGGGACTTGATCAGCCCGGTATGGTCGCCTTTTACAAGCTGATCGAGGATGTCCGCCACAAGACCGGCGCGGCGGTGCTGATGGTCAGTCATGACCTGCTGGTGGTGATGCGGTCCTCGGACCGGGTGATCTGCCTGAACGGGCATATCTGCTGCGAGGGTTCGCCCCAGCATGTCAGCGGCGCCCCCGCCTATCGCGCCCTGTTCGGAGCCGAGGCCGAGGGAACGCTGGCCCTGTATCGCCACCATCATGATCACGACCATGATCATTACAGACATGCGGCCAGCCACGGCTGAGAACGGATAACCGATACCATGCTTGACGATTTTCTTGTGCGCGCCGTTCTTGCGGGGCTGGGGCTTGCCGTGGTCGCAGGCCCCCTTGGCAGTTTCGTGGTCTGGCGGCGGATGGCCTATTTCGGGGATTCAACGGCCCATGCGGCGATTCTGGGCGTCGCGCTGAGCATCGCCTTTCAGGTTTCGATCTATGCCGGAACGCTGGGGGTGGCGTTGACCATGGCTGTGCTGGTCTCGGTCCTGACCGAGCGGGGGCAGGCGATGGATACGATGCTGGGCGTGCTGGCGCATTCGGCGCTGGCCTTCGGTCTGGTCGCGATCAGCTTTGTGCCCTCGGCGCGGGTCGATCTGGCCAGCTATCTGTTCGGCGACATTCTGGCGGTCGGTCGCTCCGATCTGGCCTGGATCTGGGCCGGGGCGTTGGCAGTTCTGGGCCTGCTGATTTGGCGCTGGCAAAGGCTGGTCACGGCCTCGATCAATCAAGAGCTGGCCATGGCCGCCGGCATCGATCCGCGGGTTGAACGGATGGTCCTGTCCGTCGCGCTTGCGCTGGTTGTTGCGCTGGCGATTCGGATCGTCGGTTCGTTGCTGATTTCCGCCATGCTGATCATTCCTGCCGCCGCCGCGCGCAGATTGGCGCCGACGCCAGAGCGAATGGCCGTCCTGTCGTCGCTGATCGCCGCGCTGTCGGTCATGGCGGGGTTGGCCGCCAGCCTGTATCTGGACAGCCCCGCCGGGCCTTCGATCGTGACCGCTGCGGCGCTGTTTTTTATTGCTGCTCAGGCGGCTATTCGCCGGTAGTTTCCAAAAGATGCGTGCAAATAGGCTGTTTTGAAAAAAAGCAACTGGACCTTCCGGCAGGTACTGGCGAATATGCAACAGTGACCCCTTTCGCGGATGAGATTTGAATTGATGCAGCTTTTCATCAGCGCGGGATTATGTAAGTGTCGCACCGATGTTGCCAGATACGGCAGCCTTCAATCGTAACGGAGCATGATCATGACCAAATTCGCTACTTTCGCTGTCGCTCTCGGCCTGACCGCCACTTCGGCTCTGGCTGGTGGCTACGTCGCCCCTGTCATCGAAACTGAGCCTGTCATTGTTGACGAGCAGCCGGCGTCCTCGATGAACGCCGGATTGGTGATTCCGGCCCTGCTGCTGGTTGGCGTTATCGCTGCCGTCGCTTCGGATGACGACGACGACGACAACGACAACGGCACCACCAACTAATTTCTGACGGCGTTCGCCGTTGGTGTCGAAGGGCTGGCATCTGCCGGCCCTTTTGTTTTTGGGGCGCTGACCCATGTGGGGAAGCGCGGCAAGAAAAAGGGGTCAGGACTGTATGTCCTGACCCCTTTTTCCGTATCGCGATCCGCGTGGCCTATTGTCGCAGGAGCTGGATGGTCAGATAGCCCAGCCTTGGCCCACCCCATTGCCGCGAGGCGACGATCACACCGCCCTGTACGACATAGCTGTTCTGGAAGGTGATGCCGTGACCGGTACATTCCTCGGCCACGCCGCCGCCCTGCGGGGCAGTGATGCAAGAGAATTGCAGCGGCGTTTCCAGCCCGTCGCCGGTCCAGTAGCGAATAATGCGCTGGCCCGATCCTGCACGCCCCGCGCGGATCAAAGCCTCGGTCTGGGCCTCGGTCACGGACATGTCGTTACCCAGTCCGCGCGTGCCCAGCAAAAAGCCGTTGCGCAGGATGACTGCCTGATGGTTCGGGGTCATGAAGGTGCGCATCGCGCCGTTCTGGCCCGTCATCGCCATGGCCTGCGTGGTGCCGTAACTTTCCAGGCTGGTCAGGATCAGGGGGCCAGGATTGACCCGCAGAGCGGTAGCCGCCATGTCTTCTGCGGTGCGTTTCGCGGGCGCTTCGGCGGCCTTGCCAACCTGACCCGTCACCGAGGCGGGCAGGCTTTCCACGGCAATCTGCCGGATCGAACTGCCCAGACTGGCATTGTCGTCGCCGACCGAGTTGCTGCCGCAAGAGGCCAGCGTTCCCAGCAGCATGGCGCTGACCGCTGCGGATTTAAGCGCTGTGGTGATCATCGCCAGAATTTCCCCCAACCTTCGTAAAGTTTGACCGAATGGCTGTCGCGGATCGTGTCATACAGCCGCCCGTCAACATTCACCCGCGCGCCGCCATCCCGTGACAGCGACCGCAACGTGCCGCCGACGCGGTCTTTGGTCGGCTTTCCGGTGGCCCAGGCGACCGGAATGGACAGGGTGATGCCCTTGTCGAACGAGCCTTCGCCGAACTCTTCCTCGCTCATGTCGGTCACGGTGGCATAGGCACCCACGCGCCAGCCATTCGCAAACTCGCGCTCCAACGTCAGGGTCGCGCCATTGTCGCCCGCAAGATAGCGCCCGACATCAAGCTGCGCGAGAAAGCCGTTCGGCAGTTCATAATAGGCCGAGACATGGCCGCTTGTGACCTCGTAATCGCGGAAATCGAACAACTGGTTGAAGTCGCGCTTGCGAACCCGGTTGATCTCGGCCCCGATGGCCAGCGGCGAATTTACCGGCTTCCACAGCGCCTCGGCCGAGACCCCGGCATAGGCGCGCTCAAGCAGGCCCGCAGTCACGCGGGTATAGGTCTGCTGCGTCGGATGCGCGTACCAAGCCAGCGTCAGGCGTGGAATGACCGGATGCTTGGTTCCCGAATACATGCGCCCGTCGGAACGCACCCGCGGCACGCCACGGCTGTTATAGTCGTGACCGGCATCGTCATATTCGTCGATGCCCATCCCACCGGGCGCATCCTGATCGATATTGCCAACCACGCGCTGCCGGACCAGACCGCTGAGGACCAGCCCCGGCATGAATTCATAGCTGGCCCGGATCTGCGCGCCCAGTTCAAAGCGGAACGGCTCGTCCGGATCCCACAGCGAGGTTCCCAGATAGGGGCCGAATTTCCAGTTAAAGCGCGGGAACAGGTCGTCGGTCCGCACAAGATCGCCGGGATAGGCGATCGGGTCGGACAGCGCCGCGACGGCGGCGATCTGGCCTGCCTCGGTATTTTCCAGCCGTTCGATATCGGACCGGCGCACCGTCACCGACGAGGTCGGGATGCCATCTGCGGTCGAGGTGATCACGAAGGTCTCGACCGAGGGGGGCAAGGCGCGCGTCATCAGGCGTGCGGCGCGGCCGATGGCCTCGGCCTGCTGGATATAGCGGCGGTTCTCGATGCGGATTTCGGCGCGGTTCGAGGACAGCGCCATGTATTCCAGCACCTGCCCTTCCTTGGCCAGCGCGTCGGACAGCGCCGTCTGGATCGCGGGCTGCGCGGTTGGATCCTGCGCCCAGTTGCCTGACCAGCCCTCGGGATCGGCGGCGGGCGCGGGGCGCGGCTTGACCGGGACCGGGGCACTTTCGGTGCCTGACGGGAACGGGGCCTCTTTCGGGTTCAGTGCAAGGCTGAACCGCGCGCCGATCTTGGACCCGCCGATGGAATACAGCCCCAGTTCATAGTTGTTGCCGATCTTGTAGGCGGCCCCGAAATTGAACTTGCTCGACGGCTTGTCCGCGCCCTCCAGCACCTCGCGGGCATAGGCGTCGTTGGAATATTCGCCGATCAGGGTCAGCTTGTCGTTCACCTGCCAGCTTAGCGTGGCGAAGGGCCGCGTGCGCCCCGTGAACCAGTCGCCGACATTGGGCTTGCCGCCGGTATCGCCCGCGTCGAAGGGACGAGGCTTGCCGGACAGGCGGCCCCAACCCAGACCGGCCGAGGCGCGGATCGTGGGGGTCAGGTTCTTGGTGGCGACGATATATTCCGACGAATAATGGCCGGTCCCCATGAAATCGCGCAGCCCGACACCCAAGGCGGGACGCCAGCCGTTTTCGTACAGAACCTGATAATGCAGGTCAAAGGACCGGTCCCAGATATAGCCCCGATCGCGGTCGATGCCGTCAATCTTGGTATAGCGCAGTGCGCCGGTCATGCGTGGCATGATCTGGAAGATCATGGTGTTGCGCCGTGCGTAATCGGACCAGGACAGGCTTGCGCCCAGTGTTCCGTCGGGCAGTTGTTCCGCCGTCGGGTTATCGATGCCGCCGGGTGTCCCATAGCTTGACATGTTCCGCGCCAGCATCGGTTCGGCCACGGCGGTCGAACTGGCCGTGCCCAACAGCAGCGCGGCGGGCAGTGCCGTCGCCAGCAGGTGTCTGACAAGAATGGATCGGTGCATCGATATGTCCCTGGTTCAACCTTTGGCCGGATCATAGCGACCGTTCATCCGGATTGCATCCCGCCGGGCCAAGATCCCCGGCGAGGTGCGTCATATAGGCCGCAGACGGCGGTTATTCGCCGCCCGCCGCCGGTGCCTCTGCATCCGGGGCGGGGGTCACGGATGGCGGGGTCGAGGGCAGTTGCAGCGCCGGTGCCGGAACCGTCGCATCGGGGGCCGCAGGCGCGGCGGGCGCAGGCACAACCGGCGGCTCGACAGCAGGCGCGGTGGTGGTCGCGGGCGGTGTTGTCGCGGCCGGGGGCGTTGCCGGTGTCGTGGTTGGCGGTGTCGCCGGTGTCGTCGTGGCTGCCGGGGGCGTTGCCGGTGTCGTGGGGGTTGCAGGCGCTGGCCGCGTCGCCGGCGGCTTGGGCGTCGTCGCGGCAGGGCGCGCGACCTTGGGCGCTGCCGGTGCCGGAGCCTTGGTCGCGGCGACGGCGGCGGCGACCTCGGCGGTGGCGGGGCTGGCGCAGCCGCTGCTTGTCCGGCCCCGGACCTTCAGCGTGGCGGTCATCGGGAATTTCTGTCCGGCACCGTCGCGGCAGGCACCGCCGCGCACGGTCAGCGCAAAGGGGCTGCCGCCCACGATACCCACATATTCCACCCCTTCCGCGAAAGTCAGGCGGTTCACCCGGACGGCCTGACCGCGCTGGTCCGGCGCGGATTTGTAGATTGCCGTGCTGCCTGCCGCGTCCACGGCCCAGGATGTATCGTTCCCGCGTGCGCTGAAGGCGGTGGTGTTCAGGGTGCTGGCCTCGGCGGTAGAGACGGCGCGCGGTTCGGCCGCGCCGGTCTCGATCGGAACCTCCAGAGGCGAGACGGCGGGCGGGCCGGAATGCGCCGGAGCGTCGGGCTGGTCCTGCCCGCGCATGCCAAGACCGTCGCAGGCGGCCAGCGGAAGGGTGACAAGGGCGATAAATGCGTAGCGCAAAGACATCTGACGGCCTTTTTTCAATGGATCACTGTCACGCCAGCGTTAGCAACCACGCGCCGCAGGGGCAAGCGCGGCGTGGCCGCGCCGGCGGCACGAAGCCTGTCGCGCGATCAACAGTTCGGCACATTGACGGCCAGCCCCCCAAGCGAGGTTTCCTTGTATTTTTCCGACATGTCGCGCCCGGTCTGGCGCATCGTCTCGATGGCGGCATCCAGCGGCACAAGGTGCTGGCCGTCGCCGCGCAGGGCAAGGCTGGCGGCGCTGACCGCCTTGATCGCGCCCAACCCGTTCCGTTCGATGCAGGGCACCTGCACCAGACCGCGCACCGGATCGCAGGTCATGCCCAGATGATGTTCCAGCGCGATTTCGGCGGCGTTCTCGATCTGACGGGGGGTGCCGTCCAGGACTGCGGCCAGCCCGGCGGCGGCCATGGCGCTGGCGCTGCCGACCTCGGCCTGACAGCCGCATTCCGCGCCTGAAATGCTGGCATTATGCTTGATCAGCCCGCCCACCGCCGCCGCTGTCAGCAGAAAGTCGGGCAGGGCGCGTTCGGTTGCGCCCGGCACATGGTCCAGCCAGTACCGGATGACGGCGGGCACCACCCCCGCCGCGCCATTGGTCGGCGCGGTGACGACCTGTCCTCCGGCGGCGTTTTCCTCGTTCACGGCCATCGCATAGGTGGACATCCAGTCGTTGATGACATGTGGCGCTGTCAGGTTCATGCCGCGTTCGGCCAGCAGCGCCTGATGAATCGCATGGGCGCGGCGGCGGACATTCAGCCCGCCGGGCAGGGTACCGGTCGCCGCCAGCCCGCGATCCATGCAATCGCGCATCACCTGCCAGATCCGGGCCAGACCGTCGCGCAGTTCGGCCTCGGGGCGGAAGGCCAGTTCGTTCGCGCGCTTCATCGCGGCGATGGACTTGCCCGATTTTTCAGCCATGGCCAGCATCTCGGTGGCGCTGGCAAAGGGAAAGGGGACGCGGGCCACGGCGTCGCTGCGATCCTCGTCGCCCTTGCGGGCCAGTTCCTCGTCGGTCAGCACAAAGCCGCCGCCGACCGAGTAATAGACCTGATGAAAGATCACATCGCCCTGTGCGTCGGTCGCCGACAGGGTCATGCCATTGGCATGGCCGGGCAGGGCGTGGTCATAGTCAAAACGCAGATCGACCGTCGGATCAAAGCGCAATTCGCCCAAACCCTCGGGCGACAGCACCCCGCTGGCGCGATTCGCGGCAAGCGCGGCCTCGGCCTTGGCCGCGTCCATGGTTTCGGGCACAAAGCCCGCCAGCCCCAGAGTGGTGGCGCGGTCGGTGGCATGGCCCTTGCCGGTGAAGGCAAGGCTGCCATGCAGACTGGCCCGCAGGCCATGCGCGCGAAATGGCTGTTGGCGCAACGCGCTCAGGAACCGCGCACCCGCGACCATGGGCCCCATCGTATGCGAGGATGACGGACCGACGCCTATCTTGAACAGATCAAAGACCGACAGGAACATGCTGACCTCGTGCGGCGTTTGCACCCTGTCTAAGCAGCCAGAGGCGGTTGCGCCACGTCAAAAGCGACGGGCGGGCGGGGCGATTGCAACATGGGCGGGAATCGCCGCTGCCTAAAAATGTGGCTATATGCCTGCAATATGTGCAATTATGTGCCGCTTGCAGACAGAGCGGCGCTGGTGCAGGGGGCCATCCTTGCGAGCGGCCCCCGCCAGCGCGAAGGAACAGAATATGCATCTGCCCGACCCGATCACGATTGGCGAAACGCGACTTGGCCCCCCGGTGTTCCTGGCGCCGATGGCGGGCATCACCGATCTGCCGTTCCGGCGGGCGGTGGCGCGGTTCGGCGCGGGGCTGATGGTCAGCGAGATGGTCGCCTCGTCCGAGATGGTGACGCCGCGCCCCTCGACCCGCGCGCTGGTGCGTGCCAGGGCGCTGACCGGGGGCGCGCTGCCCGTCAGCGTGCAGATTGCAGGCCGCGAGGCCGGCGCAATGGCAGAAACCGCGCGGATTGTGCAGGGCATGGGCGCGGCGATCATCGACATCAATATGGGTTGCCCGGCAAAGAAAGTGACGGGCGGGTTGTCCGGGGCGGCGCTGATGCGCGATCTGGATCATGCGCTTGGGCTGATAGATGCGGTGGTCGGCGCGGTCAGCGTACCGGTCACGCTGAAGATGCGGCTGGGATGGGATGATGATTGCCTGAACGCCGCCCAGTTGGCGCGACGGGCGGCGGGCGCGGGGGTGCGGATGCTGACCGTGCATGGCCGCACAAGGGCGCAGTTCTACAAGGGCCGCGCCGATTGGTCGCGGATCGCGCCGGTCGCCAATATTCCGGGCCGCCCGCCCTTGGTTGCGAATGGCGATGTGGTGGACGCGGTCACGGCGCGGGCTGCGCTGGCGGCCTCGGGGGCGGAGGCGGTGATGGTCGGGCGCGGGGCGCAGGGCATGCCGTGGCGTCTGGCGCAGATTGCGCATGAACTGTGGGGCACGCCCGCGCCGGATGTGCCGCAGGGTGCCGCGTTGGCCGATCTGGTCGAGGAACATTATCACGACATGCTGGATTTCCATGGCGCGGAACTGGGCCTGCGCGTCGCCCGCAAGCATCTGGGCTGGTATGCCGATGCCGCCGCTGCCCCGCTGCGGGCCGAGATGCTGCGCGCCGACAGCCCTGCCGCGACCCTCGCCCTGATCCGGCGCGCCTTTGCCGATGCGGAAGGGGTTGCCGCATGACCTGCCTGCGTCCTGCCGATTTCCGCGAGGCGTTTCCCGGTCCGGCATGGACGCAACTGCCGCTGCCCGCGCTGATCCTTGACGATGCGGGGCGGATCGCGGCGATGAACGACGCGGCAGAGGTCTGGCTGAACATCTCGCGCAATTCCAGCCTGGGCAAGCGGCTGGAGGGTGACGGGCTGGCCAACAAGCTGCGCATCTGCCCCTCGCTGCGGCCGCTGTTCGAACGCGTCGTCAGCGGTGACGAGGCGCTGTATCACCCCTCGGTCAAGTTCCAGATCGGCGACCGCGCGGGCGGGCATCAGACCCGGCGGGCAGCGGTTCATGCCGGACCCGGCTCGGACAGTGGCGGGGCGGTGTCAATCCTGATCGTCCCCGAGGACGAGGCCGGGATGATCCATCAAAGCCGTACCGTCCGCACCGCCGCCCGCAGCGCCATCGGCATGGCCGAGATGCTTGCGCATGAGATCAAGAACCCGCTGGCGGGCATTCGGGGCGCGGCGCAGGTGATGGGCATGAACGCCTCGCCCGAGGATCGCGAGATGGCCGAAATGATCGTCAGCGAAACCCGCCGCATCGTCGCGCTGCTGGAACAGGTGGAACGGTTCGGCGACACCTCGGCGCCCATTCTTGCGCCGGTAAATGTCCATGACGTGCTGGAACAGGTGCGCAGGCTGGCGGCGGTGGGCTTTGCCCGCGAGCTGGCCGTGGTGACGGAATATGACCCCTCATTGCCCTTTGCGCTGGTCGATGCGGACCAGTTGATGCAGGTCTGCCTGAATCTGGTCAAGAACGCCGCCGAGGCGTTGGTCGCCCATGGCGGTGGCCAGATCCGGCTGCGCACCCATTACGACCACACGCTGCGCCTGCCGCCCGATGACGACCATCCCAAGGGCCGCCCGCTGCCCCTGCAGATCGAGATCGAGGATGACGGCCCCGGTCTGCCCGACGTGATCGCCGATCAGGTCTTTGAGCCCTTCGTATCCGGCCGCGAGAACGGTACCGGGCTTGGGCTGGCGCTGGTCAGCAAGATCATTACCGACCACGGCGCGCTGGTCCGGGTGGAAAGCCGCCCTGGCCGGACCGTTTTCCGACTTTCCCTGCCCAAGGCATAAGGAACCCTTATCATGGACGGCACCGTATTGATTGCAGACGATGATCGCACCATCCGCACCGTTCTGACGCAGGCGCTGACCCGTGCAGGATGCCGGGTTCATGCCACGGGCAGTCTGGCGCAACTGTCGAAATGGGTCGAAGAGGGGCGCGGCGATCTGGTCATCACCGATGTGATGATGCCCGACGGTAACGGCATAGACCGGATCCCGGAAATCCGCGTGCTGCGCCCCGATCTGCCGGTGATCGTGATCTCGGCCCAGAACACAATCGTCACCGCCATCCGCGCGACCGAGGCGGATGCCTTCGACTACCTGCCCAAACCCTTTGACCTGCCCGACCTGATGAGCAAGGCCGGGCAGGCCCTGTCGCGCCGCCCGCGCAAATCCGACGCCGCCACGTCCGAACCCACCGCCGCGCCGCGGGAAAGCGCCGATCCCGCCATGCCGCTGATCGGCCACGCGCCCGCGATGCAGGCGCTGTTCCGCATGGTTGCCCGAGTGCTGAACGCCGATCTGCCGGTGCTGATCGCGGGCGAGCCGGGGGTAGGAAAAACAACCATCGCCCGGTCCTTTCACGAGCTGGCGGACCGGCGCGACAGGGGGTTGGTCGTGCTGACCTCGGCCGATGCCAGCGAGGATGCGATTGCCCGCGCCGCGCAGAAGGCGCGGGGCGGCACGATCATCATCGAGAACCCCGCCGCGTTCGATCAGGCTGCGCAGGCCCGGCTGACCGGGCTGATCGAGGCGATGGAGGCCGGTCCCGACCGGGCTCTGGCACCCCGGATCATCTCGACCACCGGTCCCGATCCTCAGGCCGATGTGGCGGGCGGGCGGCTGCGCGCCGATCTGTATTACCGGCTGGCGGGGGTGACGGTTTCGGTGCCGCCCCTGCGCGCGCGGGTGGACGATATTCTACCGCTGGCCACGCATCTGCTGGCGCGCGCGGCCTCGCAGGGGTTGCCCGACCGGACGCTGGCTGACGACGCGGCGGCGATGCTGCGGACTCATCCCTTCCCCGGCAATGTGCGCGAGCTGGAAAACATGATGCGCCGACTGGCGCTGACGGCGGGTGTCGCGGCGATTTCCGGCACCGAGATGCGCGAGGCGCTGGTCCAGCAGACCGGCGCGCGCCCCGGTCTGTTGCCCGGCCAGCCGATGTTCGCTGCGGGAATGGATTCGGGGGCCGTTGCGCCGGTGGCGGCGAATACCCGCCTGTCCGATACGGTCGAGGCGCATCTGCAACGGTATTTCGACCTGCATGGCGACGCGCTGCCGCCTCCGGGCCTGTATGATCGCATCCTGCGAGAGATCGAACGCCCGCTTTTGCAGGTCGCGCTGGATGCGACCGGCGGAAATCAGCTAAGATGTGCGGACCTGCTGGGGATAAACCGCAATACTTTGCGCAAGAAACTGACCGAGCTGAATATAGAGGTGACACGGCGTCGCAAACTGATGTAAAACCGCCACAGGTAGCGGCGTCAAAGTCACGGCGCTGTGACGATACAGCCGCGACAGACGGCGAGTGGGGGTTATGACGGGCGTGGTTGCCGCAGTAAGCTGGGACAGGTTGGCGCGTGTCAGATTGGGCCGCAAATGGCGGGGGCTTCTGACATGGGGTCTGCTGGGCGTGGGCGCGGTTCTGGCCGTCGCCACCATGAGCGTGCTTGGCCCGCTGAGCGTCGGTCTGCAAAGCCGCATCCTGCGCATGGTCCTGTTGCTGGACCTGCTTTACCTGATCGTTCTGATCGGACTGGTGATTGCCCGGATGGCGCGGCTGATCGCGGCGCGGCGGGTCTCGGCCGCAGGATCGCGGCTGCACAGCCGGCTGGTCATGGTCTTTGCCGGGCTGGCGCTGGTTCCCACGGTTCTGGTTGCGCTGTTCGCCGGGTTTCTGGTCAATATCGGGCTGGAAAGCTGGTTTTCCGACCGCGTGCAGCAGGTCGTGACCACGTCGCAAGCCGCCGCCGAAGCCTATCAGGACGAACATCGCCACGACCTGACCGAGGATGCCCGCGCCTTGGCCAATGTCCTGATTCAGGCGGGCCGCAACGATCCGCTGATTCAGGACAGCGATCTGCGGCAGCTTCTTGTGAAGGGGCAGTCGCTGATCCAGCGCGGACTGCGTGAAGCCTATGTCATCGACGGCACCGGCAAGATCAGGTCGCGGGGCGAAGGCAGCTATCTGTTCTGGTACGAACAGCCCGGCAGCGCCCAGCTTGATCAGGCGCAGGCCGACGGGCTGGTGCTGATCGAGGATTGGGAAAATAACCAGTTCCGCGCGCTGGTCGCCCTGCCGCCGCTGGCTGACCGCTATCTTTATGTGACCCGCGTCGTGGATGGCAACCTGCTGGGCCTTCTGGACGACACGCAGGCCACCATCGGCGATTACCGCCAGCTTGAGCAGACGCGCAGCCGGGTGCTGTTTGAATTTTCGCTGGTTTATCTGGGCTTTGCGCTGCTGCTGGTGGCCGCTGCCGTCTGGCTGGGCCTGTGGTTCGCAAGCCGCCTCTCGCGGCCCATCGGCGCACTGGCGTTGGCCAGCGAACGGGTTGGGCGCGGCGATCTGGATGTGCAGGTGCCAGAACCCGACACCGGCGACGAAATCCAGACCCTTGGCGAAAGCTTCAACCGCATGACCCGGCAGTTAAAGACGCAGCGCGAGGAACTGGTCGCCAGCTATCGCGTCAGCGACGAACAGCGGCGGTTGTTCGACAACGTGCTGTCCTCGGTCACGTCCGGGGTGATCGGGCTGGACGCGGCGGGCGAGATCGATTTCCTCAACCGCTCGGCCACCCGGCTTCTGGGGCTTGAGCCCAAGCGCGACATTGACGCCCTGCTGTCCGAGGCCGTGCCCGAATTTGCCGGGTTGTTCGAACGGCTGACCAATTCGGTGATCGAGGCCGTGCAGGACGAGGTACGCATCGCTCGCGAGGCGCGGGTGGAAAGCCTGCTGGTCCGCATGGCGGTGCGCCGGGGCGCGGATGGCGCGCTGGAAGGCTATGTCGTGGCCTTTGACGACGTGACCGAACTGGTCAGCGCGCAGCGCATGGCCGCGTGGGGCGATGTCGCCCGTCGCGTCGCCCACGAGATCAAGAACCCGCTGACTCCGATCCAGTTGTCGGCGGAACGGATCAGACGCAAGTTCTCGCGGCTGATCGGCCCCGAGGATCAGGCAGCGCTGGACCAGTATACCGAGGTCATCATCCGTCAGACCAACGACCTGCGCCGTATCGTGGATGAATTCAGCCGCTTTGCCCGCATGCCCGAACCGGATCGTGCCGAGACCGATCTGGCCGCGCTGTTGCGCGAGGCGGTGCTGTTGCAACAGGACGCGCTGAAAGGCGCGGTCCGTCCCGAAATTCCCGACCAGCCCGTCATCGTCGATTGCGATGCCGGGATGCTGCGGCAGGCACTGACGAACCTGCTGAAGAATGCGGGCGAGGCGCTGGACGAGAAATCCGCCGATCCGCCCGATGACTGGCAGCCGTGCATCGACGTGACGATGCAGGCCGCCCCCGATGCGGTGACGATCCGCATCACCGATAACGGCCCCGGCCTGCCCGCAGACCGGACGCGGCTGTTCGAACCCTATGTGACGCTGAAGGCGCAGGGCACCGGGCTGGGCCTGCCTATCGTCAAGAAGATCGTCGAGGAACATGGCGGCAGCCTGGTCCTGACGGATGCGCCAGGCGGGCAGGGCGCGATGGCCGAAATCCGCCTTCCGCGCGAACGCCAGCCGGTTCGCGGAACGCAACGCAAAACCAGACACGAGAAAGACGAGGCAGTGACGATATGAGTGACATTCTGATCGTCGATGACGAACGCGACATCCGGGAACTGATCGCCGATATTCTTGGGGACGAAGGCTTCGCGACCCGCACCGCCGCCAATTCCGACGAGGCGGTGAATGCGCTGAACGACGAGGAACCGGCGCTGATGATTCTGGACATCTGGCTGAAAGACAGCCGGATGGACGGGATCGACATCCTGAAGCAGGTCAAGCGCAACAATCCCGACGTGCCGGTGATCATCATTTCCGGCCACGGCAATATCGAAATCGCCGTCGCCGCGATCAAGCAGGGCGCCTATGATTTCATCGAAAAGCCTTTCAATATCGATCAGTTGATGGTGGTCATCAACCGGGCGATGGAGACCAGCCGCCTGCGCCGCGAAAACAGCAGCCTGAAACGCGGCGGCGGTCAGATGGCCGAGATGATGGGCGGCTCGGTCGCGTTCAAGCGGCTGCGCGACAATCTGGACAAGGTGGCCAAGTCGAATGGCCGGGTGATGCTGGCAGGCGAGCCGGGCGCGGGCAAGGAAATGGCGGCGCGCTATATCCACGCCCAAAGTCCCCGTGCGCGCGAACCGTTCATCACCGTCCCCTGCGCCACCATCGAGCCCGAACGCATGGAAGAGGTGCTGTTCGGGCGCGAAACCCCCGAACGCGGAATCGAGCCGGGCCTTCTGGAACAGGCGCATGGCGGGGTGATCTATTTCGACGAGGTTGGTGACATGCCCCTGGGCACGCAGCCAAAGATCCTGCGGGTGCTGACCGAACAGCAATTCACGCGGGCGGGTGGTTCGGACAAGGTGCGGGTCGATCTGCGGGTGATTTCCTCGACCAACCGCGATCTGGTGGCCGAAATCGCCGCCGGGCGGTTCCGTCAGGAACTGTATGACCGGCTGAACGTCGTGCCGGTTCCCGTACCCTCGCTGGCCGAACGGCGCGACGATATCGGCATGCTGGCGCAGCATTTCATCGAGTATTTCCACGCCTCACAGGGCCTTGCGCTGAGGGAATTGCCCGAAGAAACCGTTGCCGCGTTGCAGGCGATGCGATGGCCCGGCAATATCCGCCAGCTTCGCAACGTGATCGAGCGGGTGCTGATCCTGGCCGAGGAAACCGGCCCGATTCAGTTGGCCGAACTTGAACCGCAGGGCGCGACCCCCGACAACAGCGACGCGCTGAGCCTTGGCCCGCAGATCACCGCCATGGCGCTGCGCGAGGCGCGTGAACTGTTCGAACGCGAATATCTGCTGGCCCAGATCAACCGATTCGGCGGCAATATCAGCCGTACCGCGCAATTCGTCGGGATGGAACGCAGTGCCCTGCATCGCAAGCTGAAATCGCTTGGCGTCGTCGGGGGGGTCCGCGTGGACGAGGAAACCGTGGGCGCAGACTGATCGCGCCCGAATGACATTCGGTCAAGGCGGCCGGTGGTGCGACTGCCAGTTAGCACCTCCGGCCGCCTTCGCGTCCGCTTGGCAGGACGACGAAGTTTGGGGGGAAACAAACCGGATGCTCTGGACACGGGCGCACGGGGTGCAGACGAACCCGGACCGGACAATCCTTGCATCGCTTGCGTCTCCTCGCAGCCAAGCGGCACGGTTCCCGGTCCAGAATGCCGGCCCTACACGTAATGCGCGCAGAAGGCCGGGTCCGGGCCGCGGAAGCGACGATCTAACAGCATGCTCGGAAACAACGACCAAACCATTCGGCGAACCCCGCAGGCTGATCGAAAGTTACTCAACCCAAAGAATAACGAATGGCAATCAAATGTTAGTTCAACGCGAGTCGATTATCAAGAGCTATTGGAATATCCGGTAAAATCTGCAATCGCTGCCTGTGGGTTGGCCGGATGGCGGGACGGTTGCGTCTTGCCCCCGGGCGACTTACGCAGGGATGAGGGCTATCGTGTCGGCAAGGCCAGCGGCCAGACCGGCACAGGGACGGCGATTCGGGGACGGACATGAAGATCATCATCTGCGGAGCGGGTCAGGTAGGCTGGCAGATCGCCCGCCACCTTTCGGGCGAACGCAACGACGTCACCATCATTGACAACAATGTCGAACTGGTCCGCCGCGCGACTGACGCGCTGGATGTGCAGGGTGTCACCGGTTTTGCCAGCCATCCCGACGTGCTGGATCGGGCGGGCGCGCGCGATGCCGACCTGATCATCGCCGCAACCCATTCGGACGAAGTGAACATGGTCACATGTCAGGTTGCGCATTCGGTCTTTCGCGTTCCTCGCAAGATCGCCCGCCTGCGCAGCAGCGCCTATCTGGACGCGATCTATTCGGACCTGTACCGCACCGACCACCTGCCCATCGACGTCGTGATCAGCCCCGAACGAGAGGTCGCCAAGGCGGCGCTGCAACGCCTGTCCGCGCCGACGACTTTTGACGTCGAGACCTTCATGAATGACAAGGTGCATTTGCTGGGGCTTGTTCTGGACGATGAATGCTCGGCGCTGAACACGCCACTGCGGCAACTGACCGAGATTTTTTCAAGCCTGCGCGCGATGGTGGTGGGTGTCAGGCGCGATGGCAAGCTGTTCGCGCCCGAGGCGAACGACCAGTTGTTTTCGGGCGATCAGATCTATGTTTTCACCCATGTCGATGACGTGCCCCGCACGCTGGAGATTTTCGGCAAGCCGCCGGTCAAGCAGGAACGCGTGGTCATTATCGGGGCGGGCAATGTCGGGCTGGCCGTGGCGCAGGAACTGGAAGCGCGCCCTGACCGGATCCGCGCCAAGCTGATAGAACGGAACCGCAACCGCGCCGAATACGCCGCCGACCGGCTGGAACGGACAATCGTGCTGAACGGCGACGGCCTGTCCGCCGAACTGTTCGAGGAAGCCGCCGTGCCCACCTCGGACGCGGTGCTGGCGATCACCGATGACGACAAGACCAACCTTCTGGCCTCGGTGCGGGCCAAGCAGGCGGGTGCGCGCATGTCCATCGCGCTGATCAACGATCCGACGCTGGTGCCGCTGATGGGGGCGCTGGATATCGACGCCTATATCAACCCGCGGGCCACGACCGTTTCCACCATCCTGCGCCATATCCGGCACGGGCGCGTACGCGACATCTATTCCATCGGCGATGCCGAGGCCGAGGTGATGGAAGCACAGGTGCTGTCCACTTCGCCCATGTCGGGCCGCGCGATCCGGGACATCGAATTTCCCGAGGGCGCGTTGCTGGGTGCGGTGCAAAAGGGCGACCGCATCGTCAAGCCCGCCGCCGATATCCGCATCGACGAGGGCGATATCGTCCTGATCTTTGCCCTTTCCCACGACGTCCCCGAGGTCGAGCGCCTGTTGCAGGTCTCGATCGACTTTTTCTGACGGGGGCCCGCGTGTCGTTCCTTTCGCGCATGCCGATCCTGATGCAGCTTGTCGTGGTGGCGGCGTTGTCGATGCTGGTGCCAGCGATCTATGCCACCTCGACCAATCAGGACGCCATCGCGCGGAATTTCTTTTACGCCTCGCTGCTGTTTCTGGTGCTGGCGGCGCTGATCGGGGTGGCGACGGCGGCCAATCCGCCGATGCGTCAGGCGCGTCAGGCGCTGGTCACGGCGGTTGCGGTGGTGACGCTGCTGCCCCTAGTGCTGGCAGTACCCTTTGCCGAAAGCCTGCCTGATACCGGCATGTTCAACGCCTGGTGGGAGATGGTGTCGTCGCTGACCACCACCGGCGCGACGCTGTATTCCGCCGATCTTCTGCCCGCGCCGCTGCATCTGTGGCGTGCCATGGTCGGCTGGATGGGCGGGTTCTTCATCCTCGTCGCAGCCATTGCCGTTCTGGCACCCTTGCGGGTTGGCGGGTTCGAGCTGATGTCATCGCCCTATGGACGGAACGAACAGTTCGAGCGCCTGCCCGAAAGCGCGGAACCGCGCCAGCCCGTCGCGCATCTTTCCTCGCCCGCGTTTCAGGATGAATTGCTGGATCCGTCGCGGCGGCTGCAACGGGCGGCGCGGGACGTGTTTCCGATCTATGCGGTGCTGACGCTGATCCTGTGGGTGGCGTTGCTGTTGCTGGGCGACAGTTCCATCGTGGCGCTGTGCCGGGCGATGGGCACGTTGTCCACCAGTGGCATCGCTCCGACGCTTGGGCCTGCGGGCGAACGCTCGGGCCTGCCGGGCGAGATGATGGTGTTCCTGTTCCTGATTCCCGCCCTGTCCCGCCGTTTCTGGCCCGGAGGCGGCGAATTGCGCGCGACCGAGAGCTTGCGCGACGATCCCGAATTGCGGCTGGCGGCGGCGCTGGTCGCGCTGGTCACGGTGGTTTTGTTCCTGCGCCATTTCGTCGCGGTCATCGCCGCGCCCGAGGATGGGCCCGGCGATCCCTCGATGCTGACCGAAATTGGCCGCGCGCTGGCGGCGCTGTGGGGCGGGATGTTCAGTGCCATCAGCTATCTGACGACGACCGGTTGGGCCTCGGTTGATTGGCAGGGCGCGCGGGCGTGGTCGGGGCTGTCCACGCCGGGGCTGATCCTGGCCGGGCTGGCGATGATGGGCGGCGGAGTGGCCACCACGGCGGGGGGCGTCAAGCTGCTGCGCGTCTATGCGCTGGCGCGGCACGGCGAACGCGAACTGGAACGAATCGTTCACCCCAGCTCGATCGCGGGCGGGGGGCGAATCGCGCGGCGTTTGCGGCGGGAAGGGGCCTATCTGGCATTCATTTTCTTTATGCTCTTTGCCAGTTCGATTGCGGTGACGATCATGCTGGTTTCAATTCAGCAAATTGAATTTGAAACCGCGACTATCCTTTCCATCGCGGCGCTGACGAATACCGGACCGCTGGCCTCGGCGATTCCCCTGACCCCGGCATTCGAGGGAACTGCCGGCATTGCCTCGGCCCCGTGGGAGGGCTGGTCGGGTCTGTCGGTGATGACCAAGATTGTCCTGGCCGGTGCAATGGTCGTCGGAAGGCTGGAGACTTTGGTGATCCTGGCGCTGTTTTCGCCCGAGTTCTGGCGTCGCTAGCACGGATGGCGAGGTTTCGCCGAACAGTTTACCGAAGGTTAACTTATGTTTTTCCGGGGCGGTCCCGACCTTGCGCGGCCTGCCGTCGTCGCTTAAATGTGATATAAGCCCAATAATTAACAAGCGGACATTAGACAACATGGCGAGCGACAAACAGAACCTGCAGGACGCATTTCTCAATCACGTCCGCAAGGCGAAGGTGCCCGTCACGATTTTTCTTATCAACGGGGTCAAGCTGCAAGGCGTGATCACTTGGTTTGACAATTTTTGCGTGCTTTTGCGCCGCGACGGACAGTCGCAGCTTGTATACAAACACGCCATCAGTACGGTGATGCCGGGTCAGCCGATCAGCCTTTATGAAGGTGATGACTGATTGGGTGAACCCAGTTCGACAGAGGCAAGGCCCGCCCGTGCCTATGTGATCCATCCCGATCTTGGCCATGGTCGCAATCAGCGGCGCACACCTGAACATGCGCTGGCCGAGGCCGAGGCGCTGGCACATGCTCTGCCGGGGATTGAGGTTGTCGGCGCCGAGGTCGCGCGCCTGCGCGATCCCAGCCCCGGCATGCTGTTCGGCAAGGGCAAGATGGCCGAAATCGGCGCAAGGATGGCTGGCCTTGACGTGGAACTGGTGTTGATCGACGGGCCGGTTTCGCCCGTGCAGCAACGCAATCTGGAAAAGGACTGGGACGTCAAGCTGCTGGACCGGACCGGACTGATCCTTGAGATTTTTGCCGACCGGGCGCGCACGCGCGAGGGGGTGTTGCAGGTGGAGCTGGCCGCGCTGTCCTATCAGCGGACCCGGCTGGTGCGCGCCTGGACCCACCTGGAACGTCAGCGCGGCGGCCTTGGCTTTGTAGGCGGCCCCGGCGAAACCCAGATCGAGGCTGATCGCCGCGCCATCGACGAACAGATGACCCGCCTGCGCCGGCAATTGGACCGTGTGGTCAAGACCCGCACGCTGCACCGCGCCGCGCGCGCCAAGGTACCTTATCCCATTGTCGCGCTGGTCGGCTATACCAATGCCGGAAAATCCACCCTGTTCAACCGTCTGACCGGGGCCGAGGTTCTGGCGAAGGACATGCTGTTCGCGACGCTGGATCCGACCATGCGGGCGATTCGCCTGCCGGGTGCTTCGGGCGGCGGGGCGGGGCGCCGGATTATCCTGTCCGACACGGTCGGTTTCATCAGCGACCTGCCGACCGAGCTGGTCGCCGCCTTCCGTGCCACGCTGGAAGAGGTTCTTGCAGCCGACCTGATCCTGCATGTGCGCGACATCAGCCACCCGGAAACCACCGAACAGGCCGCCGACGTGGCCGAGATTCTGGAAAGTCTGGGCATGGACGAGGATGTCGAACAGATCGAGGTCTGGAACAAGATCGACGCCCTCACCCCCGATGCGCGCGAGGCGCTGCTGCGGACCGGGGCGCGTATGAATGGCGTCAGCGCCGTCAGCGCCCTGACCGGCGAGGGGCTGGACGAACTGGTCTCGGCCATTGATGCACATCTGGCGCAGGCGCTGGACGAACCCCGTCACGCTGCGACGATCATCCTTCCCTTCAGCGATGGCCGTCGCCGCGCATGGCTGCACGAGGCGGGTGTCGTCGAACACGAAGAGGCGCAAGAGGACGGGCTGCATCTGCATCTGCGCTGGACCGATCGCCAGAAGGCCGGGTTCGACGCGCTGGAGGATCGCGGTCAGGGCTGACGCCTATTTCCAGCGCCGGTGCACCCAAAGCCATTGCCCCATATGCTGCCGGATCAGGGCCTCAAGCCGGTCGTTCAGGGTCTGCATCATCTCGGCTGGCTGGCTGTGGGCGACGGGTTCGTCCACATGGATGCGGAAGGTCAGGCCGTCCGGCTGCCGGATCGCCGCCGCCTGCAACAGCAGCGCGTCGTGGCGCAGGGCCAGTTCGGCGGCGGTCAGAGAGGTTCTGGCGGGTCGGCCAAAGAATTGCAGCGGCTCGCCGTGGCGGTCGGCCTGATCTATGGCGATGGCCAGCCAGCCGCCGTCGCGCAGATGCCGCAGCATCGCCGCCAGTCCGCGCCGCCCGCGCGGGAACAGCGGCTCGGAAATAGAGGTGATCGCTGTCGTGTAGTGTTCGTTGAACGCCACGTTGTTCATGGGCCGGTACAGCCCGCCAAAGGGCCAGCCGCGCCCCACCATTGCCGCGCGCATCGCGTCGTAATTGCCGATATGGGCGCAGGCCAGCACTACGGGGCGCTTTTCGGCAAAGGCCCGTTCCAGCGCAGGCAGGCCGGGGCCTTCGATGGTTGCGGTTTTGTGTGTCCAGCGGACAAAATCCTCGCCCGAATAGGTTTCGATCATCGAACGGCCGATATTGTCGGGCACGGCGCGGACCAGACGTTCGACCTCGGCCTGTTGCAGTTCGGGGCGGGCCAGCGCCAGATTGGCGCGAATCCGCTTGCGCCACCCGGCCAGAGGGGCCAGCACATGCGCAAAGAACCATCCGGCGGCGGGCAGGCGGCGGCGATAGGGCAATTGGCGGGCCAGCCAGATGACCGCCAGAAAACCGGCATTTCCCAGCCGGTCGCGCAGCGGCGGGTGACTGGCACGGTCCTTTGGCGGGGGTGGGTCGTTGCTCATGTCAGTTTCCGGACCGGGCACGTTCCCGTGACCAGACATATATTCCGGCACCCACGATAATCGTCGCGCCTGCGATGGTCCAGCGATCAGGCAACTGGCCAAAGATCAGCCATCCCCACAACGCAGCCCAGATCAGCCCGGTATAGCCAAAGGGCGCCAGTTTTCCCGCTTCGGCCACGGCATAGGCGCGCACCAGCAGATGCAGGCTGATCGTGCCAAAGCCCCCCAGCAACGCAAAGGCCCACAGATCGCCGGGTGAGACCGGCTGCCAGAACCAGGGCAGAATGGCGCTGCATGCCACGACGCCCACCACGCTTGGCCACAGAACCGAGGTTGCGGCGGAATCGCCCCTGACGGCGCGGGTCAGCAGCGATACGGCGGCAAAAGAGAATGCCCCCGCCAGCGGCAGCAGCGCGGCGGGCTGAAAGACGCCTGCGCCGGGCCGGATAATGATCATCGCGCCCAACATGGCGGCAGCGATGCCCGCGATCCGGCGCGGGCCGATGCTTTCGCCCAGAAACAGCGCCGCCCCCAGCGTGATCAGCACAGGATGCAGATCCATGATCGCGGTCGCCTCGGCCAGACCGATGAAATGCAGCGAGGTGAAGAACAGCCCGACCGAGGCAAGCTGCGCCAGACTGCGCGCGAATTGTGCCACCGGATGACGGGTGCGCAGCAGCGATAATGTGCGCTTGCGAAAGATAAGCGCCATGATCATCAGGTTCACGACGAACCGCGCCCAGACCACCAGCGCTGGCGAATAATCCTGCATCAGGTGCTTGGCCACGGCGTCCATCAGCGTCAGGCACAGGATTGCGCTCAACAACAGAACGATACCCGCGCGCTGCCCCTCGTCGGGAGTCAGCGGCGCGCCACTGCCAAGAAAGGCCCTGATCAGCGTGGACATGGTGGGGCCACGCCGTCAGGGTCAGGGCATCCGGTCACAGAAGCGCTTTCGCGCGCTGTATGACGGCCTCGGAGGTGATGCCGAATTCCTTGTACAGCGTTGGTGCAGGGGCCGAAGCGCCAAAACCGGTCATGCCGATGAAATCAGATTTCGCCTCGCTGCCGCGTTCGCCCAGAAGCAGCCAGTCCCAAGGCTGACGAATGGCGGCTTCGATGGCGATACGAACCGTGCCGCCCGGCAGGACGGTTTCGCGATAGGTCGCAGGCTGGGCGCGGAACAGTTCCATCGACGGAACCGAAACCACGCGGGTGGGCGTGCCGTCAGCCTCCAGCGCGTCGCGGGCAGCGACGGCGATTTCGACCTCGGAACCGGTGGCCATCAGCACCACGGCCGGATTGCCGCCCGCCGCCTCGCGCAGGATATAGGCACCCTTGGCGGTCAGGTTTTCGGCGCTGTCGGCGACGCGCAGTTCGGGCAGGTTCTGCCGCGACAGAGCCAGAACCGAGGGGGTCGAGGGCTGTGACAGCGCGATTTCCCAGGCCTCGGCGGTTTCCACCTGATCGCAGGGGCGCAGGGTCAGCGTGTTGGGTGTGGCCCGGCAGATCGCCAGATGTTCGACCGGCTGGTGGGTCGGGCCGTCCTCGCCCAGGCCGATACTGTCATGGGTCATGACATAGACCACCGGCAGCCCCATCAGCGCCGACAGCCGCATCGCCCCGCGCGCGTAATCGGTAAAGCACATGAAGGTGCCGCCATAGGGACGGAAACCGCCATGCAGCCAGATGCCGTTCATCGCCGCCGCCATGCCATGTTCGCGGATGCCGTAATGGATATAACGGCCAAGCCGGTTCTCGGGGCCGAATACGCCTTGATCCGGCGTTTTGGTGTTGTTCGAGCCGGTCAGATCGGCCGATCCGCCGAAATTCTCGGGCATTACCGGGTTCAGCGCCGCCAGCGCGTTTTCGCTGGCCTTGCGGGTCGCGATCTTGGGCTTGTCGGCCACGGCCTTTGCCTTCAGCGCCGCCGCCGCACCCGCCATGTCGGGATTGGCGGCATTGGTGATCCGGCGTGTGAATTCTGCGCGCCTGTCGCCGGGGCGCGCCTCGACCCGCGCGGCCCAGTCCTTATGTGCCGTGGCCCCTCGCGCGCCGATCTGACGCCATGACGCCGCGATGTCCGAGGGGATTTCGAAAGCCGGGGCGTCCCAGCCGATTGCCTTGCGCACTGCCGCGATCTCATCGGCCCCAAGGGGCGAGCCATGGGCCTTGGCGCTGTCGGATTTGGTGGGCGCGCCAAAGCC
Source organism: Paracoccus sp. (in: a-proteobacteria) (assembly GCF_047973135.1). Classification (GTDB taxonomy): domain Bacteria; phylum Pseudomonadota; class Alphaproteobacteria; order Rhodobacterales; family Rhodobacteraceae; genus Paracoccus. The sequence goes on from NZ_JBKEBL010000121.1 coordinate 25,589, forward strand.
GATGATCGTCTTGCAATCGACCAGCACCGGACGACCATCATCCGCCGCCGCCTCGCGCAGGGCGCGGTCGATATCGGCGGCGTCATGGCCGTCGCAGGACAGCACCCGCCAGCCCGAGGCAGCAAGGCGCGCCTTCTGGTCGGTCCTGTCGGACAGGCTGACGCGGCCGTCGATGGTGATGTCGTTATTATCCCACAGCACGATCAGGCGCCCCAGCTTCTGCGCGCCGGCAAGGGCCACGGCCTCTTGGCTGATGCCCTCCATCAGGCAGCCATCGCCCGCAATGACCCAGGTGCGGTGATCGCACAGGTCGGCACCAAATTCGGCGCGCAGCGCCTCTTCGGCGATGGCCATGCCCACGGCGGTGGCGATGCCTTGACCCAGGGGGCCGGTCGTCGTCTCGACCCCCTCGACATGGCCGTATTCGGGATGCCCCGCCGTGATCGCGCCCCATTGGCGAAAGTTGCGGATCTGGTCGATGGTCATCTGCTTGTAGCCGGACAGATGCAGCAGCGCATAGATCAGCATCGAGCCATGCCCCGCCGATAGCACGAACCGGTCGCGGTCGAACCAGCCGGGCGCAGAGGCGTCGAATTTCAGGTGATTGCGGAACAGCACCGTTGCCACATCGGCCATGCCCATCGGCATGCCCGGATGCCCGGAATTTGCGGCCTCGACCGCATCCATCGCCAGAACGCGGATCGCGCTGGCCAGTTTCCAGTGTTCGGGGTCGGCCTTGCGGCGGGCGTCGATATCCATGGCGGTCCTGTCTGGCTGAAGTGCTTTACCGCTCTGTTAGGATCCTGACGCGTCGGTTGCAAGGCGCGCGGGCGGGATCGCAGCGCAAGGCCGGGCAGGCAGGGCAAGGGCAGCGGGGGGTCCGGGGGGCGCAGCGCCCCCGGCTGTCGCGGGACGCAATGCAGCGGCGGTGCCGTCGCGCCTTGACTTCCCGCCCGTCCCGCGCTTCATGCGGGGGCTGAATGAATGAGGTCCGCCATGCACGCTTATCGCAGCCATACCTGCGCCGATCTGACCGCCGCCAATGCCCGAGAAACCGTTCGCCTGTCGGGCTGGGTTCATCGCGTCCGCGATCACGGGGGCGTGCTGTTCGTCGATCTGCGCGATCATTACGGCATGACGCAGGTGCTGGCCGACAGCGACAGCCCGGCATTTGCTGCCATGGAAAAGCTGCGCGCCGAAACGGTGATCCGCATCGACGGGCGGGTGAAACTGCGCGATGCCAGCCTGATCAACCCCAAATTGCCAACCGGCGAGATCGAGGTCTATGCGACCGCGCTTGAGGTTCTTGGGCCCGCCGACGAACTGCCCCTGCCGGTCTTTGGCGATCTGGATTACCCCGAGGAAACGCGCCTCGCCTATCGTTTTCTGGATCTGCGCCGCGAATCCCTGCACCAGAACATCATGCTGCGCAGCCAGGTGGTGCGCAGCCTGCGCAACCGCATGTGGGACGCGGGGTTCAACGAATTCCAGACGCCGATCATCACGGCATCCTCGCCCGAGGGCGCGCGCGACTTTCTGGTTCCCTCGCGCCTGCATCCAGGCAAATTCTATGCGCTGCCGCAGGCGCCTCAGCAGTTCAAGCAACTAATCATGGTGGCGGGCTTTGACCGCTATTTCCAGATCGCGCCCTGTTTCCGCGACGAGGATCCGCGCGCCGACCGCAGCCCCACCGATTTCTATCAGCTTGACGTCGAGATGTCCTTTGTCGAACAAGAGGATGTCTTTGCTGCCGTCCAGCCCGTCATTCAGGGTCTGTTCGAAGAGTTTGGCGAAGGTCGCCGCGTCGATGCCGACTGGCCGCGCATTCCCTTTGCCGAAGCGATGAAAAAATACGGCAGCGACAAGCCTGACCTGCGCAACCCGATCGAGATGCAGGATGTCAGCGACCATTTTCGCGGTTCGGGCTTTGCGATCTTCGCGAAACTGCTGGAACAGGACGGCACCGAGGTACGCGCGATTCCCGCCCCGACCGGCGGTTCCCGCAAATTCGCCGACCGGATGAACGCCTATGCGCAGCGCGAGGGCCTGCCGGGGATGGGCTATATCTTCTGGCGCAAGGGTGAGCATGGCGAAACCGAGGCCGCAGGCCCCATCGCCAAGAATATCGGCCCCGAACGGACCGAGGCGATCCGGGTGCAGCTTGGTCTGTCCGAGGGCGACGCGGCGTTCTTTCTGGGCGGCAAGCCCGAGGCATTCGAGGCCGTCGCAGGCCGTGCCCGCAATGAAATCGGCCGCGAACTGGGACTGACTGACGAAAGCCAGTTCAAATTCGCCTGGATCGTCGATTTCCCGATGTACGAGAAGGATGACGAGGGCAAGATCGACTTTTCGCACAACCCGTTTTCCATGCCGCAGGGCGGGCTTGAGGCGCTGTCGGGCGATCCGCTGGCGGTTCGGGGCTATCAGTACGATCTGGCCTGCAACGGCTATGAACTGATCAGCGGCGCGATCCGTAACCACAAGCCGGAAATCATGTTCAGGGCCTTTGAACTGGCCGGCTATGGCCGGGATGAGGTCGAAAAGCGATTCGGCGGCATGGTCAAGGCGTTCCGCTATGGCGCGCCCCCGCATGGCGGTTGTGCGGCGGGAATCGACCGGATCGTGATGCTGCTGGCGGATGAGCAGAATATCCGCGAGGTGATCATGTTCCCGATGAACCAGCGCGCCGAGGATCTGATGATGGGGGCCCCTTCTGAGCCTTCTAACGAGCAATTGCGCGATTTGGGCCTTAGAATTGCTCCTAAAGGGTGAGTAAGGCGGCACCCTTTTGGGGCCGCATGTTTCGCGCGAACGAATTAACTTTTTATAAGCAATCTTGTTGTAACAACCCGCGTATGCGTTATTTTTCGGGATAATGCGCAGTGTGGTTAATTTCTTCTTTGCAACCAGAGGACGCTAAGATATGAACCGTTCAGTAGTGTTAAGAGCACGACGGAAAATGGTGAGGATTTTATGAAAAAACTCGTGATTCTTGCGGCGGCCGGGGCGATCTCGGTAGCTGCGCAAACTGCCGGTGCGGCGACGATCAGCTATATGCATTCGTTTGGTCAGAGCACGACCGACTGGTCGGATTCGTGGGCTATCCAGCAATTCGACAGCTCACTGGGTACGCTGAACAGCGTGAAGGTTGATCTGTTTGGCCATGTCACGGCCGCGGCCAGCGTCGAAAACCGCTCCGCGACCTCCGTTTCGGCGCATGTGGATCTCAAGTCGCAGGTGTCGGTGACGACCGCCGGTGGCTTGCCCATCGTTCAGGTGAACCCGGAACTCGACCGGACCTACGCACTGGGTGGGTTTGACGGCATTGTCGATTTTGCTGGCAACAGCGGCGTCTCAACCGGGGATCTTTTCTTCAACGACATGAACAGTTCGGTACTGACCGGCGCGGATTTGGCGCAGTTCATTGGTGCCGGCACGATCAGTATCTTTGTTGTGGCGACGGGTGTTTCCTTTGCGCAGGGCGGTGGCAACCTGTTGACCTACTTCAGTAACCAGGCGGGTGCAGACTTCACGGTGACGTATGACTATACGGCGCCTCCGGCGGTTCCGCTGCCGGCTTCGGCTCCGCTGCTGCTGGGTGGCCTGTTCCTGCTGCGCCGTCTGCGTCGCGGCAACAAGGCCTGATCCGGGCGGCGCGTAACGCGTCCGCGAAAACCTGCCGTGCCTCGTCACCGGGGCACGCACGCGACCTTGAAGAAATCGCATAAGTCAGGTCTTATGCAGGCGAGACAACCTGGGAAGACTGTGCGCGCACAGTCTTCTTTTCTCCGTTCTTGCCGCGCTTCGGAACGGTTGTTCCGGCGGTGCCTGAAGGATGTACTTGGATGGTCGCCTATCCGGAACTCGCGTCTATTCGGCTTGGCTATGGGCTTTCACCCCTGATCCCGCCGCCACCGGGTCCGCCGGACGTAATGGCCTCGGTCGCGCGGGCGGGGGCCGATGACAATGCCGTCAGCATGGATCAGGTGCGGCAGTTGCAACTGAAGGACAAGGCGCTGGACAAGCGCTTCAAGGCCGGGGACGCGGCGGCAGAGGCCGAGATTCGGGCAGCGCGGCTGGACGTCCGGCGCAGGGTGAATGTCACCGTGCAGCGCAATATCGTTCGCGCGCTGGATGCGCCATCGGGATTCGGCGAAAGGCTGGTGCAGTTCTGGTGCGATCATTTCACCGTCAGCGGCGGCAATCCTTATGGGCGGCTGATGGCGGCGGCGATGCGGGACGAGGCGATCCGTCCCCATGTCGCGGGAAATTTTTCCGACATGCTGTTCGCCGCCGGGACGCATCCCCGGATGCTGCTCTATCTGAATCAGGACCGTTCTTTCGGGCCAAATTCGGCCTTTGCGCGCAAACATCCGCAGCGCAATCTTGGCCTGAACGAAAATCTTGCGCGCGAGATGATCGAGCTGCACAGCCTTGGCGTCGGTGCGGATTATTCGCAGACCGATGTGCGGCAACTGGCCGAGCTGCTGACGGGGTTGATCTATCTGCCGGGAAACGGGAACGCCTTTCTGCCCAACCGGGCCGAGCCGGGGGCGGAAACGGTTCTGGGCCGCAGCTATGGCGGCAAGGGTCCGGCGGTGCTGGACGACATTCGGGCGGCGATCCGCGATCTGGCGCTGCATCCCGCCACGGCCCGGCATCTGGCGCACAAGCTGGCGGTGCATTTCGTCGATGACGACCCACCCAAGGGGCTTGTGGACCGGATGGCTGCGGCCTATGCGGACAGCGGCGGCGATCTGCCCCCCGTCTATGCAGTGCTGGCCACTGGGCCCGAACTGGACAGCCATTTCCGCAGGAAACTGCGCCAGCCTTATGATTTCATGATTGCCGCGCTGCGCGGGTTGGGTATCAGCGGGGCCGATATCATGGCGCTGCGGCCCAAGCTTGCGCGCAATCTGCTGATCGAGCCGCTGACCGCGATGGGGCAGGCGTGGGAACGCCCGCGCGGCCCCGATGGCTGGCCGGAAGAGGCTGCGAACTGGGCCACGCCGCAAGGGCTGGCTGCGCGGATCAACTGGGCGATGCGGGTTCCGGGCAAGCTGCGTGACCTGCCCGATCCGCGTTCCCTGCTTGAGGCCGCACTTGGCCAGACCGCGTCCAGGGAATTGCGATGGGCTGTTCCCAAGGCCGAATCCGACCGCGAGGGCGTGATGATCGTACTGGCCTCGGCTGATTTCAACCGGAGGTGACAGGATGCTGAACCGTCGATCCTTGCTGAAATCCGGCGCGCTGTTGGGCTGTTCGGCGGCGGCACATCCCTTGTTGTCGGGTATCGCCCTTGCCGATGCTCCGGGCGAGAACCGGCTGGTCGTGATCATCCTGCGCGGCGCGATGGACGGGATCGACGTGTTCCAGCCCTATGGCGACCCGGCCCTGCGCGCGCTGCGCCCCACCCTGTCGGTCGGACCCGAAGGCGGGGCGCATGATCTGGACGGGTTCTTTGCCCTGCACCCGGCGCTTGCGCCGTTGTTGCCGCTTTGGCGCGCAGGCGAAATGGGCTTTGCGCCCGCCGTATCCACGCCCTATCGCGACAAGCGCAGCCATTTCGACGGGCAGGACATGCTGGAGGCGGGGACCGGAACCGACCTTGATCTGGTCCGGCAACGCGATGGCTGGCTGAACCGGCTGCTGCAACACATGCCGGGCGCCCGGTCCGAGACCGCCTATGCCGTCGGGACCGAGAACATGCGCATCGTCTCGGGGCCTGCCGAGGTTCGAAGCTGGGCCCCCGAGATCGATATCCGGCTTAGCCCGCAGGCGCAGATGCTGTTGCAGCATGTCTATCACGACGATCCGCTGTTTCGCGATGCGGGCGACGAGGCGATGGTGATCGCAGGCGAACGGATCGGCCGGGTGCAAGAGGATCGCGGCCCGACCCGTGGCGCGCGTGAACTGGCGCAATTCGCGGCGGGACGGCTGAACGGGGCGACGCGGATCGCGACATTCTCGCTGGCGGGCTGGGACAGCCATGCGCGGCAGCCGATGGTTCTGGGCAAGGCGCTGGACCGGCTGGCCGCGGCGATCCTGACCCTGCGCGAGGGGCTGGGGCGTAACTGGTCCCGGACGACGGTTCTGGCGATGACCGAATTTGGCCGTACCGCGCGCGAGAATGGCAGCGGCGGCACCGATCACGGCACCGGCGGCGCGATGCTGGTGGCGGGCGGAGCGATCCGGGGCGGGCAGGTTCTGGGCGGCTGGCCGGGATTGGCCGAGGCCGATCTGTATGCCGGTCGCGACCTGACGCCGCTGGCCGACATTCGCGCCTATGCCGCCTGGGCCCTGCACGATCTGTTCGGCACCGGCCGCGATGTGCTGGAAACCGCTGTTTTTCCCGGCCTGTCGATGGGGGACAACCCGCGTATCCTGGGCTAAGCGCCGTTCAGGGCAGGCGCGCGATGCGTTCCGCCAGCAATGCGAACAGCGCGTCGCGGTCGGTATGACGCAGGAACAGCGCATTGGCGGGCCGGTCGCTGACGCGCCACCAGTCCGCGACGGTCATTCCGGCGGTAAATTCGCCCTTCGTCTCGATCTCGACATTGATGCGCCGCCCGGTGAACAGGTCGGGGTTTATCAGCCAGGCGATGGTGCAGGGATCGTGCAGGGGCGCGCCCTGACTGCCGTATTTTTCCTTGTCGAACCTTTCAAAGAAATCCGTCCAGCTTGCGACGGCGGGGCCGCTGCGGTTGGGCAGGGCGCGCATCGTCTCGACCCAATCGCGAGAGGTCAGCGCCTCATGCGTGGCATCCAGCGGCATCACCACCAGATCGACGCCGGCACCAAAGACGATCCGCGCGGCTTCGGGATCGACATGGATGTTGAACTCGGCGGCGGGGGTGACGTTGCCAACCTCGAAATAGGCGCCGCCCATCAGCACGATCTGCTTGATGCGCGTGATGATGTCGGGCGCGCGCTGAAAGGCGGTGGCAATATTGGTCAGTGGCCCGATAGGCACCAGCGTGACACTGCCCTCGGGTTCGGTCCGCAGCGTGTCGATGATGAAATCAACAGCATGCTGCGCTTGCAGAGGCATTGCGGGCGCGGGCAGATCGACCCCGTCCAGCCCGGTCTTGCCATGCACATGTTCGGCCGTGATCAGCTTGCGCGTCAGGGGCGCGTCGCAGCCCGCAAAGACCGGTATATCGGCGCGGCCCGCCAGTTCCAGAATCTTGCGCGCATTCAGTTCGGTCAGGGCCAGCGGCACATTTCCCGCGACGGCGGTGATGCCCAGAACCTCGATTTCCGGGCTGGCCAGCGCCAGCAGGATCGCGACGGCGTCGTCCTGTCCCGGATCGGTGTCGATGATGATTTTCTGGGCCATGTCGCGCCTTTCCTGCCTGTTGTGAATGCCGTTTTGCGACGTCGGCACGGAAAGCGCCAGCCCCCCTTTTGCATCCGCATCGCGTTGGCCATTCGCTGCCGGGGTGGTAAGGGACGGTGGACGGGCAGGAAACCACGGGGTTTGCGATGGATGATCTGGAACGGCTGATTGCGCAGGCGCGCGGGGATGAACCCGCCGATCTGGTCTTGCGGGGCGGGCAGGTTCTTGACCTGATCACCGGGCAGATGATCCGGGGCGATGTGGCAATTTGCGGCGGACGGATCGCGGGGATCGGCGATTACCGCGCCGCGCGGGTGATCAACGTGACCGGCCTGACGCTGGTGCCGGGTTTTATCGACACGCATCTGCATGTCGAAAGCAGCCTTGTGACGCCGTTCGAATTCGACCGCTGCGTCACGCCACGGGGTGTGACCACCGCCATCTGCGACCCGCACGAGATCGCAAATGTCATCGGGCCCGAGGGCATCACCTATTTTCAGCGCGCCTCGGAACATCTGCTGATGGATTTGCGTGTACAGCTTTCAAGCTGTGTGCCCTCGACCGGGATGGAGACTTCGGGCGCGCAGATCGAGGCAGCCGATCTGGCGCGGGTGATGGGCCATCCTTCGGGGATCGGGCTGGCCGAGTTCATGAACTATCCCGGCGTGATCCACCGCGATCCTGCGGCGATGGCCAAGCTGCGGCTGTTCGCGGGCGGTCATATCGACGGCCATTGCCCGCAACTGTCGGGGCGCGACCTGAACGCCTATGTCGCCGCCGGTATCCGCACCGAACACGAGGCGACCACCGCCGCCGAGGCGCGGGA
>NZ_JBKEBL010000312.1:0-3041 GCF_047973135.1 Paracoccus sp. (in: a-proteobacteria)
ATCTTGCGGGCCTTGTCGGCCAGGTTTTCCTGAATTCCGGTGCCGGGATAGAGGATGACCCCGATCGGCAGCACGTTCATCATCGCATCGTTGCGCCGGAAGGGTGCCGCCTTGGCGTGGCGGGTCCAGTCGGGATTGAAGGCGACCTGCGGCACCTTGCGGTTGTCGGCCCAGGTCGCAGCAATGCGCTCGGCGCCCTTCAGCGACCCGCCATGCAGCAGCACCATATCCGGGTGTTTGGCATGAACCTGATCGAGCTTGTCCCAGATCGCGCGGTGATCGGTGGTCTCGCCGCCCGAGAACGCGATCTTCGGCCCGGCGGGCAGCAGCACCTCGTTGTCGGCCCGGCGTTTGGCGGCGATGAAATCGCGGCTGTCGATCATGGCCGAGGTCATCTGGCGATGGTTGACCCGAGAGCCGGAGCGCGGCGACCAGGGCGTGCCGGTGGTGCGCAGATAGATGTCGGCGGCAGTCTCGCAGAAGAGTTCCATGCTGTCGCGGCGGGTGATCAGGCTCTGGCCGATGTCAATCAGCGTTTCCAACTGGACGGATTTCACCTCGCTGCCATCCTGCTCCCGCTGAAGCTGCTTCTGGGCCTGCTCGTTATCGTCGAGTTTGCGGGCGATCCGAGCCGTCGCGCATGAGCCAGGTGCGATGCACGCCGGTGATCTTGCCATCAAGGCCGGTGACGGCGGCGATCATCGCAGGCCAGGTCTCTGTCGGCCCATCGCCATCTGGACGCCAGTAGCAATTCGGATGGAAACGCAGACTGGCGGTCTTGCGCAGATCGGTGATGCCACGATGGCGCAGATAGGTCTCGGCGAGACTGCCGGCGAGCGGCTGCGAGATGCTCCAAAGACGGCGCGCCGCCTCGGACGATCCCGATGGTGCTGGTGGTGTTCGGAACCTGCGGGACTTTGGCTCCGGTTCGGGATGCGGCTGGCTGAGGAAGCGGCGGGCTTCTTCGGCGACATCGGCAAAATCGGCCAGTCCGAGGCTGTCACGAATGACATCCAGCAGATCGCCATGTTCCCCAGTGGCGGTATCTGTCCATTTGCCCGCCGCGCCCTTGCCGGTCTCCGGCCCGGTCAGCCGGACGAACATTGAACGTCCCGGTGTGTTGCGCACATCGCCGACCAGCCAGTAATTGCCCTGTTTTCGCCCGTTGGAGAGGTAGTGCTGGCACACCGCCTCGACCTCACGACCAAGACGCTGCGCCAGTTCCGAAGCGTTGAGACGCGCCATCACACCGCCTCCCGCTCGGAGATGCGCTGGACCGGGAAACGGTCAAGCAGTTTGCCGATGATGTCTGGCCCCGATGCGCCGACCGGCACGAAGAAGCGCAGCTTCCAGGAGATAATCTCGCTGAACAGACCATAGGCCCTGAGCCGCTCGCGCATCGCATCGGTGAAGCCGCAAAGTTCAATCCGGTTTGCGCCCATGACACGGGACCGGCGCAGTTGCAGCCCTTCTGCCAGATCAAGGATGGTGCGGGTTTCGATCAGCGCGGTATAGGCCGCATCGGGCGTGATGCTGTTGCTGACGCCGCTGGTCGAAGCATTCGCGGCCCATGCCGGCGAGACCCGGCGACCGATGATGCGCTCACCTTCATCGGTCTGAAGCCGATAAATGCGGGCGGAGTCCTGCGGCAGACGTTTCCAGATCGGCAGCAACAAACCCGTCACCATATGCAGGATGCTGTCTGTGAACTCCGGGACCTCGGAAAGTTCCGCCTCCCAGGCCGAGGCGAAAGCGGCATGGTCGGCCTCAATCCAATGGGTCTCACCCATCGCACGCACCGGAATGTTCATCGCTTCCATTGGCCGGATCAGCCGCACGCGCCGTTCGATCTCGCCATCGTCCAGCATGATGCTGGTGGTCGGGATCTGCACGGCGGCACGACCGGATCGTTCATTGATCAGCAGCTTCGCGCGCGGATCGCCCAATTCGGCCAAGGCTGCACCCAGTAGCACCGGCTGGTTACGTTTGCGCTCGGTGAGCGTCAGGAGCCGAGTTTCCGCGCCCGTGCCAGGATGAGTATGAATCACCTGGCGCTCGGTGACGATGAAGCTCTCGGCGCGCAACGTCTCCAGCCCCATATCATAGGCGCCGGATGCAATCGCCCCGTCGATCCGCGCCTGCAGCAGCTGCTCGAAGGCGGAGAACAGGATGCCCTGCAATTCGATCGTCAGGGCCAGCAGGCGGTTGAGGAAGGTGGTGATCGGCGGCAGATCATCCTTGATGCCATTGCTGTCCATCAGCTTCAGGCCGGTGGTGGATTCAAACCGCTCCAGCGAACACCCATCGACCTTGCCGCGCACCAGCAGCAGATAGAGTTGACGCAGCGCGTCGCGGGCGTAAGGGCTTTCGAGATTGTCCTCGGAGCGAAACAGGCCCTGACCGCCGGTCTGCCGCTGGCCGCGGGTGATCGCCCCCAGCGTATCGAGGCGGCGGGCGATGGTCGACAGGAAGCGCTTTTCGGCCTTCACATCGGTGGCGATGGGCCGGAAAAGCGGCGGCTGCGCCTGATTGGTGCGGTTGGTTCGCCCCAGCCCCTGAATGGCGGTATCGGCCTTCCAGCCTGGTTCCAGCAGATAATGCACCCGCAGTCGCTGGTTCCGCGCCGTGAGGTCTGCATGGTAGCTGCGCCCGGTGCCTCCGGCATCCGAGAAGATCAGGATGCGCTTCTGATCGTCCATGAAGGCCGAGGTCTCGGCCAGGTTGGCCGACGGCGCCCGGTTCTCAACCGCGAGACGTGCCGAAGCGCCTTCGCCCTTGCGGACGATGCGACGGGAACGCCCCGTGACCTCCGCCACCATATCGGTGCCGAAATGCTGTACGATCTGGTCGAGCGCACCGGGGACAGGCGGCAGACTGGCAAGCTGCTCGATCATCTCGTCACGTCGGGCCACAGCTTCACGGCTTTCCACCGGCTGGCCATCGCGGAACACAGGCCGGGAGGAGAGATTGCCCTCGCCATCGGTGAACGGCTCATAGAGCTGCACCGGGAAGGAATGCTGCAAATACGAGCCGACATATTC
>NZ_JBKEBL010000248.1:0-16607 GCF_047973135.1 Paracoccus sp. (in: a-proteobacteria)
CTGCAAACCCACCATCAGGATCGGCGCGGGCGGGTTGTCAATGCGCAGCGCCTCGGGTTCTTCGTCGCCCTGAAGCACCTTGATCAGCTCGTCATGGACGATCTTGACGACCTGCTGGCCGGGCGTCACCGATTTCGTGACCGCCGCGCCGGTGGCCTTGGAGGTGACGGATTTCACGAAACTGCGCGCAACGGGCAGCGAGACATCGGCCTCCAGCAGGGCGACGCGCACCTCGCGCATGGCGGCGGTGACGTCATCCTCGGACAGTGCGCCCTGCTTGGTCAGCCGGTCGAAGACGCCGCCAAGCCGGTCGGACAGGTTCTCGAACATCGCGGGCCTCCTGCGGTCCAAAACGGTTTTGCCCCCGTGGGCGCAACGCGCTGACGGAGGGCGATCCCCGCGCCATGCGGGGACCGGAAGGATCGTCCTTCCGGGAGTTCCGGGTTCAGATAGGCGCAAACGCCGCCCGAGTCAACGCAGACAGCGGAACCCGGCCGGTCAACCCTTGTAGCGGTTGACCAGCGTCAGGTCCACCTGCACCCCTTCCTCGGTCATGTCGGGGGGGAAGGGGGCCACTTTCCGGGTTCGCGCGGCGGCGTTCAGCACCGCCTTGTCAAGGCTGGCGCTGCCGGACGATTTGCTGATCGCTGTACTTTGAACCGTGCCATCGCGCAGTACGGAGATCCGAAGCGAGATTGTCGTACCCTCCGCAGGCTGATGGACGGCAAGTGCCGAATTCGCGGCGCCGATGTTTTTTATCACGGCGTCATGCAGTTGCTGCATCCATTCGTCCCTGTTCTGCGGCGGCGCAACTTTCTTGCCAAGCACGGTCTGCGCCTCGGCGGAAGGAACGATCAGTGGCAGCGGGGCACTTGTCAGAGCAAGGGCAAAAACGAGAGAAAGCAATCTGAACATATTACTTGCCATCACAAAAACACGCGGGCAGAGTTGCCGCGTTTCATGTGGTGGCACAGCAGGGTCGGCGTCGCAACCGGAATGTCGGTCGCGGCGCCGGATAAGCAGAAACCCGTATGATCAGGCGGCCAGTTTGTCCAGCGCCTGTTGCGCGCGGGCCAGACCGGCCTCGCGGTCCACGGCCAGCCGGTCGGCGGCGACGAATTCGACATCGGTGATGCCAAGGAAGCCCAGCATAAAGCGGATATAGCCCGAGGCGTGGTCGATCTCGGATCCCAGCGGCGTGCCCGCCGCGCTGTAGGCGATGATCGCGCGCTTGCCCTTCAGCAGGCCCTCGGGGCCGTTTTCGGTATAGCGAAAACTTATGCCTGCGCGGGCGATCTGGTCCAGCCAGTTCTTCAGTTGCGCGGTCAGGTTGAAGTTATAGATCGGCATGCCGATCACCAGCGTGTCAGCCTCTTGCACCTCGGCCAGATATGCGTCGGACACGTCGATCAGACGCTGCTGGGACGGGGTCGGGTTTTCGGGGGCCAGCCTGACGGCCTGAAACCAGGCGGTGTCGATTGACGGAACTCCATGGTTCAGATCACGATAGAGAACTTTTGCGTCTGGATGTGCGGCCGTCAGCCGGGCCACGATGTCTGCGGTCAGCTTGCGAGACACCGAAGCTTCGCCGGTGATCGCGCTGTCCAGGTGGAGGATGTTCATGTCAGCCTGTCCTTGGGTTTGCTTTGGTTTGTTCTGTGCAGGCAGATGTAGCCATTGCAGCGGCGAACAAAACTGCCATATTCGCGCAATAACTGTGCGGTGATGCACATGAAGCTGCAAAGCTGGGACGATATTCGCATTGCGCTGGCTGTGGCGCGGACCGGGACGGTCAGCGGGGCTGCGGCGGCGCTTGGGGTACATCACGCGACGGTGATCCGCCGTGTCGATTCGCTGGAACAGCAGCTTGGCACCCGGCTGTTCCTGCGCCATTCGCGCGGCTATGCCTTGACCGAGGCGGGGCGGGCGCTGTTGCAGACCGCCGGAGACGCGGATGAGCGTTTTGCCCAGATGGCCGCGCGAATCTCTGGTGCGGGCGACCGGGTCGAGGGCGAGCTGACCATCACCTCATTGCCCGAACTGGCCGATTTCCTGATGCCGCGCGTCAATGACCTGCTGGGTCGCCATCCGGGGCTGCGGCTGCGCTATGTCACCGATACACGGCTGTTCCGGCTGGAAACCGGCGAAGCGCATATCGCGGTCCGCGCGGGTCCCCGGCCGACCGAACCGGATTACGTCGTTCGGTCTCTGGGTACGACCCGGCAGAATCTGTATGCCGCACCAAACTATACGCCCGGTTTCAGCGAAGGGTTGGCTGGACACCGCTTTGTCCTGCCCGGTCCCGAGGTAGGTGCCGCGCCGGCGATGCGCTGGCTGACCAGACATCTGCCCGATGTGCATGTGGTCATGGTCAGTAATGATTCGGTCGCGCGCGAGGCCGTGATCCGCTCGGGGCGGGCCATCGGGTTCCTGTCACCCGAGCGCGGCAAGGGGCTGGCCGAAGTGATGGCGCTGCCTGAATGGGAATCTCAGCTATGGCTGATCACCCATGTTGACCTGCATCGGACACCCAAGGTCAGGGCCGCGCTGGAGGTGCTGCGAAGCGCCTGATCCCCCCGCTAGTGCGGCTTTGCGTGTTGCAGGCACCAGTCGCGAACCTCGGACATGCGCCCGCGCGAGACCGGGATCTGTTCGCCCGAACGCGTGCGGATCGCGCCGCCTGACAGGTCAATGGCCTCGTCCGTGGCGACCCAGTAACCGCGATGGGTCTGGATGCCGTCACCCTCTGTCACCTGTTCCAGAAAATCCTTCATCCGGGCGCGCAACTCTGTGGTGTGATGGGGGGTCGTCACGATCAGATAATGTTCGGCGCTGCGGACATGCAGAATTGCCTCGACCGGGATTGATCGCCCGGCCAGCACGACGAAGCGCGCCTTGGAATCCTCGTCCGTTTCTTCCCCGGTTTCAGCGGAAAAGTCGCTATCGGGGTCGCGTGTCTCGGTTTTGGTGAAGGGCAGCAGCCAGGACAGGGCCATCATTTCGATCATATGGGCGATGGCACAGTTCGTCACAAAGGACATCACGTTGATCGCATGACCGCGTTGCGGCGCAAGGTCGCCCAGAAACAGCGGCATCGAGGCCGACAGCGCCGTCAACGCGCTGACCAGCGGCATCGAGCCGAGGAACAGCGGTAGCGGAGCTGATGTAAATCTAGACCAAACGGTACTGACAACCCTTGTCCAGGGTGGTAGGAAAATCAGGTACAGCACCATCGACGTGCCCCAATAAAAGGCCCGTGAACTGAAGATTGGCATGGTCGGGAACAGCGTCGGGTTGCTGGCCGCGATGACCATCAAAAAGAACATCATCAGTAAGATGACGCGGCGACCGTATATGAGGGCCCGCAACTCACGCATCGTGAACTGCACGACCCTGCCATTCGTGAGCAGGATATGAATTTCGTGACTCTTTGCTTGGCTCATATTTGTTCGAGCTTATACATCAGTAAGTGTTCGTGAAGCTAGCGTCGCACCGCACAGTGCCGCGAGCGCGAAGGGTAGGTCGGTGCTGACTGTATTATAGTACCGAGTATATTTTAGCACCGACCACTCCCTTTTCGCCTGTAAGCGACGGCAAATCACAGTTTTAACACAATTTTGGTCCTTTTGGGATCTATCCCTTGGGACGGGTGGGAAATACGCGGGTATTTTGCCTTTCCTGTCAGCTGTGGTCATCTCTCGAAACAAGTACAAGCGGAAATTCGCGCAAGGCCGAACAACCGGAACGCGGTACGGTACAAGGTCGTTTGGCTGCCTCCTGTCATGCCGGGTCTGGCCGATCCGGGCTTGCCCATGCGATAGGTATATCCCGCCACGATCCGGCGTGTAAGAGGTTCAGGGGGCCAGATGACCGACAGCAATGTGATCAGGCGCGCGCGCAGTGTCGCCGTGCCCCGGACCGAGGCGCTGCGCGGGCATGCGGCGATGCTGCTGTTCTCGGGGCTGGTCGCGGGGTCATTTTCCCTGGGGGCGCGGGCGGCCAACCTGATCGACCCGGCGGCGCTGAACGCGGTGCGCTTTGTCATCGCGGGGGCGGTGATAGGTGCGGCGGTTCTGGCCGGGCCGGGGGTGCCGTCGCGGCAGGTCTGGCGCGCACCCTGGCGCTATGTGCTGCTGGGCGGGGTGTTCGCCTGCTATTTCGTGCTGATGTTTGAGGGGCTGAAAACAGCGGCCCCGGTCAGCGCGGCGGCGGTATTCACGCTGACTCCGCTGATGGCGGCGGGATTCGGCTGGCTGATCATGCGACAGGTGATGACGGCGCGGATGGCCGCTGCGCTGGCCATTGGCGCGGTCGGCGCGCTGTGGGTGATCTTTCGCGGGGATTTGGCAGCAATGGCGCGGCTGCAATTCGGGCGCGGCGAGGCTATATACCTTATAGGTTGCGCGGCGCATGCATTATACATTCCTATGGTGCGTCGTCTTAACCGGGGGGAAAATACGCTGGTCTTTACCTTCGGCACGCTGCTGGCGGGGGCGGCGCTGCTGCTGGTCTGGGCTGCCCCGGCGATCCGGGCGACCGACTGGCTGCATCTGCCCTCTATCGTCTGGGTGACGATCTTCTATGTCGCTGTGGTCGCCAGTTCGGTGACATTCGTTCTGGTCCAATACGCCTCGATGCGGCTGCCTGCGGCGAAGGTTATGGCCTATACTTATCTCACCCCGGTGTGGGTGATCGTGCTTGAGGCCGGGTTCGGACAGGGCCTGCCCGGCGCGATCATCCTGCCGGGGGTTGCTGCGACGGTGGCTGCGTTGTTGTTGCTGCTGCGTGACTGAGCGACCGGGTGGTTTTCGCAACGCCCGGTTCAGTTTCTGGCCTTCGCGCGTGCTGGCGCTTTTCATCGCGGGGCATGGCGGCTAGGGTCCGCGGCGGCTGGAAGAGGAAGGAACAGCGTGGCGCATATCATCGTCGTCGGCAATGAAAAGGGTGGCTCGGGCAAATCGACGACCTCGATGCATGTCGCAACCGCGCTGGCCCGGATGGGCCACCGGGTCGGGGGGCTGGATCTGGATGTGCGCCAGCGCAGCTTTGCCCGCTATCTGGAAAACCGGGTGTCCTTTGCGACACGCAAGGGGCTGGATCTGCCCATGCCGGTTATTGGCAGGATGGATGACAGCAGCGATCCGCTGACCCCGGCGCTGAGCGCGCTTGAGGCGGAATGCGATTTCATCCTGCTGGACTGCCCCGGCTCGCATACGCGGCTCAGCCAGATGGCGCATACGCTGGCCGATACGCTGATCACCCCGATGAATGACAGTTTCGTGGATTTCGACCTGCTGGCGAAGATGTCGCCCGAGGGCAAGGTGCTGGGCCCGTCGATCTATGCCGAGATGGTCTGGAACGCCCGGCAGATGCGGGCACAGGCCGGGGCCGGTCCGATCGACTGGATCGTGCTGCGCAACCGCCTGGGCACGCAGGCCATGCATAACAAGCGCAAGGTTGGCGGCGCGCTGCATGTGCTGTCAAAGCGCATCGGCTTTCGCGTGACGACGGGCTTTTCGGAACGGGTGGTCTTTCGCGAACTGTTCCCGCGCGGGCTGACGCTGCTGGACCTGAAGGATATTGGCACCGAAAACCTGAACATGTCGAATATTGCGGCACGGCAGGAATTGCGCGATCTGTTCGCGGAACTGAATCTGCCAAATGTCCGCGTAAACTTTTGATACGCGGCCTCCCGCCGGCTTGAACCGTGGGGTTATTGTTGCGCGGCGGGAACAAACTTATGTTGCCGACGAAGAATGCCCCAATTCAAATGCCCCAATTCACAGGCGGTCGAGATGCGTTTGCTGATTGTCATCCTTCTGGCGGCCCTTGTGGCCGGTCAGGCCCGTGCGCAGGACAGCACCGCCGAGGCGGCAGTGGTCAGCAGCGTGATTCCATGGGTGACGGTCGCCACCGCCGGACAGACCGAGATTCAGGCGCGGGTACCCGTGTCGGGCACGCTGGTCGCGCGGCGCGAGGTGCAGGTCTTTTCGCAGGTCTCGGGCTATGAAGTGACCGAGATTCTGGTCGAGGCGGGGGACAGTGTCGAAAAGGGGCAGGTGCTGGCGCGGCTTGCGACCGATACCCTCTCGGCGCAACTGGCACAGGCCGAGGCCGAATTTCAACGCGTCGAGGCGACGGTCAGTCAGGCGCAGAACACCATCGACAGCGCTCAGGCCACGCTGCGCCAGACCGTTTCGGAACTGGAACGGACGCGCAGCCTGCGCGAACGCGGCAATGCCACCGTGGCGGCGCTGGATCAGGCGGTTGCCGCCGAGGCCGGGGCGCGGGCGCAATCGCTGCTGGCGGCGAACGGGCTGGCCATTGCCCGCGCCGCGCTGGCGCAGGCGGATGCCGCCCGCAAGATCGCGCGGATGGATCTGGACCGGACCGAGATCAAGGCCCCGGCAGCGGGCCTGATCGCGGCGCGGAATGTGGAACTGGGGGCGCTGTCAGGCACGGGCTCGGGGCCGGTTTTTACGCTGATCGCGGATGGCGTGATCGAACTGTCGGCCGAGGTGATCGAGACGGGTCTTCAGAACCTGACGGTCGGTGATCCGGCGGATCTGAATGTGGCCGGGGCAGGCGTGACCGCCGGCAAGGTGCGACTGCTGCCCGCGACGGTGGATCCGGTCACGCGGCTGGCGGTGATAAGGATTTCGCTGGATCCGGTGCCGGGCCTGCGAAGCGGGCTGTTCGCAAGCGGCTGGATCGTTACCGCGCGGCGCGATGCCGTCACCATTCCTGCAACGGCGGTGCTGTCGGACGATCAGGGTGATCGGGTGCAGGTCGTCAGCGACGGCGTGATCGAGATGCGCCCCGTCAGGGCCGGGTTGCTGTGGCAGGACCGGCGCGAGGTGCAGGAGGGGTTGCAGCCGGGCGAGCAGGTCGTGGCCCGCGCGGGCGCGTTCTTCCGCGACGGCGACCGCGTGAAGCCGACCCCGGCCGGGGGGAAAGCCGTGCCATGAACCTGTCCACCTGGTCGATTCGCCATCCCGTTCCACCCATCGCCATCTTTATGGTGCTGCTGGTCGTGGGGCTGTTCAGCTTTACGCGCCTGCCGGTCACTGCCATGCCGAATATCGACCTGCCCATCGTGCAGGTCAGCATCGGCCAGCCCGGTGCCGCGCCGTCCGAGCTGATCACCCAGGTCATCCAGCCGGTCGAGGACAGTATCGCCCCAGCCACCGGGGTGCGGCATATCCATTCGACCGCGACCGACAGCATGGCCTCGATCACGGTCGAGTTCGAACTGGAAACGGACAGCGACCGGGCGGTGAACGACGTCAAGGACGCGGTCTCGAATGTGCGCGCTGAACTACCCGAAAGCATCAGCGAACCCATCGTGCAGCGGTTGGACGTGACCGGCTATCCGATCCTGACCTACGCGGTCAGCGATCCCACCCAAAGCGTCGAGGAATTGTCGAAATTCGTCGATGATGTGATCGGGCGCGAATTGTCGAATGTCAAAGGCATCGGCAAGACGACCCGAATCGGCGGCGCTGATCGCGAGATCAAGGTGGAACTGGATCCCGACCGGCTGCTGGCGCATGGGCTGACGGTGACCAATATCTCGCAGCAGGTCCGGGCGATGAATATCGACATGGGCGGCGGGCGCGGCGATCTGGCGGGGACGGAATATTCGATCCGAACCCTTGGGTCCGCCGATACCGTCGCAAGGCTTGCCGCGATGCCCGTCGCCATTGCGGATGGCCATACGATCCGGCTGGATCAGTTGGGGCAGGTGATCGACGGCGCCAGCGAGGAACGCAGCTTTGCCTTGCAGGACGGTCAGCCCGTCGTGGCCTTTGGCGTCTATCGCGCCACCGGCGAATCCGATCTGGGCGCGGGCGACGGCACCAAGGCCAAACTTCAGGAAATCCGTCAGCGTTACCCGAATGTCGGTATCAGCCTGATCGACGACAGCACGACCCACACCTCTGCAAGCTATCACAGCGCGATGGAAACGCTGTACGAGGGCGCGGCGCTGGCGGTGATCGTGGTGTTCCTGTTCCTGCGCAACTGGCGCGCCACGCTGATCGCCGCCGTCGCGCTGCCGCTGTCGATCATCCCGACCTTTTTCGTGATGCAATGGCTGGGTTTTACGCTGAACGGCATCAGCCTGTTGGGGATCACGCTGGTCACGGGGATTCTTGTCGATGACGCAATTGTCGAAATCGAGAATATCGTCCGCCATATCGGCATGGGCCAGCCCCCCTATGAGGCCAGCGAAGAGGCCGCGAACGAGATCGGCCTGACGGTCATCGCGATCAGCTTCTCGATCGTTGCGGTTTTTGCGCCGGTCAGCTTCATGGGCGGCATCGCGGGCCAGTATTTCAAGCAATTCGGCCTGACGGTCGCGGTCTCGGTGCTGTTCTCGCTGCTGGTGGCGCGGATCATCACGCCGATGATGGCGGCCTATTTCATCCGGGGGGCGGCCCATGCTCCGGACCGGCGCGACGGGCTGGTCATGCGCGTGCTGATGGCGGTTCTGCGCTGGACGATGGGCCATCGCGGGCTGACTTTGCTGGCCGGTCTGGGGATTTTCGCAGGCTCGATCTATTCCGCGACGCTGCTGCCGACCGAGTTCATCCCGGCCTCGGATATCGGGCGCAGCCAGATCAAGCTTGAACTGCCGCCCGGCTCGACCATCGCCGAGACCGAAGATGCGGGCCGCCGCCTGACCACCATGATCGGCGAGACGCCCGAGGTGCAGTCGGTCTTTGTCTATAGCGACGGGTCGGATGTCACCAATGCGCGGATGATGATCAATTACGGCAAGAAAGAGAAACGCGAGCGGTCGCAATTCGTGCTGGAGACCGAACTGAAGGACAGGCTGGCCAGCGTGCCAGACATGCGCATCAGCTTTCAGAACGAAGAGGGGCAGAACGACCTGACCATCAGCGTCCTGGGCCAGACCGGGGATGGCGCGGCGCTGGCCGCCGACCGGCTGGTTGCGGCAATGAAGGGGCTGCCCGAACTGGAGGGGGTCGAATCCTCGGCCAGCCTGCAACGCCCCGAGATCCAGATCCGCCCCCGGCCCGACCTTGCCGCTCAGCTTGGGGTGACGGCCAGCGACATGGCGACCACGCTGCGAATCGCGACGCT
Organism: Paracoccus sp. (in: a-proteobacteria); assembly: GCF_047973135.1. GTDB lineage: Bacteria > Pseudomonadota > Alphaproteobacteria > Rhodobacterales > Rhodobacteraceae > Paracoccus. The sequence continues at coordinate 9,109 of NZ_JBKEBL010000248.1, forward strand.
TGGCGACACCGAGGCGAATCTGGCGAAATTCAACGCAGGCGACGAACAGGTTCCCATCGTCGTGCGCCTGAACGAGGCCGCGCGCGATGATCTGCTGACCTTGCAGAACCTGCGCCTGCCCAGTTCGGCGGGGCAGATCCCGCTGATCGCGGTGGCCGATCTGTCGCTGTCGGCGGGGGCGACCGAAATCAGCCGCTATGACCGGCAGTTCCGCACCACTGTCAGCGCGAATCTGGCCGATGGCGCGCTGCTGGGGCCGGTCAGCGCCAAGGTGACGGGCCTTCAGGAAAAGATCCAGCTGCCGCCCGACACACGCATCCAGCCCGCCGGCGATGCCGAGATCATGGGTGAGGTGTTCGGCGCCTTTGGCACTGCCATGGGCGCGGGGGTCATGCTGGTCTATGTCGTTCTGGTGTTGCTGTTTCACAATTTCGTCACGCCCGTCACGATCCTGCTGTCGCTGCCCCTTGCCATCGGCGGCGCGATCCTTGCGCTTTTCGTGACTGGCAATTCCATCAGCATGGCCGTGGTGATCGGCTTTCTGATGTTGATGGGAATCGTCACCAAAAATTCGATCATGCTGGTGGAATTTGCACTGACGGCGATGGCGGATGGCGTGCCCAAGCGCGAGGCGATTCTGGACGCGGTGCATAAACGCGCGCGCCCCATCGTCATGACCACCATCGCGATGACGGCAGGCATGGTGCCTTCGGCGCTGGCCACCGGCGAGGGCGGAGAGTTCCGGTCCCCGATGGCGATTGCGGTCATCGGCGGGCTGCTGCTGTCCACGCTGCTGTCGCTGTTGTTCGTGCCCTCGCTGTTTTCGGTGATCCATGGCGCGCAAAGCCGCATACTCGGCTGGATCAGCCGCAGAATGGGGCTGAACCGGGCGCGTGCAGCGCCCGCCGAATAGCGCAGCTTGTGCCGGGCGGGGCGTCGTGCCAGATCCGCGCCGAAAGGAATCCTGCCATGAGCGATCTGCCCGTCATCCGCCTGCGCCCGAAATCCAAGCCTCAGGCGATCCGACACGGTTTTCCCTGGGTCTTTGCGGATGAGGCCGTGCTGGACCGCCGAACCCGCGGGCTGGCGCCGGGTGGTTTCGCGGTGCTTGAGGATGCCGAACGCCGGCCCCTTGCGCTGGTCACGGTCAACCCGGTGTCAAAGATCATCGGGCGGGTGATGGATGCCGACCCGGCGGCGCGGATTGACGGCGACTGGCTGCGGGCGCGCCTGACCCGCGCGCGGATGATGCGCGACAGGTTGTATGACGCTCCGTTCTACCGGCTGGTTCATGCCGAGGCAGACGGGCTGCCCGGTCTGGTGATCGACCGTTTCGGTGACATGGCGGTGATTCAGCCCAATGCCGCATGGGCTGATACGATGGCGGCTGACATTGCTGCCGCGCTGGCCGATGTGACCGGCGTTTCGACGGTGATCCTGAACGGGCAGGGTCGCGCACGCGGGCTTGAGGGGCTGGAGGAACGCAGCGGTGTGCTGCTGGGGGCCGCCCCTGACGCGCCGGTGCCGGTAAGCATGAATGGTGCGGTCTATCTGGCCGATCTGACGGGCGGCCAAAAGACCGGGCTGTTCTATGACCAGCGCCCGAACCATGCCTTTGCGCAGCGTCTGGCAAAGGGTGCGCAGGTGCTGGACATGTTCAGCCATGTGGGCGGCTTTGGCCTGGCCGCGCTGGCGGCAGGTGCAAATCATGCCACCTGCGTCGATGGCAGCGCCCCCGCGCTGGAACTGGCGGCGGGCGGGGCTGCGGCGATGGGGGCGGCGGACCAATTGGAAACGCTGCAATCCGATGCCTTCAAGGCGATGGAGCAAATGGCCGAAGGTGGCCGCCGCTTCGATCTGGTGGTCTGCGATCCGCCAGCCTTTGCGCCCTCGAAACCCGCGCTTGAGGCTGGCTTGCGCGCCTATGAGCGGGTGGCAAAGCTGGCCGCGCCACTGGTCGCGCCGGGGGGCTATCTGGTGCTGTGCAGTTGCAGCCATGCCGCCGATCTGACGCAGTTCCGCAATGTCAGCGCGCGCGGCATCGGGCGCGGCGGGCGGCGCGGGGTGCTGATCCATACCGGGCAGGCCGGCCCGGACCATCCAACCCTGCCGCAACTGGCGGAAACCGGTTATCTGAAGGCGTTGTTCTTCCGGCTGGACGGATGAGGGCCGTTCTGGACGCGAATGTCCTGTTTCCGACCATCCTCCGCGAGATTCTGGCGGATGTGGCGGCGGCGGGGCTGTATGATCCGCTGTGGTCGGCGCGGATACTGGCCGAATGGCGCCACGCTGCCGCGCGGCTTGGCCCCGATCAGGACGCGGTGGCGGGCGCGGAAATCGCGCTGCTGACGGCGCGTTTTCCCGATGCGCTTGCCCCCGATGACGGTACCCGCGCCATCGACCTGCACCTGCCCGACCCCGCCGACCGCCATGTGATCGAGGCGGCGCTGGCGGGTGGCGCGGCGCAGATCGTGACTGCCAATCTGCGCGACTTTCCGCAGCATGTCATGGCCCCGTTGGGTTTGCGTGCCATCCATCCCGATGCGTTTCTGCTGGATCTGCATGCCCGCGCCCCCGAGGCTGTGGCGACCGCCGTGCAAAACGCCCGTGACAAGGCCGCGCTGATGGGCGGCGAGATGACGCTGGCCGCCATGCTGAAGCGCAGCAGGCTGCCCCGGCTGGCGCGCACGATGAAAGGTTGAATGGCATTGCTGTTAACGCTAACAAACGCTATGGCAGGTTCCAACGTCAAGGAGGACAGCATGGTCTCTCGGGTCATTCCGGTCGAGGATTTCGATCTTGTGATTTTCGGTGCCACGGGCGATCTGGCGCATCGCAAGATTCTGCCGGGCTTGTATCGCCGTTTTGTCGCGGGGCAGATTACCGACACGGCGCGAATCATCGGCGCCGCCCGTACCGATCAGGACGATGCTGCCTTCCGCGATCAGATTGCTTCGGCGATCGCCGAGTTCGGCGGCGTGGACCGGAACGATCCCGCTTTGGCCGGTTTCCTGCAATTGCTGAGCTATGTCGCCATCGATGCCAAGGGCGAGGGCGGCTGGCAGGCGCTGAAGGACCGCGTGCGCAAGGGGGCGGTGCATGCGTTCTATTTCTCGGTCGCGCCATCGCTGTTTGGCGACATAGCCGAACGGCTGGCCAGCTATGGCATTGCCGATCAGGACAGCCGGATCGTGGTGGAAAAGCCCTTTGGCCGTGATCTGGCCAGCGCCCGCGCGCTGAACGCCACGCTGGCGCGGCATTTCGCGGAGCAACAGATTTACCGGATCGATCATTATCTGGGCAAGGAAACCGTCCAGAATCTGATGGCGGTGCGTTTCGCCAATATCCTGTTCGAACCGCTGTGGAACGCCCAATATGTCGATCACGTCCAGATCACCGTTGCCGAGACAGTGGGCGTCGGCGGGCGCGGCGGTTATTACGACAAATCCGGCGCGATCCGCGACATGGTGCAGAACCACATGATGCAGCTTCTGTGCCTGATCGCGATGGAGCCGCCCTATCACTTTGACCCCGACGCGGTGCGCGACGAAAAACTGAAGGTAATCCGCGCGTTAGAGCCGGTCGAACAGCGTGACATCGTGCGCGGCCAGTATCAGGCGACAGAAAAAAGCCCCGGCTATCGCGAGGATGTGGAAAACCCCGATTCGCGCACGCCCAGCTATGTCGCGATGAAGGTCCGCATCTCGAACTGGCGCTGGCAGGGCACGCCCTTCTATCTGCGCACCGGCAAGCGTCTGCGCGCCCGGACCAGCGAGATCGCCATCACCTTCAAGGAACCTCCGCATTCGATCTTTGACGACAGCGGCGCGCCCAAGGCGAATGAGCTGGTGATCCGGCTGCAACCGAACGAGGGGATGAACCTCAAGGTCATGATCAAGGAACCGGGGCCGGGGGGCATGCGACTGGTTCAGGTGCCGCTGGACATGTCCTTTGCCGAGGCCCTGGGGGCCGAGGGCGCCGACATGCCCGATGCCTATGAGCGGCTGATCATGGATGTGATCCGCGGCAACCAGACCCTGTTCATGCGCGGAGACGAGGTCGAGGCGGCCTGGGCCTGGACCGACCCGATCATCCAGTCCTGGGAAGATGCCAAACATCCGCCCGAACCATATGACGCGGGATCCTCGGGGCCGGAAGAAGCGTTGAGACTGATGCACCGTGACAACCGACGATGGAGGGAGATCAGGGCATGAGCATGGAATTCAGGGAATATCCCGACCGCGAGATGATGGCGCTGTCGCTGGCCGACCGTATCGCCTCGCAACTGGGGCAGCATCTGCGGGCGAATCCGACGGCCAGCCTGTGCGTTCCGGGCGGTACCTCGCCGATTCAGGTTTTCGACACGCTCAGCGGCGCGGATCTGGACTGGGGCCGGGTGACGGTGTTTCTGGGCGACGAGCGTTGGGTCGATGGCGAACACAAGCGTTCGAACGCGCGGCTGCTGCGGCGGCATCTGCTGCATGACCGGGCGGCGGCGGCGCGCTATATCGACCTTTATACCGGCCAGCCACAGCCCGATGACGCCACCGAAAAGCTGGGGGCGACACTGCGCCCGCATTTGCCGGTCACGGTGGCGCTGCTGGGCATGGGCAATGACATGCACACTGCCAGCCTGTTCCCTGGTGCCGATCATCTGGCCGAGGCGATGGCCGCCAACGCGCCGGTGCTGATGCCGATCCGGGCCAGCGGCGCTGAAGAGCCGCGCATCACCCTGACGCGCCCGGTCCTGGCCGGCGCGATCCATATTCACGTGCTGATCATGGGCCCGGAAAAACGCGAGGCGCTGGAAAAGGCGCGCAAGATGGACCCGACCGAGGCGCCGATCCGCGCCTTTCTGGACAACGCCACCGTCCATTGGGCGGAATAGAGGAAGACTGACATGGCAGACATCTGGACCCGCCTTGAGGCCCATCGCAAGGCACAGGGGGACCGGCGCATCGCCGATCTGTTCGACACCGATCCCACTCGCGCCGAAGGTTTCTGCACGGCGGCCGGGGGTATGGCCTTCGACTGGTCCAAGACGATGATTGACGCGGGTGCGCGCGACCTGTTGCTGGAACTGGCGCAGGATGTGCGGGTTGCCGACTGGCGCGAGGCGATGTTCACCGGCGAGAAGATCAACGAGACCGAGGGGCGCGCCGTCCTGCACACGGCGCTGCGCAACCTGTCCGGCAGTGTGACGGTCGATGGTCAGGACGTGATGCCTGCCGTGCGCGAGACGCATGATCGCATGGCCGGATTTGCGCGCGACCTGCGCTCGGGCGCGTTCACCGGGCAGGGCGGGCGGATCACCGATGTGGTGAATATCGGCATCGGCGGATCGGATCTTGGGCCCTACATGGCGGTGCTGGCGCTTGCGCCGTATCATGACGGGCCGCAGGCGCATTTCGTCAGCAATGTGGACGGCGCAGACATTGCCGACACGCTGAAGGGGCTGAACCCGGAAACGACGCTGGTGATCGTCGCGTCCAAGACATTCACCACCATCGAAACGATGACCAACGCGAAAACCGCGCGCGACTGGATGGCAAAGGCGGTGGCAGAGCCAGCGGCGCAATTCGCGGCCCTGTCCTCGGCTGCCGACAAGACGGCGGCTTTCGGGATCGACGCCAGCCGCGTCTTCGGCTTCGTGGACTGGGTAGGCGGGCGCTATTCGGTCTGGGGACCGATCGGGCTGTCGCTGATGCTGGCCGTGGGGCCAGAGCGGTTCGACGAATTTCTGTCGGGCGGCGCGGCGATGGACGCGCATTTCCGTGCCGCACCCCTTGCCGAAAACCTGCCGGTGCTGCTGGCGCTTGTCGGCATCTGGCACCATCAGATCTGCGGCTATCCGACCCGCGCGGTGCTGCCCTATGACAACCGCCTGCTGCGCCTGCCCGCCTATCTGCAACAGCTTGAGATGGAATCGAACGGCAAGCGTGTGGCGATGGATGGCGGCGATCTGCCGGTCGTGTCGGGACCGGTGGTCTGGGGCGAGCCGGGCACCAACGGCCAGCACGCCTTTTACCAGTTGATCCACCAGGGCACGATGCCGGTGCCCTGCGAGTTCATTCTTGCCGCGCGGGGACATGAGGACGATCTGGCCCATCACCATATCCTGCTGGCCGCCAACTGCCTTGCGCAATCCGAGGCGCTGATGCACGGGCGTACGCTGGCCGAGGCCCGCGCGCTGATGGCCGCGAAGGGACTGGAGGGCGCAGAACTGGACCGGCAGGCCCGTCACCGGGTGTTTCCGGGCAACCGCCCCTCGACCACGCTGCTGATCCCGCAACTGACGCCCTTCGCTCTGGGGCAGATCGTGGCGCTGTACGAGCATCGCGTGTTCGTGGAGGGGGTCATTCTGGGCATCAACAGTTTCGACCAGTGGGGGGTGGAACTGGGCAAGGAGCTGGCCCTCAAGGTCGAGCCGCTGTTGCAGGGGCAGGCCGCGCCGGGCCACGACCCTTCGACCCTGCATCTGGCGGCGCTGTTCCGGTCGATGCGCGGCTGAGTCCGTAAGAAAGCCGGGGGGCGGCTGCCCCCCGGACCCCCCGCGTCCCGGCCCTGCCGCCGGTTCGGGGCGGCGCGAGGCGGAATTTGTCCTTTTCTGCCCGTGCGGCGAATTTTCTGTCAAATATGGCTGACGACTTTCCTTTGATTGTGTTGTCAGGCTGTAACCAATTGATTTTACGCTGATACTGCGCCAATTTGATGATCAAATTGGCGCAGTATCAGCTATACGCCGAATGGTGGCCAGAGCTGCCGGGCGGGGCCTTCTCGCCATGATCTGCCCTGCCCTGGCGAGCCGGTCGGGCATTGGCGATTTTCCGATTCCTTTTGGGTTCCCCTGCGGTCCCTGACGATCCGCGCGCCTGCGGATGGCGGCGTCGCCTGCGGGCGGCAGTATCGCCTGCGGGCAGGTCCGGGCTTGATTTGTGGGATGTCTCGCGGTAGGTTCAATTAGTGAGAGCATGTCTTATAATATAGACCAAATTGTAATGACCGACACGCTTGCGGGGATCCTGCCTGTTCTGCCGACGCCGTTCACCGCCGCCGGAAGCGTGGATTTTGCCGCCATGGCCGGGCTTGTGGGATTTGCGCGGGATGCGCGGGTCGGGGGCGTGGTGTTTCCCGGATTTGCCAGTGAGGTCGAGCATCTGACCGGGGAAGAGCGCCGCGCGGCTCTGGCCGAGGTGGTGCGCGCGGTGGACAACGCTTTTCCGGTTGTGGCGGGGGCCAGCGCCGGAACGGCAGCCGAGGTGATCGCACATGGCTGGGAGGCGCGCGATCTGGGGCTGCGCTGGCTGATGATCCAGCCGCCGAAATCCGTCGGCGCGGGGGCAGGCGAAGTGATCGCCTTTTTCGCGGAAATCACCGCCTCTTTGCCGGATACGCGGATCGTGCTGCAAAACGCCCCTGCGCCGCGCGGATCGGACCTGCTGCCGGGCACCATTCTGGAGATTGTCCGGGCCGTTCCGCAAATCGCCTATGTCAAGGAA
>NZ_JBKEBL010000107.1:0-10660 GCF_047973135.1 Paracoccus sp. (in: a-proteobacteria)
GGCTGCATCGGCTTACCAGCTTGCGCCGGGATAGGCGCGTTGCAGGAACTGCATTTCGGCCAGAACATAGCCCAGATGTTCGGTGTGCCGACCCTGCTTGCCACCCTTGTGGACGTCGAAACGCCCCTCGGGCCGCCTCAGAGTCGCCTCGTCCAGAATCTCGGATACGGTCTTGTCCCAGTCGGCGCGCAGATCGTCCAGCGCGGGCGCGATTCCGGATGCCGTCACCGCCTCGTCCACGGCATCAGAGGTGAACATCTCTCCCGTATAAGGCCACAGCCGGTCCAGCGCATCCTGCATTCGGGCGTGGCTTTCAGCCGAGCCATCCCCCAGACGCACGACCAGATCGGACGAACGTTCAAGATGATAGCTGACTTCTTTCAGCGCCTTCGCCGCGATTTCGGCAACGCGCGGGCTGGCCGATTTGGTCAGTGCGGTCAGTATCTCGAAATGGAAGGCATCGAACAGAAATTCGCGCATCAGCGTGACGGCCATGTCGCCATTCGGCAGTTCGACCAGCTTGACGTTACGGAACTTCAGCGCATCGCGAAGAAAGGCCAGATCGTCGGCGGTGCGGCCCGCACCCTCGACCTCGGCGGCCAGACCCAGCCACATCTGCGTGTGCCCGATCAGATCCAGCGCGGTGTTGGCCAGCGCGATATCTTCTTCCAGCACCGGGCCATGGCCGCACCATTCGGAAATGCGATGCCCCAGAATGATGGAATTGTCGCCCATCCGGCACAGCCAGTCGAACAGCGCGGGTTTCAGCGCCTCGTTCGCCAGCGCGGAATCGCCCACCTCCATGGGCGGCGCGGTGATATGTGCAACCGCCATCACATATGCCCCACTTCGTCAGGAATGTCGAAGAAGGTCGGGTGACGATAGACCTTGCTTTCCGCCGGGTCGAACAGCGGCCCTTTTTCCGAGGGCGCGCTGGCGGTGATGTCGCTGGATGTCACCACCCAGATCGACACGCCATCCTGGCGGCGGGTCTATCCGTCGCGCGCGTGGTTGATCGCCATTTCGGCATCAGGCGCGTGCAGGCTGCCGACATGGCGGTGGTTCAGCCCGTGCTGGCCCCGGATGAAAACCTCCCAGAGCGGCCATTCTTTCCTGGACATGTGATCTCCTCCCTTTATTCGGCGGCAACAGAGGCCGCCGCGCGGCGTGCCGCGGATTTCCCGGCATAGGCGTTCAGCCCGTCACGGAACCATTCGCCATCGGCCCATGCCTTGCGGCGTGCCTCAAGCCGTTCCTGATTGCAGGGGCCATTGCCCTTGATGACGTCGAAAAATTCTTCCCAATCGGGTTCGGCAAAGTCGTAATGCCCCCGTTCGTCATTCCATTTCAGCGTCGGATCCGGCACGGTCAGGCCCAGATATTCGGCCTGCGGCACGGTTTCATCGACGAATTTCTGGCGCAGCTCGTCATTGGTATTCATCTTGATCTTCCACGCCATCGACTGCGCGGAATGGACCGAGTCCTTGTCGGACGGCCCGAACATCATCAGCGCTGGATACCAGAACCGGTTCAGCGCGTCCTGCGCCATTTCCTTCTGTTCCGGGGTGCCTGCGGCCATCTTCATCATGATGGAATAGCCCTGCCGCTGGTGGAAACTTTCTTCCTTGCAGATGCGGATCATCGCGCGGCTGTAGGGGCCATAGGATGTCCGCTGCAACGGCACCTGATTCATGATCGCCGCACCATCGACCAGCCAGCCGACCGCGCCCATATCGGCCCAGTTCAGCGTCGGATAGTTGAAGATGGAACTGTATTTCATCGCCCCCGACAGCAGTTTTTCGGTCAGGTCGTCGCGGGTGACGCCCAGGGTCTCGGCGGCGCTGTACAGATACAGGCCATGCCCGGCCTCGTCCTGCACCTTGGCCAGCAGAATCGCCTTGCGTTCCAGCGTGGGTGCGCGGGTGATCCAGTTGCCTTCGGGCAACTGGCCAACAATTTCGGAATGGGCATGCTGGCCGATCTGGCGGATCAGCGTCTTGCGATAGCCCTCGGGCATCCATTCCTTGGGTTCGATCTTTTCGTTGCGGTCGATGCGTTCCTGAAAGGCGCGTTCCTCCGGGGTCATTTCCTCGGGCGCTTTCATGCCTTCCGACTTTACCATCTGAGCATACATGCTGATGCCTCCCCTAAAATTCAGACCCGTTCAATGATCATGGCAATTCCCTGCCCGACGCCGACGCACATCGTGCACAGGGCATAACGCCCGCCGGTGCGGTGAAGTTGCCGTGTGGCGGACAGTACCAGCCGCGCGCCCGACATGCCAAGCGGATGGCCGATGGCGATCGCGCCGCCATTGGGGTTCACATGCGGCGCATCGTCCGGCAGGCCCAGTTCGCGCATCACGGCAAGCCCCTGCGCGGCAAAGGCCTCGTTCAGTTCGATCACATCCATCTGGTCGATGCTCAGCCCCGCGCGGGCCAGAACCTTGCGGGTGGCGGGAACCGGGCCGATGCCCATGATGCGGGGTTCAACCCCTGCCGCCGCCATGGCGACAACACGCGCCTGCGGGGTCAGGCCATTGGCCCGCGCCGAGGCCTCGGAGGCGACGATCACCGCCGCCGCGCCGTCATTCACGCCCGAGGCGTTGCCCGCCGTCACACTCAGATCCGGGCCGTTCACGCCGCGCAGTTTCGCAAGCTGTTCAGGCGTGGTCGAGGGGCGCGGATGTTCGTCGGTATCGACAATGACCGGATCGCCCTTGCGTTGCGGGATCGTCACCGCGACGATTTCTTCGGCAAAGATCCCTGCCTCTTGCGCCGCCGCCCAACGGGCCTGACTGCGCAGGGCGAATGCGTCCTGATCGGCGCGGCTGATGCCGTAATCAGCGGCAACATTGTCGGCCGTCTGGGGCATCGAATCGATGCCGAAGGTCTTTTTCATCAGCGGATTCACGAAACGCCAGCCGATGGTGGTGTCATACATCTCGGCCTTGCGGGAAAAGGCGCTGTCCGCCTTGCCCAGGACAAAGGGCGCGCGCGACATGCTTTCGACGCCGCCTGCCAGCAGCAAGTCGCCGTCATCGGCGCGAATCGCACGGGCGGCCATGCCGATGGCATCCATGCCCGATCCGCACAGCCGGTTGATCGTGGTACCCGGCACCTCGACCGGCAGGCCAGCCAGCAGCCCGGCCATGCGCGCGACATTGCGGTTATCCTCGCCGGCCTGATTGGCTCCGCCCATGATGATATCGTCCACGCTGGCCCAGGCCACACCGGGATTCCGCTCTGTCAGCGCCCGCAGGGGGATGGCCGCCAGATCGTCCGCCCTGACGGATGACAGCGCCCCACCATAGCGGCCCACAGGCGTACGTATCGAATCACAGATGAATGCTTCTGCCATAAGTTCCCCCTCCGGCCGGTCGAAAACAATTTACCGACCGCTCGGTCATTAATATAGAGCCAAATTCCGCATCCGTGAAGATGGTTTTTTCTTTCGCGGCTGGCGACGATTTGTCGCGATTGTTGCGGGCCAAGTATTTCCCCGGCCCAAGCCGGACGCAAGGGGTTGTCAGGTCACGACAAAACCATGCGCGAAAGGGTCGCGGTCATCAATGAAAATGGTGTTGATCCCGGTCATCCGTGCCCATCCGGCGACCGATGGCACGATGGCCGCGCGGTCGCCCACGGTGGCCGCCGCCTCGACCCGGCCCTTGAAGATCGAGCCGATGATGGATTCGTGCCAGAACTCGTCGCCGACGGCCAGCTTTCCCTTTGCGGCAAGCTGCGCCATCCTGGCCGAAGTGCCGGTTCCGCAGGGTGAGCGGTCAATGGCCTTTTCACCATAAAACACCGCGTTGCGCGCATGTGCCCCCGCAATGGTGGGCGCTCCGGTCCAAAGGATATGGCTGAGGCCGGTAATCTGCGGATGCTCGGGATGGGCAAAGTCATATTTCTCGTTCAGGGCGCGGCGCAGCCGGGGCGACCAGCCGACCAGATCGACGGCGCTGTGATCGGCCATGTCGCGGAAATTCTTTTGCGGTTCGACGATGGCATAGAAATTGCCGCCATAGGCGACATCTGCCACGATCTCGCCCAGACCCTCGACCGTAGCGGTCAGCCCTTCGGCGTAAAGAAACGAGGGCACGTTGGTCAGCCGGACCTCTTCGACGAATCGCCCCTCTTGCCGGTATTCGATCTCGACCCGTCCCGCCGGGGCATCAATGGCCAGCCGTCCGGGCATGCGCGGCATGATCAGCCCGTTCTCGATCCCCATCGTCACCGTCCCGATGGTGCCATGCCCGCACATCGGCAGACAGCCCGAGGTTTCGATGAACAGCACCGCCACATCGCAATCGGGGCGCGTCGGCGGATAAAGGATCGACCCGGACATCATGTCATGTCCGCGCGGTTCATACATCAGGCCGGTGCGGATCCAGTCGTAATCGCGCAGGAAATGCGCCCGCCGTTCCAGCATGTCCGCGCCCTCAAGCCTGGGCCCCCCGCCCGAGACCAGCCGCACGGGATTGCCGCAGGTATGTCCGTCGATGCAGGAAAACGTATAGCTGGCCATGTGTCAGAACCTTTGGGCAGAGAAAGGAGTAATATCCAGCGGCAGCGGGCTGTCGGTGATCAGGTCGGCGACGATTTGCGCCGTTCCTGTCGATTGCGTCAGACCCAGATGGCCATGGCCAAAGGCGTGGATGACGCGGGGCGTCGCACGCGACCTTCCGATGACCGGCAGCGAATCGGGCAGCGAGGGGCGGAACCCCATCCATTGCGTGCCGCCCGCAGGGCGCAGCCCCGGCAGAAAACGCCGCGCCTTGTCCAGCATCGCCTGCGAGCGCCGGAAATCCGGCGGGCGCGTCAGCCCGCCCAGTTCGACCGCGCCACCGACCCGGATGCCCGAGGACAGGCGCGTGACGACAAAGCCATGCCCGCCAAAGGTGATCTGGCAGCGCAGGTCAAAGGCATCGGGCGGCAGGGTGGTGTTATAGCCGCGCTCGGTCTCTAACGGCACCCGGTCGCCAACCGAAGCGGCAATCGGGCGCGAAAACGCCCCCGCCGCGATCACCACATGATCGGCGCGCATTGTGCCGTCAGCGCCCGACACCTCGACCCCGCCGCCGACCGGGTACAGCGCAGCGACCGCCGCCCGCCTGATCAGGCCCCCCGCCGCGCGAAACCGTTCGGCAAGGGCCTGTGTATAATCCCCTGGATCGGCGATGGAATACCAGCCGGGCGTGAACGTGCCATGGGTCAGGCGTGGCGACAGGCCGGGCTGCAATCCCGCCATTTCCGCAGCATCCATATGCCGGAACGCGATCCCGTGTTCCTCGCGCAGGCGCCAGCCCGGCAACGAGGCCGTCAGCTCGGCCTGTGATTCATAGACCTGCAAGGCCCCGTCCTTGCGCAGCATGCCAAGCGTTCCGGTGGCCGTCAGAAAGGGCTCCAGCCGCGCCTTCGACAGATCCATCAGCGCCGTCTGCGCCCTGGTCGAACGCGCCATCTGCGCGGGCGCGCAGGCCCGCCAGAACCGGAACATCCATGGCGCGATCCGCAGCGCATAAGCCGGTGGCACCGATAGCGGCCCCAGCGGATCCAGCAGCCATTTCGGAGCCTTGCGCAGGATACCGGGCGAAGCCAGCGGCAGGATGTCGGTAAAGGCGAAAGCCCCGGCATTCCCGGCCGACGCGCCCGCCGCAGGCCCCTCGCGGTCCAGCACCGCGACCGACAAGCCCCGCGCCTGCAATTCCAGCGCCGAGGACAGGCCGATCACGCCTGCGCCGATCACGATCACATCCGCCCCGCGATTCTCCTTGACCATCCCCGCCCCCATCCGGCACACCTGCGTTGAATACAGTTAGTATACAATCCTGCGAAGGCGTCGGCAACGCAGCCGGGAAGGAATAAAATGTCAGAAACCAACTGGACCATAGATGCGCTGGAAACCCGCGTTCTGGCGATTTTCCTGAAGGCGGGGCTGGTGCCCGAACAGGCGGGCGCGGTAACGCGTGTGATTGTCGCGGGCGAACGCGACAACAGCAAGGCCCACGGAATTTACCGGATCGAGGGGCTGCTGCGCACCATCGGGGCGGGTAAGGTCGATCCGCGTGCGGTGCCGGTGCTGCTGCCCTCGGACGCGGCGGGAATCGTCCGTGCCGATGCGCGCGGCGGCTTCGCCAATGCGGCCTTTGAACTGGCCCTGCCGGTGCTGGCCGAACGCGCCGCGCAGAACGGCATGGCGGCGCTGGTGATCAACGATTGCACGCATTTTTCGGCGCTCTGGCCGGAAATCGAGGCGATCACGGCGCAGGGTCTGGCGGGGCTTGCCATGTGTCCCAGCTATGCCACCGTCGCGCCTACGGGGGGCACGGGGCCGCTGCTGGGAACCAACCCGCTGGCCTTTGGCTGGCCCCGGCCCGGTCAGCCGCCCTATGTCTTTGACTTCGCCACTTCGGTCGCCGCGCGGGGCGAGGTCGAACTGCATCGCCGTGCCGGCACCCCCCTGCCCGATGGCTGGGCAGTGGATGCGGGCGGTCAGCCGACGACCGACCCCGAGGCCGCGCTGGCCGGGGCGATGCTGCCCTTTGGCGGACATAAGGGATCGGCCATCGGGACAATGATCGAGCTGCTGGCGGGGATCATGATCGGCGATCTGACCAGCCGTGAAGCGCTGGATTATCTGGGCACGACCGAATTCCTGCCCCGGCACGGAGAACTGATCCTTGCCTTTTCGCCGCAGGCCTTTGCCCATGGCCGTGATGGCGATCCCTTTGCGCGGGCCGAAACGCTGTTCACGGCGATCACCGGCCAGGGTGCCCGGCTGCCATCGCAGCGCCGCTTTGCCGCGCGGGCGCTGGCCGAGGCTCATGGGGTGCGTCTGACCTCCGGGGAAATCGAGCTGCTGGACCGGCTGATCCGCGACGCCTGACGCGCAACGGCTGCGGGCGTTGTTTTGGCTGTGAATGCAACAGAGGCTTGGGGCGTGGCCGGAGTGGCCAGCAAATGCAGGGTTCGGGGCGACACTGGGGCGGGCACCGGGGCGGCACAGGCTGTACACCGGTATCGTGCGTTGCGTGACGTCAGCGGTGCGAATTTGCGTCCTGCGGTGGCCGGGGGATCTGCGCGCCCCGGACCCCCTGCACGGGCCTGCGGCGGGTGGCGATGTCTTTCGGGCGAAGGCGTTCGTGCTGCGGGTTTAGGGTCAGAACCTATAAAGGGCGCTCTGCATTGAATTCGGAAGTCGGCCCGACATAGGTCGGGCAATCTGTGTCAAGGACCACGACGTGCGCGATTTCGGGGCGTGATCGGGATGAGTATAGCATAGCTTGCGCTCCGGCTTTTCGAGCAGCGTCCGAAAATACCCAGGTGGGTGAAGGACTTCCGCCCCTCCAGATGTCCTGCCAAACGATAGATGCGTCTGGGTTGCCACGTTCATCGGCGACGTATTTGGCGTCCATCCGCATCGAAACAAGCAGTCTCGGAACCCTTTCACCGAGATAGCTTTGGATCGCCAACGCTGCCCCTTCTGCGGTCAGCGAAGCCATTGCCCTTTCCGCCCCAAAAAGAAATATCACCTTTATTTCAAAATAAATTCAAGGCGTCAACGAGGATCGCCCCTATCACGTCTGTTTTGCTTTACCGAGGATCAAGCCGAACGGATTGCGCCGTTCTTTCCCAAGGAACGGGGCGTCAGCCGGGCCAATGACCGCATGGTTCCAAGCGGAATCAATTACCTCATCGAGCATGGTTTGCAATGGACGGGCACTAACACCGAATACGGCCTGCACAAAACGCTTTGCAACCGCTTCTGGCGGCGGCCGGGGCCGAAGGATATGGCGCGGGTGCAGGCATTTCTCGCCACACGGGCGAGAAACTCAGCCCAGAAGCCCGCAGATGGTGATAAGAACCAGATGGACAATCACCCGAAACGAACAGTGGAGCGACGACGGAAGGACGGAAGGCCAGAACTAACCAGGAGGAGATAACATAATGACCGCATCTTTAGCCAAGGGCATCGCCGGGGGGATTCTCGCTGTCCTGCCGCTGTCGCAACCGGCCACATCCAAGGTGGTGGATTTCGAAGTCACCCGAACCGTAAACCCCGCCTTCGAAGGCCACGAATTCGGAAATGCCGGGGCCTATGAACGGATCGACGGGATCGTCCGTTTTGCCATTGATCCCGCATCCGGGGCGGGCAGCAGGATCGTGGATCTGGATAAGGTACCGGTCAATGCGGATGGTCTTGTCGAATACGAAACCGAGGTTTCCATCCTACGTCCCATCGATGCCTCAAAAGGCAACGGAACCCTGTTCTATGAGGTTCTGAACCGCGGCACGACGCTGGCATTCAGGCTGCTGAACCTGTCCGAGGGGCCGACCATCCCGGAAACGGTGGCCGAGGCGGGTGACGGGTTCCTGATGAAACAGGGCTATACCCTGGTCTGGAGCGGCTGGCAGACCGACCTGCCGCCCGAGGTGCTGAACCTGACGGTCCCGACCGCCGAAGGCGTAACGGGCCTGTCGCGCGAGGAATTCGTGTTCGACAAGCCGGATCGTGTCTCGACCGCCAAACTGGTCTATCCTGCGGCCGATCAGGACCCGGAAAAGGCCACGCTGACCGTACGCCTGCGCGCCACCGATCCACGCGCCACCGCCCCGGACCTGTCCTTCCGCTATCTGTCCGGCAACGAAATCGAGATCACCAAGCCCGAGGGGCTGGATGCCGGGGCCATTTTCGAATTCATCTATCCGGCCACCGGAGCGCTGCCTGCCGGGCTTGCCTTTACGGGGACCAGTGATCTGGTGTCATTCCTGCGCGGCAATCCGGGCCATGACGTCGCAACGCCGCTTGAGGGGATCGACCGCACCATCGGCCTTGGCGTGTCGCAGTCCGGACGCTTTCTGCGTGATCTGATCTATCACGGCTTCAACGCCGACGAGGCCGGAAACCAGGTCTTTGACGGGGCCGTTCCCCATATCGCGGGATCGCGCAAATCCTTTACGAATTTCCGCTTTGCGCAGGCCGGACGCTATTCCCGCCAGCACGAGGATCACGATATCCAGGGCGATCAGTTTCCGTTCACCTATACTGAAACCACCGACCCGTTCAGCGGCAGGACCGAAAGCATCCTGACCGAATGCACGGCCAGCAATACCTGCCCGAAACTTTTTCACACCGACACGGACACCGAATTCTGGCAGGCGCGCGCCGGGCTGCTGACGACCTCGGCGCAGAGCGAGCCGCTGACCATGCCAGACAATGTCAGGCTGTATTTTCTGGCCGGGACGCAGCATTTCACGCTTTGGTCCGCGACGCCCGAACAAACCGAGATTTGCCGGTTCGCATCGAACCCGATCTCGCCCGCGCCGATCATGCGGGCGCTGCTGACGGGCCTGAACGACTGGATCGCGACGGATAAAGAGCCGCCTGCCTCGCGCTATCCGACACTTGCCGATGGGACGCTTGTGCCGCTGTCGGAACTGTCATTGCCACATATCGCGGGCGCTGGCGCGTTCATTCCGGCCTATAACGTCCTTCAGGTCCGCGACTATTCAAGCCAGCCACCGGGTGGAGGCGGGGCCTATCCCGTGCTGGTGCCGCAGATGGACGAGGACGGGAATGCAACGGGCGGCATAGAGATGCCGGCCGTGTCCGAGGCGCTGGCGACGCTGTGGGGCTGGAACCCCCGGAACGAAGGCTTCGCAGAAGGCGATCTGTGCGGCCTGACGGGCAGCCGCCTGCCCTTCCCCGCCAATGCTGACAGCGCAGATGGCGACAGCCGCAAGCCCGTCAGCGAACGCTATGCCGATCAGGACGCCTATGTCGCGGCGACCATCGCCGCAGCCGAGGCGCTGGTTCAGCAGGGCCTGATGCTGGAAGCCGATATTGATCTGATCACGGAGCGCGCCCGGACGGATTTCGCATCGGTATCGCAGTGACCTGAAACCACAAGCCGCCGGCGGTTTCGCCGGCCCCGCTTCTCCTGTGGTCCCGTCATCTGCTCAGGGCGCAAGGATGCAGTCCATTCCGACATCAGCGCCATAGTCCCCCTACGGCGCAATCGTCAGGATCGCCACCAGCCGAACAGTGTAAGGCACATAGCCGATGCCCCACGGGTGGCATTCACGTATAAGAACGAATATCACAGGGTACTTGCGGGAAGAACATAATTTTTGCACAGTTTTTGACTTACGCTTCAGTAGGGTAATCATGTGTGAAGATGAACATTGGGCCGCTGTGGATGATGTTCAGAAGATAGAACGTGATGGTCAACAATCCAGAATGACCTATATCAATGGCGTTGATCCAATCGAAAGAGGGCATGATTGCTACACACCTAAGCCCTTGGAAAGTTGGTTTATCGGCGACTTCAACGGGTCGCCGTCCAACGTTTATCTGGTGATCGATACGACAGGGATCGTCGGACTTGAGGACAGGCTAGGGTTCGTGGACATTCACTTTGCGGCGATGACGGTTGCGGCGAGATGCCAATTGGCGGTGTAACTGCAGGCCGTCTTTTCGTAACGCGTGGCTATAGCTCTGAATTCCTTTATCTTTGCGAAGAAGTTCTCGATCAGATGCCGCCATTTATAGGCGTGCCTGTCGTAGTCACGTTTGATTTTTCGGTTCGCCTTCGGCGGGATGACCGCGCTCGCGCCCCGCGCGTCCAACTCGGCAAGCAGCCAATCGGCATCGA
>NZ_JBKEBL010000083.1:0-12335 GCF_047973135.1 Paracoccus sp. (in: a-proteobacteria)
CACGCATCTGCCATCCGTCCGTCAGAAAACCACGGATTTCCGCGCGCTTCTGGCCAATGATCAGGTCGATGCGGTCTATTGCGCCGTGCCGCATGTGCTGCACGCGGCGATTTATCCAGAGATCATCGCCTCGGGTAAACATCTGCTGGGTGAAAAGCCCTTTGGCATGGACGGCACGCAGAACGCCGCGATCATGGCGGCGATGACCGGACGGCCCGGCCAATTGATCCGCTGCTCGTCCGAGATGCCCTTTTATCCCGGTGCGCAGCAGGTGGTGAATTTCGTGCGTTCCGGCGCGTTGGGCGACATTATCGAGGTCGAATGCGCGTTCCTGCACGCCTCGGACATCAACCCGGACAAACCGATCAACTGGAAACGGATGATCGATGTGAACGGCGCTTATGGCTGCATGGGCGATCTTGGGATGCATGTCTGCCATGTGCCGCTGCGCCTTGGCTGGCGGCCCCACAGCGTGCACGCCAGTCTGGTCAAGCGGGTGACGACGCGCCCCGACGCCTCGGGGCGGCGTGTCCCCTGCGAAACATGGGACAACGCCACGATCACCGGCCTGGTCGGCAGCGGCATAGGGGCCTTTCCGCTGGTGCTGAAGACATGGCGCATCGCGCCGGGGGAATCGAACACATGGTCGATCCGGGTGCTGGGGATGAACGGCTCGGCTGAATTTTCAACCAAATCGCCCCGGCAATGGCGCTTCATGCATTACGAACCCGGCGGGCGGCAGACCTGGCAGACCGAGGATCTGGGCTATCAGTCGCTGTTTCCGGCGATCACCGGCGGCATTTTCGAGTTTGGTTTCACCGACGCGATCCAGCAGATGTGGGCGGCCTTTCTGGACGAACTGGCAGGCGGCGACGCGAAGGGTTTTCCCTGCGCCACCCCCGCCGAGGCCGCGCAGCACCACGCGATCCTGACCGCCGCGCTGGCATCCGGCACCGAAAACCGCGTCGTCGGGGTGGAGTATCCATCATGAAACGATCACAGATCAATCAGGCCATTCACGCGGCTGAGACGATGCTAAAGGCGCAGAACTGGACGATGCCCGATTTTGCGCGCTGGACGCTGGCCGACCACGCCGCCCATCCCGACCGCAGCCGCTGGCTGGCCGAACGGCAAATCGGCTGGGACGTGACCGATTTCGGAGGCGGCAATTTCGAACGGCGCGGCCTTGTGCTGTTCTGCGCCCGCAACGGCATCGACAGGGTGGCGGGCGAACGGACCTATGCCGAAAAGCTGCTGTTCATCGGTGTAGATCAGGAAACCCCGTTCCACGCCCATCGCCGCAAGCTTGAGGACATTATCGTCCGCGCAGGCGGCTTGCTATGCGTCGAATTTCAGGCCGAGGGCGCGGTCGAACCCGAAAGCGGCGAACCGGTGGCTGATCGCATCCGCATCGACGGCGCCGAATATCCTGCCCTTGGCTGCATCCACCGCCTGCGGGAGGGACAGGGCATCACCGTGCCGCGCGGCCTGCAACACCGATTCTGGGCCGAGCGCGCGCCGGTCTTTGCCGCCGAGGTCAGCCAGTGCAATGACGACCGCAACGACAATTTCTTTTTCGAACCGGTGGGCCGCTTCAGCCGCATCGAAGAGGACCAGCCCCCCTTGCGGCTGTTGTGGAATGAGGGCGCAACATGACCGCTGCGCGCCCCGAACCGTCCCGTCAGGGCATTGTCTGCGTGGGTAACTGGATCCTCGACATCATCCACGACATTCCCGCATGGCCGGAAAAATCGGAACTGGTCTGCATCTCGGCCCAGACGACAGGTCTTGGCGGCGGCGCTGCGAATGTCGCCGCCGATCTGGTGGCGATGGGGGTGCCCTATCCGGTGATCCCCGTGGGACTGATTGGCGCGGGGCCACTGGGGGATGAGGCGCTGGCCCTGTGCCGCAAGGCCGGGCTGTCCCTGGACCGGATCGCGCGAACATCGCGGGCGGGCACCTCGCAGACGCACGTGATGAACGTGCCGGGCGACAGCCGCACCTTCTTTCACCATACCGGCGCGAACGATCTGCTGGACGCCAGCCATATCGACATGGCCGGGCTGGCGGCGGCGGGCGCGCGGATCTTTTATCTGGGCTATCTGAACCTGCTGGCCACGCTGGACCGGATCGGCCCGGATGGCCGCAGCGGCGCGGCGCAGGTGCTGGCCGAGGCGCGCGCGCATGGCATGATGACCTGCGTGGATCTGGTATCCTCGCAGGCCGGGGATTACCGCCGTACCGTGATGGCGACCCTGCCCGAAATCGACGTGCTGTTCCTGAACGAGATCGAGGCGGCGCGGGCAAGCGGCATCCCGATCACCGGCGAAAACGACCGCGACGGGATGATCCGCGCCGCGCATGTGCTGGCCCATGGCGGCGTCCGGCACGCGGTGATCATGCATTCGGCCCGGCAGGTGGTCTGGCTTGAGGCGGGCGAGGCCCACATCTTTCGCCCCGAGCCGCTGCCCCCCGAAAAGATTGTCAGCGCAGTCGGTGCCGGCGATGCCTTTGCAGCGGGTGTGCTGCACGGGCTGCATCAGGACTGGCCGCGTGACAGGGCGGTCGCCCTTGGCTTTCGCGCGGCAGCGGCCTGTCTGGGCGCGCAGACCGCGACCGGCGGTCTGGCTGCGCTGCGGGGCGCCGGATCGTGATTTTCAGGCGGGGGCGCGCGGCGGGATCGCCGTCCCTGCCCCTGACGGACCTAGTCCGAACGGACAGCCCGGCAATCCGGGGGGGCAGCCGCGATACCTCGTCGCACTATGAAACATCCGACTGCCCGGATGACTGGATAAAGCCTCTGCGACTAAGATAGTGGTCAGCTTCACCAAAATCCGAGGGGAATTTGTCTTTTTATATTCAACCATACGGAAACATGACATGCAGATCCGCCCTGCAATTGGGCACACTAATAATCCGATGGGCTAGGTCGCCGGAAAATCGTGGTATGCAAGTGTCCCGTTGGTATACCTGACATTATGCCTATCTTTTGTTTACCCCCTCATATCGTTATGGTTACACGAGAAAAGTCGAGAACCTTTCTTATCGCCCGTACCTGGTTGCCGCAGTCTTTCCCTCACTGAAACTCGCACGCAGCTTATCTTATTGTTCGGGTCCATGATGAACAGCACCGCATGTCCCTGTCCGGTAATTTGGACCAAAAAGACTGGAATCGTCTTGAAAACCGAACAGTTTTACACATATCGGACAAAGTGGTCCCTGATGAATCATGCGACCTGCCGGATACCGGCCCGCGCGATGCAGCCCGTCATCGGCGTCATGTCTGGCAGAGCATCATGAATAACGGTCACGACACTGGAACGCACAGCGAAGCCGCGCAGACCGATGGCGCAGGGCTGACCCAGGCACTGAGGCGCAGCGAGGTACGGTTCAGGGCGCTGGCCGCGCTTTCGGGCAAATGCGATACTCTGGCGGCCATCACGGCGTTTCTGTTGGCCATCCGCGACACATTGCAGGCCGATGACGCGATTTATCTGCAGGATCAGGCCGACGAAATCACGGTGGCTGCCTCGGCGCGACCGGAACTGACCGGGCGGCAGCTTGCTATCTCCAGCCGGAACCTGCACCACGAGGCGCATCTCACCGGTGCCGACGCGCTGCTTGGAAAGGCTCTGGGGGCGCCCCGCTCGATTCTGGTGGTGCCGATGAACCTGCTGGATTGCCCGCAGGGTGCCTTGCTGGTCAGCAGCGCGAGATCCGGCCATTTCGCGAATGACCTGCCCCTGCTGCGCCAGCTTGCCGATCTTGCAACGCGGCACACGCATTCGGTCCATGATTCCTGCCGCGCCGCCTTTGTCGGCACGCATCTGGGCGGGCTGCTCAGGGCGACCGGGGCAACGCAGGTTCTGGATTGCAACTCGGCCACGGTCCGGCAGGCCTATGGCCGGCTGACCGACATGCAGGGCCAGCTTGTCGATATTCTGGACGCATTGCTGACCACCGGACTGGAGGATGTGGACGCGGCCATTGACCGGACGCTGGCACGGATGGGGCATTTGACCTCGGCCGACCGGGTCTATGTCTTTACCGTGCGGTCGGGCAACGACTTTATCGACAACACTCATGAATGGTGCGCGCCGGGGATCGAGCCGGTCAAGGACATGCTTCAGGGTATTCCCGTGACCGTGCTGAAGGAATGGGGCTGGCTTGATCGCTTTCTGGCGCGTGAAGGCGTCATCATCAGGGATATTTTTTCTCTTCCGGATTCCTGCCCCGCAAGTCTGCCACTGAAACGGCAAGGCACGCGGTCGCTGCTGGTCGTGCCCATCATGCAGGGTGATCGGTTTCAGGGTTTTATCGGGTACGATTCGGTGCGGCAGAGTCGCGATTTCGAACCCGGCGAATTTTATCTCATACAATCGGTAGCTAAAGTAATGGATTGGGTTTTGGCCAGACATGAAAATAACAGGCGCCTGCAAGAGGCGCATGACGATACCCTTGCACAAAGCAAACGGCTGAAGGCCGTTCTTGCGGCAATTCCCGACCTGGCGCTGGAGGTCTGTCCCGAAGGTCGTTTCGTGACCTGGCATTCCGACATCGCCAGGGTGCCGCCCGCACTGGCATCTGTCGAAAAGGGCAGGCGGCTGGCCGAAACCCTGCCGCCCGACATCTGGGCGGTCTGTCGCGACGCGATGGATCAGTTGGCCACAAAGGGCAGCTTTGCGTGCGTCACCATCGCGTTGGGGGCGGACCCCGAGAAACACTGGTACGAACTTTCCGCATCCCGTATTGGCAGCAGCGGCTATCTGTTCGTGCTGCATGATGTTACCGCCGCCCATCACCAGAATGCCGAGATCGAGCTTCTGTCCGAAGTCGCGCGCAGGACGACGAATATCGTCGCCGTGACCGATCCGCAGCGGCGGGTGCAATGGGTGAACCAGGCATTCACCGACATCACCGGCTGGACGCTGGACGAGGTGCGCGGCAGAACCCCCGAAAGCTTTCTGCGCACGGAAGAGGTGGACCCCGAGACCAGCGACCTGATCACCAACACCGTCTCGGCGGGTCGGCATATCAAGACCGAGGTGCTGAACTATACCCGCGATGGCCGGAAATTCTGGTCGGATCTGGATGTTCAGCCGCTGTTCGATACGACGGGCCAGATGCGCGGACTGGTTGCCGTGGCCAATGACGTAACCGCATTCCGCCAGCAGGCCGAAGCGCTGCAAAAGGCCGCGCGCCAGGCCGCCGCCGCCCGCGCCGCGCTGGAGGCCGCCGTCAACGCCCTTCAGGACGGTTTTGTGCTGTTCGACGCCGAGGACCGGCTGGTCGTCTGCAACGCCCGCTATCGCGAGCTTTTTCCCTGTTCGGCAGAGCTGATGGAGCCGGGCGTCACCTTCGAGACACTGCTGCGTCACTGTGTCGCGGCAGGTGAATACCCCGAGGCCCTTGGCCACGAAGATGAATGGGTCGCCGAACGTCTGGCCCTGCATCGCCAGTCCTACAGCGAATTTGAACAGCAATATCCCAATGGCACCTGGCTGCGGGTGTTTGAAAAGGCGACATCGGATGGTGGCCATGTGGGGCTGCGCGTCGATATCACCAAGCTGAAACAGGCCGAGATCCGCGCGCAATCCGATCTGGAAACCGCGATGGAGGCCAGCCTTGACGGCATCTCGTTCACCGATGCCGAGGGCAACTTCCAGTACATGAACCGCAGCCATCTGGACATGTTCGGCTTTCACAGCGACGAGCAGGTGATCGGCCAGCCCTGGACCATTCTCTATGACCCTGAAACCATCGCATGGATGCAGACCAATACCATGCCCAAACTGTCCGCCCGCGGGCACTGGTCGGGCGAGGTGGTCGGCGTCGCGCAGGATGGCACACAGGTCGATCAGGACGTTTCGCTGACAATGAAGCAGGATGGCGGCATTTTGTGCGTCACCCGCGACATGCGCATCCGCCGCAGCGAAGAGGCCGAACGCGACCGCCTGCGCGAAGATTTGCAAATGGCCCGCCGACGCGAGGTGATCAGCCAGATGGCCGCCGGGCTGGCGCATGATTTCAGCAATCTGCTGACGACGATTTCGGGTAATGCCACGCTGATCGAACAATCCGCCGCCCCCGGCAGCCTGACCGAAATCGGCGCGCAGCGGGTGCAGGCCGCCTCGGATCAGGCGGTGGTGCTGGTGCGCCGTCTGCTGACCCTTGGCGCGCATCGCTCGGCGCCGGTTCTGGTCGATCTGTGCGATCCTGTCCGGCAGGCGTCGGATCTGCTGCGCGTCAGCCTGCGCGCGCCCACGCGGGTGCGGCTGGAACTGGCCGCGACCCGGCTGGAGGCGATGGCCGATCCAACCGATGTTCTGCAGGTGCTGCTGAACCTTGCAATCAACGCCAATGACGCGCTGAGCGGGCGTCCGGGCGAAATCAGGATCTCGGTCCATGCCGCGACCGAACAGGAACTGGCAGGCTCCTTTGCCCTTGGCCGCATTGATCCGCGCCGCGGCTATCATGCCATCGTCGTCAGCGACGATGGCTGCGGCATGCCCGCCGATGTGGCCGCCCGCGTGTTCGAGCCTTATTTCACCACCAAAGGCAGTGGCGGCACCGGTCTGGGCATGTCGGTCGTGTCGTCTGTCGTGCGTTCGAACCGGGCGGCGCTGCGGCTGGAATCGACCGAGGGCCAGGGCACAAGGATCACGGTCCTGTGGCCCGCCGGCCGCCCGCCAGTATCCGAGCCCGCCAGCACCCCGGATCTGACGGGCTTGCAGGGGCGGCTGGACGGCAAGCTTGTGCTGCTGGTCGATGATCAGCCCGACGTTCTGGATGTGCTGGCCCGCATTCTGGAAGGTGCGGGCGCCGAGGTCGCTTCGGCCGACCACCCGCAGGACGTGCTGAGTTCCGTCGAGGAACATCCCGAAATCTGGGACGTCCTGATCACCGATCACGACATGCCCGATATCAACGGCACCCAGCTTGCCAGTCGCGTTCGCGCACTGGCCCCCAACCTGCCGATCCTGCTGATCTCATCCGTGGTGGGATCGACCGACCTGTCCGGTTCGACCTTCGATGCCTTTGTCGGCAAGCCGGTCGATCCCGATGTTCTAGTCAAGAATGTAGAAGCCCTTGTTCGAACGAAAGAAAAGACAAGACGACCCTGAGCGGGCATCACTTGTCACCCGAAGGAAACATGATGCGCATCCTGATTGCCGATGACCACGATCTGCTGCGAGACACTCTGGATCTCTGGTTCAGGCAGGAACATATCGACGTCACCCCGGTCGGCGACCTGCCTGCCGTCCTGACCGTAATCAATGACAGTGATCCGTTCGACCTGATCCTGCTGGACTACGGCATGCCGGGCATGAACGGGCTGGACGGGCTGCAAGGCGTGCTGGGGGCCAGCAAGGGCGCGAATGTCGCGCTGATGTCCGGCATCGCGCCGCGCGACGTCGCCGAACGTGCGCTGGACATGGGGGCATCGGGCTTTCTGCCGAAATCCCTGTCGGCCAAGACCTTTGTGAATGCCGTCAGGTTCATGGCCTCGGGCGAACAATATGTGCCCATCAATTTTGTCACCAGCGCCCATGATTCCGCGCAGATGCATCCGCTGGCGCAAAAGCTGACGCCGCGCGAAAGGAACGTGCTGCAATTCATCTGCGAGGGGCGTTCGAACAAGGAAATCGCGCGCGAACTTGGCTTGCAGGAACCCACGGTCAAGCTGCATGTCACATCGCTTTACCGCAAGATCGGCGTCAAGAACCGCACCCGCGCCGCCCTGCTGGCCAAGGAATCGGGGCTGTTCTGACAGCCCCTGATCGCCTTAACCGGCGCTTTCGGGCGCCTTGATCACCTTGGGGATTTTCCCGGCAGGGGGGGTATTGCGGCTGCGGCGGGACCGGATGACCCCGTCGATGATCGTCATGCCAACCCCCGGCAGATTGCCCAGTTCAACGGATTCCAGAATGGTCTTGCCTGGCGCGTGCTGGGCCTGATCCATCAGCACGAAATCGGCGGCATAGCCGATTTCCAGCAGCCCGGTATCAAGATCGCGCTGCCGCGCCGTGTTGCCATTCGCAAAACAGAAAGCCGTAGCCGCATCGACATTGCCAAGGCTGGACAGCATCGCCACCATTCGCAGGATCCCCAGCGGCTGCACCCCCGATCCCGCCGGGCCGTCGGTGCCCAGAATGATCTGGTCCATCTTGTCCAGCTCGCGCGCCGTGTTCAGCGTCAGCAGCGCGGCGCGTTCATTGCCGTTATGAACGATCTCAAGCCCCTTGAGACAGCTTTCGCACAGGCAGACGATCTGGTCGTCGGGCAGCGCGGAATGGCCACCATTGATATGGCCGACCACATCCGCGCCGGTTTCCAGCACCATATCCGCGTCGATCAGCCCCGATCCGGGGATCGACGGCCCGCCGGTATGGATGGTAGACTGGATGCCGTACTTGCGCGCCCATTCGACCATCTGCCGCGCCGTCTTGCCATCCTTGACCGAGCCAAGCCCGACCTCGCCCAGAAACCTGACCCCGGCATCGGCCAGTTCCTTGAAATCATGTTCCTCCATGCCATGTTCGATCACCGGCGCGCCGGCCAGAACCTTGACACCCGAGGGGCGGAAATTCTCGTACCAGCGCTGCGAGGCAATCGCCATCGCCTTGAGGCCGACAATATCCTTGGGCCGTCCCGGCATATGCACCTCACCCGCCGAAATCATCGTCGTGACCCCGCCATTCAGCGTCGAATCGATCCAGTTCAACTGTTGCTGGCGGGGGGTGTAATCGCCGATGACCGGGTGAACATGGCTGTCAATCAGCCCCGGCGCGACGGTCACGCCATTGGCGTCGATCAGGGTCGTCGCCCCTTCGGTATCCAGATCCTTTTCATGGCCAAAGGCGGTGATGCGGCCGTTCTCGGCGACGATGCAATCGCCATCGGCGATCGGAGCCTCGATCTTGCCCGTCAGCAGAAGGCCGATGTTCTTCACGACAAGTTTGTCAGCGCCCACGATCTTGCCCTTTCCGTTACTGGTGTTAGCATGCTAACAATAATTCGCGGAAATTCAAGCTTTGCGTGCCGGGCGGGCAATTTCACATCCGCATCGAGGCGGGCTATACTGGCCCACCCTGACAGGAGAAAACCGTGCCAAATGACCTGACATCGGCCTCGGGCGCGACACCGGGCTATGTGCTGGATGACCAGATCGGGTTCATTCTGCGGCAGGCGGCGCAGCGCCATTCGGTCATATTCCAGAAGCTTTCCCCCTATGACCTGACGCCCACGCAATTCGCGGTGCTGATCCGGCTGCATCAGATGGGCGAATGTTCGCAGAACGAACTGGGCCGCAGGACGGCAATGGATGTCGCCACGATCAAGGGCGTGGTGGACCGGCTGCGCAGGAAAGGCTTCCTGAACATCCGGCCCGACCCGCAGGACCGCCGCCGCACGCTGTTATCGATTTCCGAAACATACAAGGACATCGCCCCGGCGCTGCATGAGGCAGGGACCGACATCACCGCCGCGACCCTGGACCCTCTTGCCCCGGCCGAGCGCAAGGAACTGCTGCGCCTGTTGCGCAAGATCAGCGATTGACGACCCTGGCTTGGGCTGCCGCGACCACGGGCCGGGCGCAGATGCGCACAAGGCCGCCCCTGCGGACGGCCTTTGGACATTGCGGGACATCGCCCCCGGAGCGGTTTCCGATCAGGCAGCCTCGGCCTCGGCGGCCATTCGGCGTTCGCTTTCTTCGCGCGACAGCGCAACCGAGGTCCGCACACCCTTGGCCACAAATTCCATCAGCCCCTTCACGACCCGTTCGTTCGGGTCGATTCCGGCACAGCTCAGCACCTCGCGGCCGTCGCGCGACCGCGCCCACCGGGCAATCTGCTCGGGTCCGTTGCCGTATTTCTTGTCATCAGCAATCGCGTCGTCCAGCGCCGCAAGCACCACCGCAGCAAACAGCTTGCGAGCGCGCTGACCCTGTTCGAAATTGTAAGCCGAGCCGTCCACAAAATCGCGCATATCGTCGTCCATTCCTCTGGCCACGGGTAAACCACAGCCCTTGCGGGAAGACATTCGTCTACCCTTCGTTGTTATTTCCGTTTCTCTGACGGTGCCGCCTGCCTTAGCCCATAACCGCCTCGATTCGGTATTCCCTGCGCGTCATGTCTGCTATGCGTCAGTTGCATACCGGGCGAAAGAGGGCAAGATTTTAATAAGCCTCTTGATTTCCCGCGTCGTCTTTTGTTCATCACTACTTGACAACGCTTCTGTCCCGATTTGGTTGCCTCGCGGCAACAGGAACGATATAGGGGCGCGACTGCGCCGTTCAATGCCGGACGGTCGCCATTCTCGAAACATCTCTCACGAGCGCACCGATGCCCAAGATCAACGGCAATGAAATCCGCCCCGGCAATGTGCTGGAACATGACGGGGGCCTGTGGGCCGCCGTGAAGGTCAACCATGTCAAGCCCGGCAAGGGCGGCGCCTTCGCCCAGGTCGAGCTGAAAAACCTGCGCGACGGCCGCAAGCTGAACGAACGTTTTCGCAGCGAAGACAAGGTCGAACGTGTCCGCCTTGACCAGAAAGACCAGCAATTCCTGTATGAAACCGATGGAAGGCTGGTTTTCATGGACAGCGAGACATTCGAGCAGACGGAACTGGATGCCGACCTGCTGGGCGACCGCCGCCCCTTCCTTCAGGACGGCATGACCGCCACCATCGAATATTACGGGGAAGAGGCGCTGTCCGTCTCGATCCCGCAGAAAGTCACCTGCAAGGTCGTCGAGACCGAGCCGGTGGTCAAGGGCCAGACCGCTGCCAACAGCTACAAGCCCGCCATTCTGGATAACGGCGTGCGGATCATGATTCCGCCCTTCGTCGGCGAGGGTGAGGATATCGTCGTGAACACCGAGATCTTCGAATACAGCGAACGCGCCTGATCTGATCACTTTTCCGTTTGTTGACCTGACGTCCCGCCCCAGGCGGGGCGTCTTTTGTTTTGGATAAACAAAACTCATCCCGTAGAATGTTCGCGCAATGAGCAGAAATCGCGTCCGGAACAGGAAGACAAGCGCCGATGCCCCTGCACGATCCATCAGTTGCGTCGGAATTTCGCCTCCGATGGGCCATGCCCGCAGATCTGCCGCTGCTGGGCGAGGTGGCGCATGACGCAGTCCATAACGGCGCCGGGCCCTATTCGCAGGCGCAGCGCGCCGCATGGTTGCCCGATGTGCCGGACTGGGCCGCAAGGCTGGCCGACCAAAGCGTTGCCCTGGCCGAACAGGGCGACCGCATCGCAGGCTTCATGACGCTGCTCTATCCTGAAGGCTATGTCGATCTGGCCTTTATCCGCCCCGACACACGCGGACGCGGGATGTTCCGGGCGCTTTGCACGCTGATCGAAACGCGGGCGCTGGAAATCGGGATCGCCTGCCTGCACACCCATGCCAGCCTGATGGCCGAGGGGCCCTTTGCGGCCTGCGGATTTGAACTGGTCGCCCGCGAAAGTGTCGAACGCAACGGTCAGTCGCTGCAACGGGCCGAAATGCGCAAACTGTTGGCAGAGGAACCGCCGGCCTGACCGTGATCCGGCCCGCAATGTGTAGCCATTTGATTTTACACTGATGCTGCGCCAATTTGACAATCAGGCCGGCTTTCGTCAGCTATATCCATCGCGTGAACAGCCTGCGGCGCTACGCGCGCCGGTTATCCACTGTCAGCCGCCGGATCAGCCGTTCGCGCGCGGCTGGCAGGCTGCGGCCAGCCAGCTCTGCCGCCAGCCGCGCATTCAGAAAATGGCCGGTGATCGCCAACCCTTCGGCCAGGCCGTTGCCGCGATTATCGCCCGCCCCGCCCAGCAGCGCGGGCAGCGGCAGCAGCCGGTCGGCCCAGTCCCCCGCCCCCTGCCGACTGACCGCGCGACCCGAGCGCGGGCTGACATAGGCCAGCCCCTCGGTCGCGCCGGTCACTGCGCAGCGATCCAGATCGAGGCCAAAGCCCATCTCGTCCAGCAGCCGCATCTCCCATCGCAGGTAATCGGTGGCCCAGTCCGCACCCTCTTCGATCCGGTCCAGCAAGGTTTCGGTCAGCGCGGTCAGCGCGGGATGGGGGTCACGTTCGGGCAGCGCAAAGACCAGCAGCGCACAGATCGCATTCAGCCCGGCCAGCGCCAGCGGATCGGCCATCAGCCCGGCGCGCAGCCGCACCGGCTCGGCGCTGAAATGGCCCAGATGGCTGTCGTCACGCGCCCTCCAGCGCAGGTCCAGCCGCGCACCCGGTTGCAGCATCGCCGCTCGTTTGCGCGACGCGCCGCCCGGAACCAGACCGGCATGACGGCCATACTGCACGGTCAGCACGTCGATGATCAC
>NZ_JBKEBL010000242.1:0-11219 GCF_047973135.1 Paracoccus sp. (in: a-proteobacteria)
AATCCCGAACAGCTTTTCGCCATGGGCTATGCGGCCTGCTTTCTTAGCGCGACCAAGCTTGTGGGGCGGCTGACCAAGGTGGCGCTGCCCGAAGATGCCAGCATCACCGCCATTGTCGGAACCGGTCGCGCGGGCGAGGCTTATGCCCTTGAAACCGAATTGCGGGTGTCATTGCCCGGTATGGACCGGGCGCAGGCCGAGGCGGTGGTGAAGGGCGCGCATGAACGCTGCCCCTATTCGAACGCGACGCGCGGAAACATGCAGGTCACGTTGACGGTAGAGGTCTAGGCAGGCCGTCGCGCGAGGTGGTCGTCCGCATCCTCTTGCGGCTCCTTCGTCGGCCTGAGGCAGGCAGAAACCTCGCGCAGCAAACCCGCCGCAGCATGCAGCTTTTCCGGCGAAAGCTGGCCAAGGCATTCAGCCAGTACCGCATCATGCACGGTCAGCGCCTGTTCAAAGGTGTGCTTGCCCTTGGGCGTCATGCAGGCCGTGAAGGACCGGCGATCGGTGCTGGACATGTGCCTGACCACCAGACCATCCCGGATCAACCGCGCCACCAGCCCCGACACATTGCCGTTCGTCACCCGCAGCGCCTGGGAAAGCGCGCTCATCGTCAGTCCCTCGGGATAGCGGTAAAGCTGCGCCAGCGCGTCGAATTTGGTCACGCTGATACCGGTCTTTTCCAGCATTGATCGGTTCAGTTCGCCAAAGATCCTGCCGTGAATCCGCAGAACCTGAATCCAGACCCTGGTTTCGTCCTGCCGCCTGCCATTTTCACTGTCCATCAGGCATTCTGGCCCGCGCGGCATAGTTTGACAACGCGGCTTTCAGATCCTCGGGGATCGGGATGGCGCGATGCGTATCAAGCGATGTCGTGACGGTGGTAAAGCGTCCACGCAGCGCCTCGGTCCCGTCTTTCAGCGCATGCAGCACAAGGCTGTAGGACTTCGTGCCGACATGTTCGACGGCGACATGGATCATCAGCTTTTCGCCCACCATGCAGGGGGTGAAGAAAGCCGAGGCGGCCTCGGCGTAACCAAGCCCGACGCGGCGACGACCCAGCATGTCGTAATAGTCGATGCCAAGGCAATCGCAGAACCATGCCTCGATCGCCTGATTGAAGAAATGAAAAAACTCGGGCGTATAGACGATTCCGGCGGGGTCGCAATTGCCGTGGCGCACGGTGATCCCGGCAGACCACATTGCGGGCGGCAGATCCGCGGAACTCAGGGGGCGCAGGCGTTTGGCACCGGCGGATTGTTCTGTCATGCGAAACACCCAGTGGTTTGGTCGGGCCGACCTGCCCGCCGCCAAAGGCATCGCCCGGCGGATGCCGCAGAGGCAAGGCTGTGGAACCGCCCCGGAATTTCAATGCTTCAGTAAGAGATAAATAACTTTACATATAAAATAAGTCAACGGCTTTCTCTTGCCGGATCCTGGATCCGGCCTGCGGAAACTGGGGAATCCGACGATGCGCGCGGCCCCGAAACCTTGGTCAAATGCGGCGGGCAAAACCCGTGTTGCACAAAATGCTTGCAAAAGACGTAATACGGTATACGTTTTTTCTGACGGCGAATCCATCGACAGGTAATCGGGCGCGGGGTTTCCCGCGTCAGGGGAAAATGGCCGTAAGCCATGGGATTTGCCGCAGCGCGATAATGACAGCCTTGGCAAACAAGGGCGTTTCAACCAATGGGAGAGTTTGAATGACACGCACAGGTATTCTGGCGGGCTCGGTTGCCGCAGTCGCGATGATGTCCGGCGCGGCGCAGGCGGAACGCGGCGCGGATGGCGAGCTGAGGGTTCTGCTGTGGCAGGCACCTTCGACGATGAACCTTTATCTTTCCGGAGGCACCAAGGATCTGCTGGCCGGGTCTTTCGTGCTGGAGCCGCTGGCCCGCTATGACGAAGATGGCGGCATGGTGCCCTTTCTGGTCGATGAAATTCCGACCATCGAAAACGGCGGCGTGGCAGAGGATCTGAAGTCGATCACATGGAAACTGAAGGACGGGCTGAAATGGTCCGATGGCAGCGATGTGACGGCAGAGGATGTCGTCTTTACGTGGAAATATTGCGTCGATCCCGAAGGCGGCTGCGCGCAGACCGACTATTTCGAAGGCATTGAAAGCGTCGAAGCGGTGGATGCGCAGAATGTGCGGGTCAATTTCACGACCCCGACGCCCTATCCCTATCGCGCCTTTGTCGGGCATCACGCGCCGGTCCTGCAGGCGGCGCAATTTGCCGGTTGCCTTGGCGCGGCGGCGGCGGGCTGCACCGCGCAGAATTTTGGTCCCATCGGAACCGGCCCTTTCCGGGTGGTCGAGTTTCGGGCGAATGACGTGATCACGCTGGAGGCCAATCCCTTTTACCGCGACCCGGCGAAACCGGCTTTCGCCAGCCTGACGGTCAAGGGCGGTGGCGATCCCGCCTCGGCGGCACGGGCCGTTCTTGAGACGGGCGAATTCGACTATGCCTGGAACCTTCAGATCGAGCCAGAAATTCTGGACGGTCTGGCAAGGGCCGGCAAGGGCGAGGTGATCTCGGCCTTTGGGGCGGCGGTCGAGCGGATCGAGATGAACCAGTACAACCCCGACCCGGCCCTTGGGGACAAGCGATCCACCATCGATGCCGGGCCGCATCCGTTCAACACCGATCCAGCGGTGGCGCGTGCCCTGTCGCTGGCGATTGACCGCAACATCATTGTGGCAGCGGGCTATGGCCCGGCCGGGCGGCCGACCTGCAACAACCTTGCCGCGCCCGAAATCTATGCCTCGACAGCGAATGACTGGTGCCTGACGCAGGATCTGGACGAGGCGAACCGCCTGCTGGACGAGGCGGGATGGGCGCCCGGACCGGACGGGGTGCGGGTCAGGGACGGGGTGCGGCTGTCGATCCTGTTCCAGACCTCGACCAATTCGGTGCGGCAGGGCACGCAGGCCCTGATCAAGAACTGGTGGAAGGCTATCGGGGTCGAGACCGAGCTGCGCAATATCTCGGGTTCGGTGTTTTTCGGGGGCGATCCGGCAAGCCCGGATACATTGCAAAAATTCTATGCCGATGCTGAAGAGTTCAACAAGCCCTTTTCGGGGAACGATCCGTCCAACTATCTTGCGGGCTGGACATGCAGCAGCATTCCGCGCCCCGATACCAACTGGCTGGGCGAGAACATGGCGCGTTACTGCAACCCGGAGTATGACGCGCTGGTCGAAAAGCTGTCCCAAACCACCGCTCCCGAGGATCGCGCTGCGATCGGCAAGGCGCTGAACGACCTGATCGTGGGCGACGGGGCGATCCTGCCGCTGGTTCATCGCGGCAGCGTGGCGGCACGGTCGAACAGCCTGGCCGGGGTGCGGATGAACGCCTGGGATTCGGATTTCTGGAACATCGCGGATTGGTCCCGCGCCAGATAAGCCTGCGCGATTGCCTGCCCCGCCGGGGCAGGCCGCTTTCCGACCCATCCCGCGTATCGGAGACGATCATGTTCAACTACACGCTGCGGCGGGCGTTCTTTGCGATCCCGACATTGCTGGTGATCAGCTTTGTGATCTTTGCCCTGCTGGACCTTGCGCCGAACGACCCGACCTCGGATCTGCCGCTGACCCTGTCGCCTGAAGCGCGCGAAAGAATCCGTCAGGCCCTGGGCATGGATCAGCCCTTTGTCATCCGCTATCTGAAATGGCTTTACCAGTTTTTCATCAACGAGCCGCTGAACCTGCTGGAACAGGTGACGGGCTGGCGGATCGGTGATTCCGAAAACCGGATGCGGGTGGTGTCATGGATGACACGCAGCCCGGTGATGGACCTGATTGCCGAACGGATGCCGCAAACCCTGTGGGTGGTGGGGATGTCCTATGTCATCGCGGTGATACTGGCGGTGCCCATCGGGGTGATCTCGGCCTATAAGCAATATTCGCTGTTCGATCAGATCGGTACGTTTCTGGCTATGGTCGGGTTTTCGGTTCCGGCGTTCTTTTCGGGCGTATTGCTGGTGGTGATCTTTTCCTCGACGCTGAGCTGGTTTCCGTCGATCTATGACACCACACATCGCGTGACCGACTGGGACAGCCTGCTGTTCCAGATCCGGCAGATGTTTTTGCCGGTCATGGTCATCTCGTTGATCAACCTGTCGCAGATCAGCCGGTTCGTACGGTCATCGGTTCTGGACAACCTTGGTCAGGATTACGTGCGCACGGCCCGTGCCAAGGGCGTCAGGGAACGCGCCGTGCTGCTGAGCCATGTCCTGCGGAACAGCCTGATTCCGGTCGTGACCGTGATCGCCCTTGGTGTTCCCAGCATCTTTTCCGGCGCGATCATCACCGAACAGATTTTTCGCGTGAACGGGCTGGGGCAATTGCTGATCACCGCCATAGAGGCGGGGGATCTGCCGCTGGTGCAGACGCTGACCGTGATCTTTGCGGCGCTGATCATTCTGTTCAACCTGATCGCCGACATTCTTTATGGCCTTCTGGACCCGAGGATCCGCTATGACTGACATCACATCCGTTGATGCCCCGCCGCAGGCAAGGCAACGATCCTATTCCGCCGATCTGTGGCGGCGTTTCCGCAGGCACAAGGGCGGAGTGGCCGGGCTGGCCGTCTTTGCCGTCATCGTTCTGGCGGTGATCGCCGGACCGCCGCTTTACGGGCTTGACCCGAACGAGATGGACTATCTTGCGCGCAATCAGGGGCCCTCTGCCGCGCATTGGCTGGGAACAGACAATCTGGGACATGACCTGATGGCGCAGTTGCTGGCGGGGGGGCGTGTTTCGCTGACGGTGGGGGTGGCGGCGATGCTGTTGTCGCTGCTGCTTGGGACGGTGGTCGGCCTGCTGTCGGGCTATTTCCGGGCGCTGGACGGGGCGCTGATGCGGCTGACGGATTTGTTTCTGGCCTTGCCGATCCTGCCCCTGCTGCTGGTCATCATCATGCTGTTCCGCGAGACTTTGCGCGCGATGGTCGGACCCGAGGGGGGAATCTTCATCCTGATCGTCCTTGTGATCGGCATCACAAGCTGGATGCATACCGCGCGCATCGTGCGGGGCGACGTTCTGGCGCTGAAGGACCGCGAATTTATTCTGGCCGCCAAAAGCGGCGGGCTGCGGGAATCGACGATTCTGCGGCGGCATGTCCTGCCCAATGTCGCCAGTTCCATCCTTGTGTCCGCGACGCTTGGCATCGCGACAGCGATCATCACGGAATCCGCGCTCAGCTTTCTGGGCCTTGGCTTTCCGTCGGATTTTCCGACATGGGGGCGCCTTCTCTATGACGGGGTGAATTTCATGCAGATCACGCCCGCGCGGGTGATCTGGCCGGGGCTGGCGATTTCGCTGACCGTTCTGTCGGTCAACTATATCGGCGACGGGCTG
The DNA here is from genome assembly GCF_047973135.1 of Paracoccus sp. (in: a-proteobacteria). Classification (GTDB taxonomy): domain Bacteria; phylum Pseudomonadota; class Alphaproteobacteria; order Rhodobacterales; family Rhodobacteraceae; genus Paracoccus. Next base: position 5,367 of record NZ_JBKEBL010000242.1, read on the forward strand.
CGCGATGCGTTCGATCCGAGGTCGAACGATGGCTGATCGCAATCAACAAGAGGGGGGATCAATGGTCGGGTGTGACACGGACGGGCCGGTGCTGTCGGTCGAAGATCTGCGGGTTTCGTTCAAGACCGACGAGGGTTGGCGCGAGGTGGTCAAGGGCATTTCCTTCGACCTGTCGCCGGGTGAAACGCTGGCGATTGTCGGCGAATCCGGCTCGGGCAAAAGCGTGACGTCATTGTCGATCATGCAGCTTCTGGCGGCACGCAGCAGCCGCATATCCGGCAAGGTCAGGCTGGCGGGGCGCGACCTTCTGGGCCTGTCCGGCGAACAGATGCGGCAGGTCCGGGGGCGCGACATCTCGATGATCTTTCAGGAACCGATGACCAGCCTGAACCCGATTTTCCCCGTCGGGCGGCAGATCTCGGAGGCGCTGACCTGCCATGGCCGGATCAGCGCCTCGGAGGCGCGGGCCGAGGTGCTGCGGCTGCTGGACAAGGTGCGCATCCCGCGCGCGGCGGATCGCTTTGACGACTATCCGCACCAGTTTTCAGGCGGGATGCGGCAGCGTGTGATGATCGCCATGGCCCTTGCCGCGCGCCCCAAAGTCCTGATCGCGGACGAGCCGACAACCGCGCTGGACGTGACGATTCAGGGGCAGATCCTCGACCTGATCAAGGAATTGCAGGATGAAATCGGCATGGCGGTGCTGTTCATCACGCATGACATGGGCGTGGTTGCCGAAATCGCCGACCGGACGCTGGTGATGTTTCGCGGCGATCTGGTGGAAACCGGCACGACCGAACAGATCTTTGCCGCCGGGCGTATGCCCTATACCCGCGCGCTGCTGTCGGCGGTGCCGAGGCTTGGTTCGATGGCGGTCCATGACCGGCCGGCGCGCTTTCCGGTCATCAATATCGAAACCGGTCAGGCCCTGCCCGAACGCGAGGTCGGCAATACCGTCCGGCATGACAGGCCGGTCCTTCAGGTGCGCGACCTGACGACGCGCTTTTACGTGAAATCGGGCCTGCTGGGGCGGCGGTCGGGTGCCGTCCATGCGGTCGAGAAGGTGTCCTTTGACCTGCATCAGGGCGAAACGCTGGCGCTGGTCGGGGAATCGGGCTGCGGCAAATCCACCACCGGGCGTTCCATCACGCGGCTGGTTCAGCCGGAAAGCGGCACAATCATCGCTGACGGGCACGAGGGGCTGAAACCTGGCCGTCAGGAGCTGCGGCAGCTTCGCCGCTCGGTCCAGATGGTGTTTCAGGATCCCTTCGCCAGCCTCAATCCCCGGATCAGTCTGGGCACCACCATGACCGAGTGTTTTCTGGAACACCGCATGGGCAGCCGGGCCGAGGCGCAGGACAAGGCGGCAGGGCTTCTGGAACGGGTCGGGCTGGATCCGTCGATGATGACCCGCTATCCGCATGAATTTTCCGGCGGGCAGCGGCAGCGGATTTGCATCGCGCGCAGCCTGATGCTGGATCCCAGGGTGATCATTGCGGATGAATCGGTATCCGCGCTGGATGTGTCGATCAAGGCGCAGGTCTGCAACCTGCTGCTGGATTTGCAGGAAAGTCTGGATCTGTCCTATCTGTTCATCAGTCACGACATGGCGGTGGTCGAACGGGTCAGCCATCGGGTCGCGGTAATGTATCTGGGCGAGATCGTGGAAATCGGGCCACGGCATCAGATTTTCGGCAACCCCCAGCACCCCTATACCCGCAAGCTGATCGAGGCCGTTCCCGTCCCCGACCCTTCGCGCCGCGCCCTGCGGCGGCGGCAGGAGGCAGAGGAACTGAAAAGCCCGGTGCGCCCGCTGGATTACGTCGCGCCCGAACGCAGCTATCGCGAGGCGGGCCCCGGCCATCTGGTGCAGGTCGCCTGACCAATGAGAGACTGGCCCTTGAAAATCTGATCCGCTAGGAACGGGGACGATGTGAAACGGAGACGAAAGATGTCGATTGTGCGCGTGGCGGATCTGCGGCAACAGGTCTATGAAAACGTCCGCAGCCGCATCTATTCGGGCGAGTTCGGCACCGACGCGACCTTTCATGAAATCGCGCTGGCCGAGGAACTGGGCGTGTCGCGCACGCCCGTTCGTGAGGCGCTGGCCATTCTGGCGCGCGACGGGCTGTTGGTGCAGGAACGGCGCGGCTTTCGCTTTCCACGCCTGAACGCCGACGATATCGGCCATGTCACCGATGTTCGCCTGCGGCTGGAACCTTATGCGATGGGCCAGATCGTCGCGGATCATACGCCTGCGGAACTGGCGCGTCTGGCGGGTTTCATCCGCAAGGAAATCAGCGCGCATCGCGACAGCGACAGCTATATCGCCGCGCACAGCCGCATGCGGGAAGAGATTCTTGCCCATATCGGGAACCCGTTTCTGGCCGACATGATCCGGCAATTCGACCATTTCGCCCATGTCGTGCGCAACACAACGCTGCGCGAACAGCGATGGCGCGACAAATCGGCCGAGGGCAATCTGCGCAAGGCCGATGCGTTTCAGGCGGGCGACCGCGACGAAATCCAGAACGTGCTGTGCAGCCTGATCAGGCTTTCCGCCAGCTCTTATATCGAACTTCTGAAAACGCAGGAACATTAGCCGCCGCACCCGGTGCCGGCGGCCCGGCACGCAAAAACGTATACAGTATTCGGCAAGCGGCCACCATGACGACAACAGAAAGGACAAGCCATGACACCCGGTCTGAAGAATACGGGCGAAATCGACGATCTGGTGCAGACCCTGCGCCCGGAATACGAAAGGCTCAGCGATGCGGTCTGGGGCACGCCGGAAACCTGCTATGGCGAACGGAAATCTGCCGCCGCCCATGCCGGGCAGTTGCGCGCTGCGGGCTTTCGCGTGTCCGAAGGTGTGGCGGGCATTCCCACCGCGCTGATCGGCGAGGCGGGTGGCGAGGATGGCCCCCTTATCGCGTTTCTGGGCGAATATGACGCGCTGCCGGGGCTTAGCCAAAAAGAAGGCATGAACACTCATGACCCGCTTGAGGCGCAGGGCAATGGCCATGGCTGCGGGCATAACCTGCTGGGGGCTGCGGCGATGCTGGCTGCGGCGTCGGTCAAGCGCTGGCTAGAGGAAAACGACCTGCCCGGTCGCGTTCGCTATTACGGCTGCCCGGCCGAGGAAGGCGGCGGTGCCAAGGCTTTCATGGTACGCGAAGGGCTGTTTGACGACGTCGATATCGCGATCTCGTGGCACCCGGAAAACTTTTGCGAGGTGCTCAAGGCCAATTCGCTGGCCAATACGCGCGTTGATTTCCTGTTTCATGGCCGGTCCTCTCATGCGGCGATGGCGCCGCATCTGGGCCGATCCGCGCTGGATGCGGTGGAACTGACCAGCGTGGGCTGCAATTACCTGCGCGAACACATTCCCCCCGATTGCCGGTTGCATTACGCGGTTCTGGACAGCGGAGGTATCGCGCCGAATGTCGTGCAGAACTTTGCCCGCGTGCGCTATTCCGTCCGCGCTTCGGACAATGCGGCGATGCGCGATCTGTACGCGCGGGTCTGCGACGTGGCGCGGGGCGCGGCACTGATGACCGGCACGACGCTGGAGATCCGCCCGATCAGCGCGGTGTCCAACCTTCTGGCGAACACGCCGCTGGAAACGGCGATGTGGGAAGAACTCGAATCCCTCGGCCCGCCCGATTTCAATGACGACGACATCGCCTTCGCGACCCGGATGCGCGAAAGCATCTCAGAAGAAGACATCACCTATACCCACCGGCGTTTCGGGCTGGAACCGGACCCGGATCGTGCGCTGTGCGATTTCGTCGTTCCGCGCGATGCGCCGCGTATGAAGATGTTCGGCTCGACCGATCTGGGCGATGTGTCCTGGGTGGTTCCGCTTGTGCAGATGCAGGGCGCGACCTGCGCCATCGGCACGCCTTTCCATTCCTGGCAGCTTGTGGCGCAGGGAAAATCCGATATGGCAAAAAAGGGTATGGTCCATGCGGCAACGGTGATGGCCCGCACGGCGATCCGCGCGCTGCGCGACCCCGCACTGATCAATGCCGCAAAGGCCGATCTGCGGCATCGCGTGGGGGCGGATGGCTATGTCAGCCCCCTGCCGGAAGGGATTGATCCTCCGATCCGGGAAATGGCCCCCACAGCATGAAAGGCCAGCCGGGCGTTACCTGACCAACACCCGTGCCTTGCGGGTCACGTCCAACAGGTCCAACAGGCCCGTCAGGGCCGAAAGGTGCCGTAACCCGCAGCAGGGGGGCAGGCACGGCAGGGGGTCCGGGGGGTGCAACTCCCCCGGCCACCGCGGGACGCAAATCATCCGGCGGTGCCGTCACTGCACGGATCCCGGTAATGTCCGGAGGTGGCCGGGTCACATGCCCCCGCGATCCGGCCCGCCAGCGCTGCGCGAATATCGGCGGGCCAGGGCAGGGCAGCGCGTTTGTCCATATCCATCAGCACGATGGTCTGCATGATCGCCAGCCGGATTTCGCTGCCGCATGTCACATGGAACAGCAGATCGGCGCTGGAACGGCCAAGACGCCGGGGGATGACCTGCCAGTCAAGCACCTCCCCCAACCGTGACAAAGCCGTGACAGACATGCTCAGCCTGACCGTCGGCATACCGATCCGGCGTTTGTCCTGCATGTCTGCACGGCTGAGGCCAATCTCCTGCTCGAACCAGTCCTCGGAACAGATCGTCATAATCTCGGGGTAGCGGGGATAAAAGACCGTCCCGGACGGGTCACAATCCCGCATGCGTACGCGATGACGAAAGCGCCAGACCATTTACCCTCCTGCGGAGCAAGCCGTCGGAATATGTTCGATATCGAATATGGCTTTGCCACAGGCTGGATCCGGTTCCCGGATATGGCAGGCTGCTGCGCCATCAACAGTCACGTTCCGGTCGCCGCGACGCCGCTGTCCACCAGCCTGTCGATCTCGGCCCTGGTCAGCCCGGCCTCTTGCAGCAGCGCGCGGGTGTGCTGGCCATAGGCGGGCGGCGTGGAAAAGCTGTCGGGCCGTCCGGGCAGGTCCACCGCGCGGGGCTGCATTCGCAGGGTCCGACCGTCGGGCAAGGTGGTCCGGGTCATTCTTGCGCGGATCTCGGGGGCTTCATGCACCTGCCGGATGTTGCGGATCGGGGCATTCGGGATCTGCGCAGCGGACAGTATTGCCGCGATCCTGGCAATTGGTTCCTTTCGGAGGATTGCCCCGAATTCCCGATAGATCGCTTGCCGGTCCTCATAGCGCGCGGCCTGAGCGTCCCGCGCACCGTCCCGCGACAAGGGGCTGAACAGCGGGGTGTCGGTCAGGCGCTTCCACTGCGCATTGCTGCCGACGGCCACGAAAATATGGCCGTCGCTGGTCGGATAGACATTGGTGGGAATGAACTTGCGATGCGCATTGCCCCAGCGGGTGATTTCCTCGGGGCCGCAATCCAGATCGATCAGCGGCAGCAGCGTTACCAGCCACGAGGCCGCCGCCTGCAACATGGACACGTCGATCCGCCGCCCGCCCTGCCGGTCGGCCCCCTCGGCCAGGGCCAGCAGGACATTGGCATAAACCTCATCCCCGGCCTTCAGATCGACCAGCGGGATCCCCATCATCGTCGGCGGCCCGTCGTCAAAGCCCGTGACCTCCATATAGCCCGCCATAGCCTGCGAGATCGGATCATAGCCGGGCACCGTCGGATGGTCGGGCCCCATGGCCGAGATCCCGGCCCAGATCAGATCCGGCTTCACCTTGCGCAACGTTTCGTAATCTATTCCAAGCTGTTCGTAACGGCCCGGAATGGTATTGCAGCAAAAGACATCGGCATCCAGTTCCCGGATCAGCCGGTGCAGGGCCGCCTGCCCCTCGGGCGATTTG
>NZ_JBKEBL010000063.1:0-1956 GCF_047973135.1 Paracoccus sp. (in: a-proteobacteria)
ATCAGATCGCCCATCCTGCCCTTGAAATGATGCTGCACATCCAGCGCAAAGACCGGCGCGGCATAAAGGTTGTCCACCGGAATGTCGAAAAACCCCTGAATCTGGGCGGCATGCAGATCCAGCGTCAGGACACGGTCCACCCCCGCCTCGGTCAGCAGGTTGGCGACCAGCTTGGCCGAAATCGGCGTGCGGGCCTTGGCGCGGCGGTCCTGACGGGCATAGCCGAAATAGGGAATTACCGCCGTGATCCGCGCCGCCGAGGACCGCCGCAGCGCATCGGTCATGATCAGCAGCTCCATCAGGTTGTCATTGGCCGGGTTCGAGGTCGGCTGGATGATATACATATCCTCGCCGCGCACATTCTCGAACACTTCGACGAAAATCTCCTGATCGTTGAAGCGTTCGACGCGGGCATCGCACAGGCCGACATTCATGCCGCGATGCATCGACATCCGGCGGGCAATGGCGGCGGCAAGAGGTCTGTTGGCGTTTCCGGCAATCAGCTTGGGTTCGGTCATGACGGGCATGGGAGGGGGGCCTTTGCAGGGATTCGTCAGATTGCACCCGCCTTAACACCGGGCTAGCCTGTGGGCAAACCCTGCAAGGATGTTCACATGGCCAGCATCGACTATTACCTTGGAACCATCAGCCCCTGGTGCTATCTGGCGGGTTCGCGGCTGGAAGAGATCGCGAAAAAGCATGGTGCCACCGTGACCTACAAGCCGGTGGACCTGATGCAGCTTTTCGACCGCACGGGCGGTACACGGCCCGCCAGCCGCCATGCCAGCCGCGTCGAATATCGCGGGCAGGAACTGCTGCGGTGGGCCGAACATCTGGGCATGGCCCTGAACCCGAAGCCCGCGCATTTCCCGGTGAACATGGCACCGTCATCCTATGCGATCATCGCCGCACAGCAGGCGGAGGGCGGCGATCCGGGCGGGCTGGTGCAAGGCTTTCTGCGCGCCTGCTGGGCCGAACAACGCGACATCAGCGACGATACCGTCATCCGCGACATTCTGGGCGCGCATGGCTTTGATCCGGATCTGGCCGACAAGGGGCTGTTCGTCGGCGCCGAGACATATGGTCGCAACCTGGAACAGGCGGTCGAAGCCGGGGCTTTCGGCGCGCCCTTCTATGTCGTGCGCGAGACGGATCAGCGGTTCTGGGGGCAGGACCGGCTGGATTTTCTTGACCGTCATCTGGCCTCGGCATGAGCGGCGTGCGCATGCGCCACTGGCCCGGCAATCCGGAACGTCCGGGGCTGGCGCTGCATTGCATGCTGGCCAGCGGCAGTTACTGGGCCGGCATCGCCGGACGGCTGGACGGGCGGATCGACCTGCGGGCCTTTGACCTGCCCGGCCACGGCCAAAGCGACGACTGGAGCCCCGCGCCCGATGGCCCGGATTATCACACCGCCGTCACCCGCATCGCCGCCAGTTTCATCGACCGGCCCGTCGATCTGATCGGGCACAGCCTTGGCGGCACCGTGGCGCTGCGCCTTGCCGTCGCCGCGCCCGAGGCCATCCGCAGCCTGACCCTGATCGAGCCGGTCCTGTTCGCCGCCGCCCGCGACGACGAACAGCGTGCGCTGCACGAACAGATGGGCGAACTGATCGCCGCCGGGCACAGCGATCAGGCGGCGCGGGTCTTTATGGCGATCTGGGGCGCTCAGGGCTATGATGACCTGCCGCCCCGGATGCAGCAGCATATGCGCGACAGGATTAGCCTGATCGCCGAAAATTCACCCGCCCTGTCCGATGACCGCGCCAATATCCTGCGCCCCGGCGGGTTGGAGTCGATCACGGCACCAGTGCTGATCATCTCGGGTCAGGATTCGCCGCCCGTGGTTCACGCCATCGCCGAGGCGCTGGCCGCCCGCTTGCCCGATGTCGGTCGCGCCAGTGTACCCGGCGCGCGGCACATGCTGCCGATAACCCATGCCGATCAGGTGGCGGG
>NZ_JBKEBL010000071.1:0-12287 GCF_047973135.1 Paracoccus sp. (in: a-proteobacteria)
GCGCGCGTTCAGCGTCAGCGCCTTGGCGATCTCGATCAGTTGCTGGCTGGCGGTGGGCAGCCCCTCGACCAGTCGGCGGGGCGAGATGTTCAGCCCCAGCCGTTGAAGCCCCTGCCGGGCGCGGCTTTCCATCTCGCGCCGGTCCAGCCTGCCGCCCCGCATGGGATAGCGGCCCACAAAGATGTTTTCGGCGATGGACAGATGCGGCAGCAGCAGCAATTCCTGATGGATCATGCCGACGCCCGCATCTATGGCCTCGCGCGGGCTGGCGGGCGCGTAGGGCGCGCCCTGCCAGGTCATCGTCCCCGAGGATGGCAGCACCGTCCCCGAGATCACATTCGAGACGGTCGATTTCCCCGCCCCGTTTTCCCCCAGCAGCGCCACGACCTCGCCCGGATGGATGTCCAGGTCGATGCCGTGCAGAACCTCGACCGGCCCATAGGATTTGCGGATGCCCCGCAGGGTCAGGATCGGTTGTTTGCCGTCTTGTGCCATGGCGCTGCCTTTCATGTCGGAATGTCGGGATTACGGGTGCTGTTCCACGTATTTCGGCGCATCCTCGCAGGTGGTCAGAACCGCGTTCGGGGTCTGGCGTTCGGGCACGGTTTCGCCCGCCGCGACGGCAATCGCCGAATCCACCGCCATGCGGCCCATCTGCTGCGTGCTTTGGGTGGCGGTCACGATGAACGGGCCTTCGCATTTCGCCAGATATTCCAGCGCCGCGACATCGCCGTCATAGCCGCCGATGATCACCTGATCCGACAGGCGGGCCACATCGGTCGCCTTGGCCGCGCCCATGGCCAGCGCATCGGCCTGACCAAAGATGATCTTCAGGTCTGGATTGGCCTGCAACATGTTCTGGGCGATGGAAAAACCCTCGTCGGGCGACCACATCTGGCTCCATTGTTGGGTGACAAGCTCGATTCCGGGGTTTTCGTCAATGGCGCGCTTGCAGCCGGTAAAGCGGTCCACCTCGGGGGTGGTGCCCTTCTGGCCATGGATGATCGCCATCTTGCCTTCGCCACCGGCCTTTTCGATCAGGAACTTGCAGACCTGATAGGCGGATTCGACGCTTTCGCCCGCGATGAACGTATCGCCCGGTGCGCCGTCGGGCACGCGGTCCACATTGATGACCGGGATCCCCTCGGCGCGGGCAAGGCGCGTCGGCACGGCAGCGGCGGCGGCGCCCGCCGGGATATAGATGAAGGCGTCGATCCCCTGTGTCATCATGTCCTGCACCTGGCTGACCTGAGTCGCAGTGTCGTTCTTGGCATCGACGACGATCAGCTCGATCCCCTATTCATTTGCATAGTTTTCGACACCCATCTTGATCTGGTTGTAGAAATCGGCCTGAAGATTAGGCACCGCGACGCAGATCTTCTTGACTTCATTGGCAAGCGAGGGCGTTGCGAAAGCAACGGTCGCGGCGATGGCAAGCAGCGCCTTGTTGGACAGTTTCATGGAAGTTTCCTCCTCAAGGATGGTGGGCCGACAAAGATCCGGGCCCGATTCAGCCCGGTATGGCGGACTGGCTGTTTCGGGGCGGCGAAACCGCTTCGCCGCCCCGCATTCCCTATTTGCCGCGATGCTTGAAGGTCTCGGCGGCGACTGCCAGCACGATGACCAGACCGATGATAACCGCCTGAAGAAAAGGCGACACGCTCAGCAGGTTCAGCCCGTTGCGCAGCACGCCGATGATCAGAACCCCGATGATCGTGCCGACCACGCCGCCCGATCCGCCCGACAGGCTGGTGCCGCCGATGACGACCGCCGCGATGGCGTCCAGTTCATAGGCCACGCCGGAACTGGGCTGGACAGAGTCCAGACGCGCCGCCAGCAGCACCCCGGCCAATCCCGACAGCGCTGCGCAGGCCGCATAGACCATGACCGTCGCGCGCCGGACATTGATGCCAGCCAGACGCGCGACCTCGGAATTGCCACCGATGGCGTAAAGGATCCGCCCGCCCTCGCGATAGCGCTGGAACAGCACCGCCGCGACAAAGACGATCAGCATGATCGCGACCGTCAGCGTCAGGAACCCGCCATAGCGGATGATCGCGCTCATGTTGAACCATGCCGGAAAGCCGATGATCTGCGAGCCGTTGGTGATCATGTTGGCCAGCCCGCGCGCGATGGACATCATTGCCAGCGTGGCAATGAAGGCGGGCACCTTGAACTCTGTCACCAGCAATCCCGAGATGGTTCCGCAGACCGCCGCCGCGACCAGCGCGCCGCTGATGGCAATGATCATCGGCATTCCCGCCTCGACGTTCAGATAACCCAGAACCATCATCGACAGCGCCAGCACCGAGCCGACCGACAGGTCGATCCCGCCGATCAGGATCACGAAGGTCATGCCGACCGCCATGATTCCCAGCACGGTGATCTGATCCATGATGTTCAGGAAATTCCTGAACGACCAGAAGGAATCGGTGGCAAAGGCCAGAAAGGCGCACAGCAGAACAAGCCCGATCAGCGGCCCCGTTGCCCCGCTAAGCGAGAATAGGTCCGCGAACCGGGACCGGCTGGTCGTTGCCGGGGTCGTCATGGTCATCGCCTCCTCCTGATTGTATAATTATTCATTTGTGATGAAAAATGCTAGCGGTGGCCCGGCGGCATGTCAACAGCAGAGTTCAGCCCCGACCAGACATAATCCCGCGGCCTCGTCTTGACATTCATCGGCTGTGCATGTTTACTATCATACGAATATTTATGCATAGGTGATCCATGGAACCCAACGACCTGCGCCTGCTGGCGAATCGGATCCGTCGCCGCGACCTGAGGGCCGTGTTCGAGGCGGGGGCCGGTCATATCGGCGGAGAGATGTCAGTAACTGACATTCTGACGGCGCTGTATTTCCGCATCCTGTCGGTCGATCCGCAGGCACCCGCCGATCCGCGCCGGGACCGGCTGGTTCTCAGCAAGGGACATACCGCGCTTGCGCTGTATATCGTGCTGTCGGAAAAGGGTTTCATCCCGAAAGAAGAAATCTCGACCTTCCTCAAGCACGATTCACGGCTGAACGGCCATCCGAACCGCGTCAAGGTGCCGGGGGTCGAGACGAATACCGGCCCGTTGGGACACGGGCTGCCGGTCGCCGTGGGCATGGCCAAGGCCGCGCAGCTTGACCGGGCAAGCTGGCGGACCTTCGTGATCACCGGCGACGGCGAGATGCAAGAGGGATCGAACTGGGAGGCGATCATGGCCGCCGCGCAGTTCGGACTGGACAATCTGACCCTGATCATCGACCACAACCGCCTGCAACAGGGCGCAAGGCTGGCCGATACCAACGACCTTGCCCCGCTGCGCCCGAAGCTTGAGGCATTCGGCTGGGCGGTCGAGGAAATCGACGGTCATGACATGGATCAGATCTGCCGCGCGCTGTCGCCCGACGCGATCACTCGAGGCAAGCCGAAATGCGTTGTCGCCCATACCAACAAGGGGCAGGGCATTTCCTTCATGACCGACAACGTCGCCTGGCATCACAAGGTGCCGGACGAAGGACAATACAAGCAGGCCATGGCCGAGCTGGAGGAAGCCGCCCTATGAACATGCCCTTTGAAAGCGCCCGGCTGCATGATTGCCGCGACGCCTTTGTCGCCACGCTGGAGGATCTGGCCGCCGCCGACCCGGATGTGGTCGCCGTCTGCAACGATTCCGTGGGTTCATCCAAATTGGGCGGTTTTCGCGACAGGTTTCCGGATAGGCTGATCAATGTCGGGATCGCCGAGCAGAACATGGTGGGCGTCGGCGCGGGTCTGGCCAATGGCGGCAAGATCCCCTTTGTCTGCGCCGCCGCGCCCTTTCTGACAGGCCGCGCGCTGGAACAGATCAAGGCGGATGTCGCCTATTCGCAGACCAACGTAAAGCTGGTCGGAATCAGTTCCGGCATGGCCTATGGCGAATTGGGCGCGACGCATCACTCGATCGAAGATTTCGCGTGGATCCGTGCCCTGCCGAACATTCCGGTCATTGCCCCCGCCGACCGGATCGAGACCGCCGCCGCCGTCCGTTGGGCGGCCAGCCATCAGGGCGGCTGCTTCCTGCGGCTCAGCCGCGTGGGCGTGCCCGATGTGCTGACTGCGGATCATGAGTTCGAACCGGGCCGCGCCGATCTGCTGCGTGATGGCGGCGACCTGACGATCATCGCCAATGGCGTGCTGACCCACCGTGCCCTGATCGCCGCCGCGATTCTTGATGCGCGCGGAATACAGGCGCGGGTGCTGAACATGGCTACGGTGCGCCCCATCGACGAACAGGCGATCCTGTGGGCAGCGCAACAGACCGGCGCGATCCTGACGGTCGAGGAACACACCGTCTTTGGCGGCCTTGGCAGCGCCGTGGCCGAGGTGGTCGTGGACGGCTGTCCTGTCCCGATGAAGCGTCTGGGCGTGCCGGGGGTCTTTGCGCATACCGCCTCGGCCAACCGGCTGCTGGACGATTTCGGCATGTCGCCCGACGGCATCGCGGACAGCGCGTCCGAATTGCTGGGCAGAAAGGGGTAAGCCATGGCGCAAGGCGTCGTTCTGGCCATCGACGAGGGGACGACGAATTCCAAGGCCGTCCTGATCGACCCGGAGGGTGGGATCGTCGCCAGCGGTTCCGCCCCTGTTCCCATCCGGCATCCGGCGCCCGGCTGGGTTGAACAGGATGCCACGGAAATCTGGTCAGCCACGCGGCAGGCCATCGCCGCCTGCCTGAAATCCGCGCCGCAGGCCCGGATCGTCGCGCTTGGCATCTCGAACCAGCGGGAATCTGTCGTGATCTGGGATCGCCGGACGGGTCAGCCGCTTGGCCCGGTCATAAGCTGGCAATGCCGCCGTACCACCGCCGCCTGCGAGGCGCTGCGCGCCGCCGGTCATGAACCGGGGGTCATCGCCCGCACCGGCCTGCCCATCGACCCGATGTTCCCTCCGACCAAGGCGGCATGGCTGCTGGAGCATCACGGCGAAACCGGCCGCGACATCTGCATCGGCACAGTCGATAGCTGGCTGATCTGGAAATTCTCGGGCGGCAAGGTGCATGCGACCGACCGTTCGAACGCGGCGCGGACGCAATTGTTCAATCTGGCGCAGGGGTGCTGGGACGACGCGTTGTGCGCGCTGTTCGGGATCAACCCGGCAATGCTGCCGCAGGTCCACGATTCGGCGCATCTATTTGGCACTTGCCACGATACGGGCGTGCTGCCCGACGGCATTCCCATCGCCTCGGCCATCGGCGATTCCCATGCGGCGCTGTTTGGACATGCGGCCTTTCAGCCGGGCGATGGCAAGGTGACATTCGGAACCGGTTCCTCGGTCATGACCACCGTGCCGCAATTCATCGCGCCGCCGCGTGGCATCACCACCACCATCGCCTGGTCGCTGAACGGCCGGTCCACCTTTGCCTTCGAGGGCAACATCCTTGTCAGCGCCGCAATCCTGCCCTGGACCGCGACGATGCTGGGTCTGCCCGGTGTCGATGCGCTGCTGGATCTGGCGCGGTCGGCGGACAGCTCGTCCGGCGTCGCGCTGGTGCCCGCGCATGTGGGCCTTGGCTCGCCGCATTGGGCGGCGGATGCGCGCGGGTTGATCTGCGGGCTGACCTTTGGCGCGGGGCCTGCCCATATCGCGCGGGCGGCTGCGGAAAGCACGGCCTTTCAGGTGCGGGACGTGTTTGCCATCATGGAACGCGCAGCAGGCGGCATCGGGCGGCTGTCGGTGGACGGAGGCCCCAGCAGCAACCGCTTCCTGATGCAGATGGTCGCCGACTATCTGGATCACCCGGTCACGCCCTGCCGGAACACCGAGGCCTCGGCCATCGGCGCGGCTTATCTTGCGGGGCTGGCCACGGGGTTCTGGCCCGATCTTGTCGCGCTGGCGCGGCTGGCCAGCCATGACGCGCCCATCGTTCCGGCCATGGATCCCGCAACCCGCCGCGACGGCCTTGAAATCTGGCGAAAAGCGGTTGCCCGGACGGTCCACGATGTATAGCGAATATATATTCACGCCCTGATCGAAAGGTGAAACCGCCGCATGTCCCGCCTGAACGAATTAAGGATGATCGCGCGGGTGGCGCAGATGTATCACATGGACGGCCAGCGGCAGGCCGACATCGCCCGGCATCTGCGCATATCGCAGGCGACGGTGTCCCGGATGCTGAAAAAGGCGCAGGAAGAGGAAATCGTGCGCACCACGGTCGTCGCCCCCTCGGGCACCTATGCCGAGCTTGAGGCCGGGCTGCGCGCAAGCTTTGATCTGTCCGAGGCCATCGTCGTCGAATGTTCCGAGGATCGCGAGGGCGCGATCATGTCGCGCATCGGCGAGGCGGCGGCACATTTTCTTGAGGCAACCTTGCAGGTCGATGAGATCATCGGCGTCTCAAGCTGGTCAGAAACGATCTTGCGCATGGTGGACAATATCCATCCGATGAAATCGGGCAGGGCGAAATATGTCGTCCAGACCCTGGGCGGCATGGGCAACCCCTCGGTCCAGACCCATGCCAACCAGTTGACGACCCGGCTGGCCCGCCTGACCGGGGCCGAGCCGCATCTTCTAAGCGCGCCCGGCGTGGCGCAATCGCGCGAGGCCAAGCTGGTTCTTCTGGGCGACACCTATGTGCGCGAGACCTTTGACCTGTTCAGCAGGATCACCCTTGCCATCGTCGGCATCGGCGCCATCGAACCATCCTCGATGCTGTCGCGCAGCGGCAATGTGTTTTCCTCTCGCGAGCTGGCCGAAATCGAAGAGGCAGGCGGCATCGGCGATATGAGCCTGCGGTTCTTCGATGCCAATGGCGGCTTTGTGAAAACGCCGCTGGACGACAGGGTGATCGGCATGACGCTTGAGGAACTGTCCTCGGTGGACCGGGTGATTGCTCTGGCCGGCGGGCAGTCGAAAACGACAGCGATCCGGGGGGCGCTGCGGACCGGGGTGATTGACCTGCTGGTGACGGACAGGTTCACCGCCGAAAGACTGCTTGGCGCGGAAACGCCGCCCGAGGGCAGGGGGAACTAAGACATGGCGGTACGTCGCGCCCACCCCTGAGCGTGCGTTGCTTGGGCCGTGCGCGCAACAGGTGGGGCCACGAAACCCCGAATGTCCAGCAAATGCTGGGTTTGGGGCGGCACCGGGCGCGGACAGGATGTGCACAGGGGCGGCACAGGGCGTACACCGGCATTTCGATTCCCGCAGGTTGGCGCGACGGAACCGCTGCTGTTTTGCGTCCCGCGGTGGCCGGGGGGATTGCATCCCCCGGACCCCCGGCAAATGCCTGCGGCGCAACGCTTGGTCGCTGGCGGAGAGGTGGTGCCTTCCCGGCGGTGTGCCCCGCCGTGCCATCCACAGGCCGGAGCACGCGCCGAAGGCGCGCCCCCGGCCCGGGCGGCAGCACGCGGGTCGGGCTTTGCCCGGCGCGCATCCCCCTTTCCGTTTGCGCTGCGCTTGCCGGGTCGGGGGCGTGCCGACGTCACGGGCGCGCAGGTTCTGTCGGGGGATCGGGGATTGGCCTTTGCTGCCTCTTGTTCCGGTCATTCGGGGGGCGCATTGTCCGGCTGGACAAATCGGTTTCGGGGCATGCCATAGGGGGTATCACCATGTTCGTTCGGCGTCTGGGTACTGCGATGGGCAGACTGGTTCTGGCGCTGATCAACGCCACGTTGATTCTTGTGGCGCTATGCCTTTGGCTGGGGTTGCGGTTGGGTTCACAGGTGCATGCCGTCACCGAAGATGTCGCGCGGAGTCTGGTGGTCGTCGCACCGCTGGAGCAGCGGCTGGATGGGTTGACGGATGAGATTGCCGGGCTGCGCGGCGATCTGGCGCAAGTGCGGGCGGGGGCGGCCGAGGCCCCGGCCGAGGCTTTGGCGCGGATGCAGGATCGCATGGCTCGGATCGAGGCGGCGGTGGGCGCGGTCTCGGATCAGGCGCGGCAGGCGCTGTCGGATCCCAAGGCGCTGATCGGGCACGGAGTGACGGTCGCCATCAACGGTCTGGGCCAGGAGGCGCGGGATCTGCTGGCCTGTCGGGGCCTCACGCCGCCTGCGGCCGCGACGCGCTGATCGCCGCGCGCAGGCGGGTGCGGCGTTGTTCGGCCTCGGTCGCGTGGCGCGCGCGGACATGGCCATAGCCTCGAATCCGGTCAGGCAGGGACAGCAGGGCAATCACTTCGGCGCTGGCTGCGCGGCGCGCGTGTTCCAGCGCGAAATCAATATCGGCCTCGTAATCGGCCAGCAGGCGGCGGGCCAGTTTCGCCTCGGCACTGTTCCGGAACGGATCCAGCACGGTGCCGCGCAGTCGGCGAAGGCGGGTCATCAGGCCAAAGGCACGCATCATCAGCCCGCCGGGCATGGCCCGCTTGGTCCTGCCGTCGCGCCCGCCCAGAGGCCAGGCGCCAATATGGAAGGTCAGTTTCGGCGTGCCCTCGAACGTGTCGGCCAGCGCGCGCGCAAAGGCGGGCTGCGCATAAAGACGCGCCACCTCCCATTCATCCTTGGGGGCCAACAGCTTGTAATAGCCGCGCGATACCGCCATGGCCGCATCATCCCCCGCCACCCCGCGCACCCGTGCCACCATGTCGGTATAGCGACGGGCAAGGGCGGCATCCTGATAGCCGGTCAGCAGATCCGCCCGATGCGCGATCACCTGATCCAGTGTCAGCGTTTCGGCGCGGGCAGCCGTTGCGGGCAGCATCTCTGCCACGGCATCGGGATCGGCAATGGCCAGACGGCCCAGATCGAAGGCGCGGCGGTTTTCAGCGGGGCGGATGCCGTTCAGATCAATGGCACGCATCAATGCCTGATGCGACAGCGGCAGTGCGCCCTGTTGCCAGCTTGCCCCGATCAGCACCATATTCGCATAGACGGCATCGCCCAGAATCCGCGCGGCCAGCCCCTGCGCATCCAGCGCCCGCGCCCGGTCGCCCAGCAAGCGGGTCAGCCGCGCCATCTGTTCCCCGGCATTCAGCCGCCAGTCGGGATTTCTGGCGAAATCCGAGGTCGGCACCAGCGTGGTATCGGTCACGGCCAGCGCGTGATCCAGATTCAACCGCGACAGGGCCTCATCCCCCGCCGCCACGACCAGATCACAACCGATCAGCGCATTGGCCTCGGCTGCTGCGATGCGGGTCGCGGCCATGTCCTGCGGGGTGCGGGCCATCTTGATATGCGAATGCACCGCGCCGTATTTCTGCGACAGCCCCGTGATGTCCAGATTCGAGCTGAACCAGCCCTCGATATGGGCGGCCACGGCCAGCGTTTGCCCTACCGTCACCACGCCCGCCCCGCCAATCCCCGAGACCAGCACCGCCCATGATCCCCCGACCTTTGGCAAGACCGGCTTGGGCAGGGCACTGGAATCGATGTTGACCACGGCCACCGCCGCGCGTTTCGGCTGCACGCCCGAGACGGTGACGAAGCTGGGGCAAAACCCCTCGACACAGGAAAAATCCTTGTTGCAGGATGATTGGTTGATCACCCGCTTGCGGCCCAAAGCGGTTTCCAGCGGCTCGATCGCCATGCATCCCGACACGGTGGAACAATCGCCGCAACCCTCGCAGACCTCGGGGTTGATAAAGACGCGCCGGTCGGGATCGTCCCATTTGCCGCGCTTGCGCAGGCGGCGACGCTCGGTCGCGCAAGGCTGGTCATAGATGATCGCCGTCACGCCGGGCAGTTCGCGCATCCGCCGCTGCACCGCATCCATCTGGCCGCGCGGGTGCAGGGTGACATTGGCGGGCAGGGTGGCGGCGTGGTATTTGTCCGGCTCGTCCGCGACCAGGGCGACGGCGCGCACACCCTCGGCAAGGATCTGGTCGATCATCCGCAGCGGATCCAGATCGCCATCGACCCGCTGGCCGCCGGTCATCGAGACAAAGCCGTTATACAGCAGCTTGTAGGTGATATTCGCTTCCGAAGCGACAGCGGCCCGGATCGCCAGAAGGCCGGAATGGAAATAGGTTCCATCGCCCATATTCGCAAAGACATGGCCCTCGTCGGTAAAGGGGAACTGGCCCAGCCAGGCCGCACCTTCACCGCCCATCTGGGTGATCGAGTTGGTCTTTTGCGGATCGCGGAACACCGCCATCGTGTGACAGCCGATCCCCGCAAGCGCCCGGCTGCCATCGGGCACCTGCGTCGAACGCCCATGCGGACAGCCCGCGCAGAACGAAGGCATCCGCAGCGCCCCCGGCTTGTCCAGCGGCGGCGTACCCCCGGCAGCATTGGGCACCGAGACCGGCGCGGCAGGGTCCAGATCGGTAATCGCGCGGGTCAGGACGGAACGGATCAGCGCCGGGTCAAATTCTCCGAAATTCGGAAAGGCGGTCTCGCCCGCGTCATGGGCATAGACCTGCCCGGCGAAAGTCTTGCCGATGATGCGCGGCGTGCCGTCCTGCCCATACAGGCAAGCGCGGATCTGATCCTCAAGAAACGGGCGCTTTTCTTCGACTACGACAATGGTTTCAAGGCCCTGCGCGAATTGCCGGACCATGGCGTCGTCCAGCGGCCAGGCCGCGCCGACTTTCAGCAGCCGCATCCCCATCCCGGCCAGATACTGCCCGTCCCAACCCATCCCGGCCAGCGCCTGCGACAGATCCTGCCATGACTTGCCCGCCGCCACGACCCCGATCCGGGCGTCATCGGCACCCGAGATCCGGTTCAGCCCGTTGGCGCGGATATAGTCCAGCGCGCGGGCGATGCGGCCATCGTAAAGCAACCGCTCTTGTTCCAGAATGGGGGTGAAGGGGGTGATGCCCTGACGCGGCGCGGCCTCGGGCAGCACGATGCGCGGCTGATCGGGGCCGACCCGAACCGAGCCGCCCCCCTCGATCACATCCGTCACCAGCTTCATCCCCGCCAGACAGCCCGCATACCGGCTGAGCGCGATGCCATGCAGCCCGTAATCCAGAACCTCTTGCGCATTGGCCGGGGCCAGCAGCGGAATGCCTGCCGAGACGAAATTATAGTCGGAATAGCAAGCCACGGTCGAGGATTTCGCCCCGTGATCGTCACCCACCAGCAACAGCGAACCACCCTTGGGGTTGGTGCCCGCGAAATTCGAATGCCGGATCGGATCCATCGCGCGATCCATGCCCGGCGCCTTGCCATACCAGATCGAGAACACCCCCTCGACCCGCGCGCCGGGAAACAGCCCGACCATCTGGCTGCCCCATGTGGCGGTCGCGGCCAGATCCTCGTTCACGCCGGGCTGGAAAACAATGCCATGCGCCTGCAACGCCTCGCGGGCCTGCCACAGCTCCATGTCATAGCGCCCGATGGGCGAACCGCGATACCCCGAGATATAGCCGCCGGTGTTCAGCCCCGCCGCCTGATCCCGCTTGCGCTGCTGGATCGGCAACCGCACCAGCGCCTGCATCCCTGTCATATAGACCCAACCCTCGTCTCTGGTCAGGCGATCCGACAGGTCGAAATCAAGGCGTTTGCTGGCCGGTTGGTCAAGCATGGCAAGGGCTCCGGTGTTTTGCAGCAGTCTAAGCCGCCGCGCACGCGATTGCCAATCGTTGCGCAGCGGAACATGCGGGGATCCGGGGACATTGCCGTCGGCACAAGCCCCGCGCAGGACATGAAGCCGCCGTTTCAAGCGGCAAAGGCCGAGGGGCCCCGCGCCACCGCCGCGCAATGCCAGCGACCTCGTGCGACTTCAGCGCTGCAAGGATTGCGTCCCGCGGTGGCCGGGGGGGCTATGCGCCCCCCGGACCCCCGGCATAAGCCTGCGGCGGGCGGAGTGCGTGGCGGACGGGGTGGGAATGGGGGACAGGTTGCCCCTGCATGCGCCGCATCGACACCGGCAGGGGCAGCTTGTCAGCAGGTGCATGCGGCCGATCATCCCGTCCGGTCACGGCTGCCCGCAGACCGGCCGCGCGCCGAAGGCGCGCCTCCGGCCCGGGCGGCAGCACGCGGGTCGGGCTTTGCCCGGCCCGCACCCCCCTTTCCGCCTGCGCTGCGCTTGCCGGGCCGGGGGCGTGCCGCAGTGAAAGCAAACAGGCGCTGTCAGTTGCGTGGCAGTCCCGGCCCGGAGGTGAAGGCGACTGTTGTGTTGGTCGTTGCCGTTGGAACCGGCTGCGTGAAGGAGGGCAGGGCCTTAGGGATCGGGGATCGGCCTCTGGCACCCCACCGGATCACCGCTGATTTGCGTCCCGCGATGGCCGGGGAGGATATGTGTCCCCCGGACCCCCGGCATAAGATTGCGGCGGGCGGGGTGCGTGGAGGACGGGGTGGGAATGGCGGACAGGTTGCCCCTGCAGGCGCCGCATCGACACCGGCGGGGGCAGCTTGTCAGCAGGTGCATGCGGCC